>NZ_JBSGCD010000011.1:0-238707 GCF_053601675.1 Micromonospora sp. NPDC004704 | reverse complement strand
TCCGCTCTGCCGCCTCGGTGGACTTCCTCACCCCGATCCCCCGGTTGGGCCGGCCCGGCGCGGGGCCGACCCAACGGCAACGCCGCCGCACCCGCCGGGCCGGCCGCCGGTCCCGGCGGCAGTGGCTGATCGGGTACGCCTTCGTCGCACCCGCCGTCCTGCTCTTCCTGGTGATGGGGCTCTACACCGTCGGCTACAGCGTCACGCTGAGCTTCGCCAAGTGGAACGGCTTCACCCCGAACTGGGAGTGGGTCGGGCTGGACAACTACCGCGACCTGCTCTACCGCGACCCGACCCTCGCACCCGAGCTGCGGGCCGCCGCCTGGCACACCGCGATCGCGATGCTCGCCGTACCGCTCGGCACGGTGGCGGTGGCGCTGCCGTTGGCCGTACTGCTCAACACCATCCGGCGGCTGCGCGGCCTGCTCAGGTCGGTCTACTTCCTGCCGTACGTGACCACCGGGATCGCGGTCTACTACGCCTGGCGGTACGTCCTCGAACCGGACGGGGCGATCAACCTACTGCTCCGCTCGGTCGGTCTGGGCAGCGTGGCCCGTCCCGAGGGCTGGCTCGCCGATCCGGACACCGCACTCGCCACCCTCATCGTGATCATCATCTGGGGCAGCGTGCCGGTGGCGATGCTGCTCTACCTCGCCGGGCTACAGGCCATCGACCCGCACCTGACGGAGGCCGCGCAGCTCGACGGCGCCGGGGGCGTACGGGTGGTCCGGCACATCACCTGGCCACTGCTGGTGCCGATCACCGCGGCGATCACCCTACTTGGGATCCGGGACACCATGCAGGGCTTCCAGATCTTCCTGCTGATGACCAACGGTGGACCGGGCGGGCACACCGACGTACTCGGCCTGCAGGCGTACCAGCTCGCGTTCTTCCAGAACCTCTCCCCCACCCTCGGCGTGGCCAGCGCGCTCGGTTGGCTCATCTTCCTGGCCGCCCTGCTGCTCACCGTCGTCAACGCCCGACTGCTGCGGAGCAGCCAGTGACCGTCATCCGACCGGCCGTACGCCGGCGCCCCTCCGTCGGCCACCTCGTCGCGTACGCCGCTCTCGCGTTGTACGCCGTGGTCAGCCTCTACCCGTTCGCCTGGATGGTGTCCGGGGCCCTGAAGAACCGCGACGAGATCCTGCGCGGGGGTCACCTGGTGCCCCGCCAGCCGACCTGGGACACCCTGGTCGAGACCTGGAGCCGGCTGCACTTCTTCGACTACCTGCTCAACAGCCTCCGGGTGACCGGGTTGACCGTGCTCGGCGTCCTGGTCGTCTACAGCCTGGCGTCGTACGCCTTCGCGGTGCTCGACTTCCCCGGCCGCCGGTTCCTGTTCTGGTTCTTCGTCGCGCTGCTCTTCGTACCCGGCATCACCGTGCTGCTGCCGCTGGTGATCCTGGAGAACAAGCTCGGCATCCTCGGCACCCACCTGGGACTGGTCCTGCCGTTCGTCAACGGGACCGCCCCGCTGACGGTGTTGCTGCTGACCAACGCGTTCCGGTCGATCCCGCGCGAGCTGCACGACGCCGCCCGGGTGGACGGGGCCGGCGAGGGCCGCATCTTCTGGCGGGTCTACCTGCCGCTGAGCCGTCCGGCCCTGATCACCATCGCGGTGCTGACCGCCGTGCCCACCTGGAACGAGTACGTCCTGACCCGGGTGTCGCTCAACGACGAGTCCCGCTACACCCTGCCGTTGGCCCTGGAGATGCTCGCGTCGGGCAACGTGCCCCGGTACAACGAGATCATGGCCGGCTCACTGATCCTGGTGGTGCCGGTCATCGTGCTCTTCCTCGTCGCCCAGCGCTATTTTGTCAACGGCCTGACCGGCGCCGTGAAGGACTGAACTCCGGCGCCGGTCACACTCGTACCGGGTCAACGCTTGATCGCCACACCCACCCAGGCCGGCGTTCCCTTGGCCCGCTCGACGTCGGCGGGCTCGACCAGGTCCTCCGGCTCGGGGCGCCAGAACGGCGGCTGGACCAGTCCCGGCTCCAGCAGGTCCCAGCCCTCGAAGAGGCGCTCGACCTGTTCGCGGGTGCGCAACGCCACCGGCGCGGTCCGCTCGCTGTAGTCCTTCTCCGCCCGGACACCGGCGTCGGTGAGCTGCGGCGGCCGGGAGGCGTGCGAGATGACCACATAGGACCCGGCCGGTACGGCGTCGCGCAGCCGGGCGAGGATGCCCTCCGGGTCGTCCGAGTCCTGGACGAAGTGCAGCACCGCGACCAGCAGGATCGCCACCGGTCGGGTGAAGTCCAGACCCGCCTCGGTGGCCAGCCGCACCACCTCGGCCGGGTTACGCAGGTCGCCCCGGAACGCCGAGACCAGGGGCTGGTCGCGCAGGATCTCGTTGGCCTGGGCGACCACCACCGGATCGAGATCCAGGTAGAGCACCCGGGCGTCCGGTGCGACCTGGGCGGCGATGTCGTGCACGCTGCCCGGGGCGAGTAGACCGGCGCCGACGTCGAGCACCTGCCGGATCCCCGACTCGAACACGAACCTGGCCGACCGGGCCAGGAACGCCCGGTTGGTACGCACCCAGTACGCCAACTCGGGCTGCACGGTCAGCAGTTGGTTCGCCATCTCCCGATCCGCACCGAACGTGTGCGTGCCACCACCGATCGCGTTGTAGACCCGGGCCAGGTTCGGTCCGGTCGGGTCCACCTCGTCCGGCATCCACTGCTTGTCCTCGGACCGCCCCATCGCTCCTCCTCCGGTCGACCGGATTGATCCCCGTCGCGGAAGACCATCGACCCGGTCGGTGGGAAGCCATCATCATGCCTGTCCGGTGCCAGCGACAAAATCCGTCCCCGGCAACAAAATCCTTACTTGGCAACAAGTCCGGCAAGCCCCTACCGACGGGGCCGGTTGACGACCTGCATCCTGGTCGGGTTAGGTTAGCCATACCTTAGGAAGAAGGAGGCTACCGTGACCCAGACCGCCGAGCGACCCACTTCGATCCAGCCGTACCGCGTCTTCGGCGTCGAGGTGTTACACGCCCGGAGGCTGAGTCCGAGTTTCCTGCGGGTGACCTTCACCGGGCCGGACCTCGGCGCGTTCGCCGACAACGGCTACGACCAGCGGATCAAGCTCATCCTGCCGCTGCCGGAGACCGGGCTGGCCGACATGCCGGACGGCCCGGACTGGTACCCGCGCTGGCGGGAACTGCCGAACGAACGGCGCAACCCGATCCGGACGTACACCGTCCGGGCGGTCCGGCCACGGATGGCCGAGGTCGACGTCGACCTGGTGCTGCACGGCGACGGCGGACCGGCCTCACGGTGGGCCGTCGCCGCCCGGCCCGGTTCGACCGCGGCACTACTCGGCCCGGACGCCGGTTACCCCGGCGTGCACGGCGGGCTCGAGTTCCACCCGCCGGTCGGTACCGACCGCCTCCTGCTGGCCGGCGACGAGACCGCCGTACCGGCGATCGGCTCGATCCTGGAACGGCTGCCCGCCGACGCGTACGGCGAGGCGCTGCTCGAGGTCCCGGACAGCGGCGACAACTTCCCGCTCACCGGACCGCCCGGCGTACGGGTGACCTGGTTGCCGCGCGACGGCGCCGAACACGGCAGTCAGCTCGTTCCGGCCGTACGGGCGGCGGCCGGACGGCTGCGCGCCGGCTCGGCGACCCCGGCGCCCGTCGTCGAGTTGGAGGACGTCGACGTCGACACCGACATCCTCTGGGAGGTGCCGGTCGACGCCGACGACCACCGGCAGACCGGCGACGGCGACCTCTACGCCTGGTTGGCCGGCGAGGCGGGTGTGGTCAAGACGCTGCGCCGGCAACTGGTCGGCGAGTACGGGATGGACCGCCGGGCGGTCGCGTTCATGGGCTACTGGCGCCTCGGCCGTACCGAGCAGAACTGACACCGCCGGGTGACGGCAGGGCACCCCGGCGCCTCCCGTCACCCGACCGGTCGGCGCTCAGAGCAGGTGGATCCGTTCGGTGCCGCCGTCGCGGTTCTGCAGGGTGAGGCTTCCCCCGCCGCGTTCCATCAGCTCCAACACCAGGTTGTAGACGACCAGCGCGCGGTTGATCGTGTCGGTCTTGGTGTCCCTGGTACGCGTACAGGCCAGGTCGAGTGCGTCCACCGCGCGCGGGGTGAGGTTGACGGTGACCTTCACCAGTGACCGGCTGCCGTCGCCGACGCCCGGTGCCGCATCCCGTCCCCCGGCAACGGGTCCGTCACCGGTAGCACCCGCCTCGGACACCACCGGCCCGGCCGACAAGGGCGGTCCCCCGATGATCCCGCCCGGTCCGTCGGCCACCGCTCGCTCGTCAGCCACGCTTCGCCCATCAGTCATGGTTCGTCCGTCGGCTACCCGCGTCACGGGCACCGTCCTGCACCGGGGCCCCGGTCGCGAGCTGGCCTCCCAGTGCCGCCTCTGGTCGCCACAGCGCACTCCCCCGGTGTGATCACGGTTGTCCCCTCGATGACGACCGGTCCGACCATCGGACCGAGCTGGACCGTCCCGGGCGGCGATCGCCCCCACTTTCGCTCCCGCGGCGGTCGCCGGAGGTTATTCCCGCTACTGCGAAGTCTGCTGTCAGGAACACGACTAGTGGGACACATAGGACCCCGATTGACGTACCGGGTGTGCGACATCCACATCGGAGGTTGACAGCCATCACTGTGGCGTACTCATTGCGCCATTCAGTGGGGCACTCGCACCGGACGCGATGGCGACCATTTCACCAGATGGCCCCATCGCGCGATTTTTATACCGAATTGCCGGGACACACTTGCCTTAGCGGCACGGAGATCAGGGACCCAGCCAGTCAATGTATGGTCTGTAGCGTCACGGTCACCCTAGGTGATCTTGACGAAACTACACCTGGCCACAAGCCTCCCCTACAACCGAAAAGGAATCAAAGAGTGACCCAGCAAGACGGAGCGAGCCCCCGAGACCGCGATGACCCGACCGAGGCATCAGGCCCGGAGGACGCACCGAGCAACCGGGGGTACGCGATCGACATCCGGATCAACAGGGACCTGGAGGTCGAGGTGGACACCGAGGCCGTACGGCACCTGGCCCCCGAGGACGACGACGACAACCCGGAAGGTCGGCATGCCGAACCCAGCAGACCAGCGCTTTGATTCCATGGTGGACCAACAGCGACGACTGAGGAGGATCAGGCGCAACGCCGGCCGTCATCCGGTCGGACGGATCACCCTCCGCCGGGACATCTATCGCAATCTGTCCACACGGTCGGAGGACATCGGACCGACCTGGACGCCCTGACCGGATCGACTCGGGACATCGGTCGCTCATTTGGGGAGGGTGAGCGACCGATTTTCTTCGTCACCGGGCATCGGTGATACCAGTGCACCGCACCCGATGTACGTCTTTCGTCATCCTGGCCACTTACCGGCATCCTCGTTTTGACTGGTCCACTGAACCAGGCAGAACAGGTGCCCACGGTCGGCACCGAGCCGCACGAGACGGGATCGGCGGTGCGCACCGACGACGACCGCGCGATCCACGTCACGGCCACCGCCCGCGGGTCGAAGACCGGCGGAGCAGCGCAGACAGCGGCGGAGCCGGGAGGTCGCGTACCCGTGGTCCGGTGGTATTTCCATCTCGGTCGACGGCCGTGACGCACGGCATCCGGTTGTCGAAGGTCGCTGCGGGCGGCTTGTCCAGTCGACATTCAGGACGCATTTGAAATGGCTATCTTACCGACATAACCGGGCACCCGAGGCAATCGGAATCACGGCTCGAAACATAGTCGCTGATCTGTGCCATACAGTAATTCCGCCGACCCCGCCACCCATCCGGGCAGCGATTTGTCGGACCACTCCACCACCAATCGGAGGGAATTACCATGGGCACCGCACGACAGAATGCCCGACGCTCAGGGCCCCGACTGATCGTCGGAACGGTGTTGGCGACACTGCTGACCCTGACCACCGCCGGCGCCGCCCTGGCCGGCTCGACGACCGACGGGGCCACGGTGGCGGCGCGTACCGACGCCTACATCCGGGACGTCGCCGGTGACGTCGGCACGGAACCGCACTACCTCAACCCGCTGTGGGCCAGCCCGGACATCAAGGTCTGCCCGACCGCGATCGAGTGTGCCACCAGCCAGAACCCGATCGTCGGCGTGACCAACTACGTCTTCGTCAAGCTGAACAACCCCGGCCCGTACGGCTCCGGAGTCAGCAACGGCACGCTGGAGCTCTACCGTACGACTCCGGGCGGCGGCGCGACCTGGCCGATCCACTGGACGCTGATCGGCGCGACCCCGGCGAGCGCGGCCCCGGGCGTCACCACGGTGACGATCCCGTGGAACGGCGTACCCGGTCCAGGGCACTTCTGTCTGCTGGCCCGGTGGGTGTCCCCCACCGACCCGATGACGTCCGAAGGTCCCAGCCACAGCATCAACGTCCAGTACAACAACAACCTGGCGTGGCGCAACGTCGACTCGGTCAACCCGGCCCCCGGAAGCCCCGCCGTGCGTCCGTTCGCGATCGGCAACGAGACCGAGGTGCCGACCAGGAACGACCTCGTGTTCAACCAGCGGGGGGAACCATTCCAGAATGCCGGCGGCCGGATCGTCGCCGACCTGGGTCCGGTTCTGTTCGAACGGTGGGTACAGGCCGGACGGCCGGGCACCGGCATCCGCGAGGTCGGCCGCAACCAGGTGGAGATCGTGGCGGCGAACGCCAAGATCAGCGATCTGCTGCTCAACCCCGGTGAACGACCGGCGTTCAGTCTGATCTTCTCCACGACGACCGTGTCGTCGAGGCTCTTCACCGTCGACGTGGTCCAGTTCGGACCGGCCAAGGCCGGTGGGCCGAAGACCGACGTGGGTGGCGTGCAGTACCTGGTACGCACCGCGCAGCGGTAACGACAACAGCGGCGGGCCGGACGCGGGCGGTGCTCACCCCAACCGGGGTAGGTCACCGGTCCCCCGTCCGGCCCTTCCGTACGCGCTCAGTCGCCGTCGGGTGCCCGTGTCTCCAGCACCCGGCCGTCGGAGAGTCGCAGCCAGCGGTCCACCCCGATCTCGGCGAGGAACCGTTCGTCGTGGCTGACCACCACGAAGGCGCCCTCGTACGCGTTGAGGGCGCTCTCCAACTGACCGACGCTCACCAGGTCGAGGTTGTTCGTCGGTTCGTCCAGCAGGAGGAGCTGCGGCGCCGGTTCGGCGAACAGGACGCAGGCCAGGGTGGCCCGCAGCCGCTCGCCGCCGGAGAGCACCCCGACCGGCAGGTGGATGCGGGAGCCCCGGAACAGGAAACGGGCGAGCAGGTTCATCCGCTGCGCCTCCGCCATCCGGGGCGCGAACGCGGCCAGGTTCTCCGCCACCGTACGGTCCAGGTCCAGCAGGTCCAGCCGCTGCGACAGGTACGCGATCCGACCGTCGGCCCGTTTGATCTCGCCGCCCTCCGGCTCCAGATCACCGTTGACCAACCGCAGCAGGGTCGACTTGCCGGCGCCGTTGGGTCCGGTCAGCGCGATCCGCTCGGGGCCCCGGATCGTCAGGTCGGCGCCGTCGCCGGCAAACAGGGCCAGGTTGCCGTAACGGACCCGCAACCGCTCCCCCAGGAAGACCGTGCGTCCGGCCGGAACCTTGGTGTCGGGCAGTTCCAGCACGATTTTCTGCTCGTCGCGCAGGGCGCGACCCGCCTCGTCGAGCCGCGCCCTGGCGTCGCTGACCCGCCCGGCGTGTGTCGTGTTCGCCCTACCCGCCGACTCCTGTGCGCCCCGCTTCATCGTCCCGGCGAAGATCTTCGGCAGACCGGCGTTCTTCAGATTCTTCGAGGCGTTGCTGGCCCGCCGGTCGGCCCGCTCACGGGCCTGCTGCATCTCCCGCTTCTCCCGCTTGACCTCCTGCTCGGCGTTGCGGATGTTCTTCTCGGCAACCTCCCGCGCCGCGCGCACGGCGTCGGTGTACTCGGTGAAGTTTCCGCCGTACGAGCGGACCTCGCCCCGGTCGAGTTCGAGGATGCGCTCCATCCGGTCGAGCAGGGACCGGTCGTGGCTGACCAGCAGCAGGCAGCCCTTCCACTCCTCGATCACGCCGTAGAGCCTGCGACGCGCGTCGAGGTCGAGATTGTTGGTCGGTTCGTCGAGCAACAGGACGTCCGGGCGTTTGACGAGCTGTGCCGCCAGGCCCAGGGAGACGACCTGCCCACCGCTGAGGGTGTGCAGGCGCCGGGTGAGGTCGACGTCGCCGAGACCGAGGCGGTCCAGCTCCGCACGGGTACGCTCCTCGATGTCCCAGTCGTTGCCGATCGTGGTGAAGTGCTCCTCGCTCGCGTCGCCCGACTCGATCGCGTCCAGGGCCGCGAGCACCGGGGCGATGCCCAGGACCTCCGCCACGGTCAGGTCACCGACCAGCGGCAGGGTCTGCGGCAGGTAACCGAGCATCCCGTTGACGGACACGGAGCCGGTGCCGGGTGTCAGCTCCCCGGCGATCAACTTGAGCAGGGTGCTCTTACCCGCACCGTTCGGTGCGACGAGGCCCGTACGGCCGCCGCCGACGGAGAAGGACAGGTCCTGGAAGACCGGGGTGTCGTCGGGCCAGGAGAAGGAAAGGTTCGAGCAGACGATGAACGCATCGGACATGCGAGTGCCTTAGATGGTGATGCGGGCGTACCGGGGCCGCCCGGCGGGGAAACAGGGAAGGATCGAACGACAACATGGCCACGTCGGCGCTGTTGGGCGCCCACCGGTGGCCGATCACTTCCGGGTATCACCCGGAGATGTCGTCGTCACCCACCATGTCTTCGTCTCCCTGGTTCCTGATCACTCGTAGGCCACTCTACCAGCCGGGGAGCTCCGCTCAGGGCGTGAGCGGTTGCCCGGCGACAGGGGCCGATGCCGGGGTGAGCAGCCCGGACACCGTGAGCGGGTCCTCGACGTGGGCGTTGTGGCCGAGGCCGGGCAGGGTCACCGCCGAGGGCGACAGCACGGTCAACTGTTCCGCGGTGACCATCGGGTCGTGCTCTCCCCTGGCCAGCACCACCCGACCACGGGCCGCCGCGAGCAGGCCGGGCAGGTCAGGCTCACCCACCCCGAAGGCGGCGGGATCCAGCGCCAGTCGCCAACGCCCGTCCTGCGCCACCACCCCGGTCGAGATCGCCGGATCGTCCGGCGGCAGCAGACCGGCCAGCCCGGAGACCTTCAGGTGACGGTCGGCCGCCGCCTCGTACGAGTCGAACCAGGTGACCGGGCGTCGGGCGAGCGCACCGGCCCGGGCCAGTTCGTCGGCGCTCCACCGCACCTTGATGCCCAACCCGATCGCGGTCCGGACCCGTACGCCGAACCAGCCGCTGGCCAGGGCGAGTGCCAGCACCCCGCCGAGCGAGTGCCCGAGCACCACCACCGGCCGGTCCCGGTCGAGCAGGTCGGCGAGACTGCCGGCCAGGGCGCCGAAGGTGTAACGCGGCAACGGCTTCGCAACGCCGTGGCCGGGCAGGTCCGGCGCCAGCCAACGGTCCGGCCAGTGCTCGTCGAGGTAGGGACGCCACCGGTCCCAGACCGCACCGGTCGCGCCGAGCCCGTGCACCAGCAGCAGCGTCGGCGCCTCACTGTTCTCGCCCGGGTCGCGCTGGTCCAGCCGTACGTCACCCATGCGCGCAGTGTGCCATCCGCCCTCCCCCGCCGCCCGGGGACACGGCAGAGCCCCCGGAGCGTCAGGTCCTCCGTCTGGGACGTATAACGCGGCAAACTCGTACATCGTTTTCGATGTACTCACATCAAAGACGATGTACGTCCAGAAACGAGAGTGCCCGCCCGCCGACGGCTGACCGAACGGCATGACGTCATAGCCGTTCACCACGTACGGCGAGCGCGCCCCACCGAAGTGGAGCGCCCTCGCATCGACCGCCCGGGACCATGGGCGATCGCAGGTGTTACGCCACCGCCAGCGCCGGACCGTCCAGCGTCTGCGCGTCTTCGACCTCCTCGGCCGGCCGCAGGGCCAGCGCGAGTACGTCCGCCACGTCGGCCAGGGTGTGCACGGTCAGCGCCTCGCGCACCTCGGTCGGCAGGTCGTCCAGGTCCGGCTCGTTGCGCGCCGGAATGATGACCTCGGTGAGGCCGGCCCGGTGTGCGGCGAGCAGCTTCTGCTTCACCCCGCCGATCGGCAGCACCCGACCGGCCAGGGTGACCTCACCGGTCATCCCGAACTCCGGGTGTACCGGCCGGCCGGAGGCCAGCGAGGCCAACGCGGTGACCATGGTGATGCCGGCACTGGGGCCGTCCTTGGGCACCGCACCCGCCGGTACGTGCAGGTGGATCCGGCGTCCGGCCAGCGCGTTCGGGTCGAGCCCGAACTTGCGGCCGTTCGAGCGCAGGTACGACAGGGCGATCTGCGCCGACTCCTTCATCACGTCGCCGAGCTGGCCGGTCAGGGTCAGCCCCGGCTCGCCCTCCATGCTGGTCGCCTCGATGAAGAGCACATCGCCACCGGCACCGGTCACCGCCAGACCCGTAGCCACGCCCGGTACGGCGGTGCGCTCGGCCGACTCCGGGGTGAACCGGGGCCGTCCCAGGTAGGTCTTGAGGTTGTCGGTGTCGACCCGTACCGGTTCGTCGGTCGTGGCCAGCGCGACCGCGACCTTGCGCAGGATCCGGGCCAGGGCCCGCTCCAGTTGCCGTACCCCCGCCTCGCGGGTGTACTCGGCCGCGACCTGGCCCAGGGCCTCGTCGCTGACGCTGAACTCCTCGGCGGTGAGGCCGGCCCGCTCGAGCTGCCGGGGCAGCAGGTGGTCGCGGGCGATGGCGACCTTCTCCTCCTCGGTGTAGCCGTCGAGCGTGACCAGTTCCATCCGGTCCAGCAGCGGGCCGGGGATGGAGTCGACCACGTTGGCGGTGGCCAGGAAGAGCACGTCCGAGAGGTCGAGGTCGACCTCCAGATAGTGGTCCCGGAAGGTGTGGTTCTGGGCGGGGTCGAGGACCTCGAGCAGGGCGGCGGCCGGGTCACCGGCGTAGCCCGCGGAGATCTTGTCGACCTCGTCCAGGAGCACGACCGGGTTCATCGAACCCGCCTCGCGCAGTGCCCGGACGATCCGGCCGGGCAGCGCACCGACGTAGGTGCGCCGGTGACCCCGGATCTCCGCCTCGTCGCGGATGCCGCCGAGCGAGACCCGGACGAACTTGCGGCCGAGCGCGCGGGCGACGGACTCGCCGAGGCTGGTCTTGCCCACCCCGGGCGGACCGGCGAGGGCGAGCACCGCACCGGAGCCACGGCCGCCGACCACCTGCAGGTTGCAGGCGGCCCGACGGTTGCGCACGGCCAGGTACTCCAGGATCCGGTCCTTCACGTCGCTCAGTCCGGCGTGGTCGGCGTCGAGTACCTCACGGGCCGAGGCCAGGTCGGTGTTGTCGTCGGTCCGGGTCGTCCAGGGCATTTCCAGTACGGTGTCCAGCCAGGTGCGGATCCAGCCGGCCTCCGGGGAGGCGTCACTGGCCCGTTCCAGCCGACCGACCTCGCGCATGGCTGCTTCGCGTACCTTGTCGGGCAGGTCGGCGGACTCGACCCGGGACCGGTAGTCGGCCGAGCCGTCCGGCTCGTCCTCGCCCAGTTCCTTGCGGATCGCGGCGAGCTGCTGGCGGAGCAGGAACTCGCGCTGGGACTTCTCCAGACCCTCCCGTACCTCCGAGTTGATCTGCTCGGTGACCTCCTGCTCCGCGACGTGGTCGCGAACCCAGCCGACGAGCAGTTCCAGTCGGGTGGTCACGTCGGGCGCGGAGAGCAGTTCGGTCTTCTGGGCCAGGGTGAGCCACGAGGCGTACCCGGAGGAGTCGGCGAGTTCGGACAGGTCGGTCATCCGCTCGAGGGCGTCGATGACCTGCCAGGCGCCGCGCTCCTGGAGCAGCGACGTGGTGAGGGCCTTGTACTCGCGGGCGAGTTCCTTGGCCTTGCCGGTCGGCGCGGGCTCGTCGAGCTCGGTCGCCTCGACCCAGAGCGCCGCTCCGGGTCCGGGCACGCCGGAACCGATCCGGGCCCGGGACATGCCACGGACCACGGCAGCCGGCTCGCCGCTAGGCAGCCGACCGACCTTCTCAATCAGGGCGATAACGCCCATAGAGCCATATTCCCCGTCCACCCGGGGCACCGCAAGAACTTTCTTGTCACCCGCCGCGCGAGCGGCGTCGACGGCAGCCTGGGTGCTCGGGTCGAGGGTCACCGGGATGACCATCCCGGGCAGCAGGACTGCGTCGGTCAGGGGCAGAACCGGAAGAGTTGCCATCGAACACCTGCCATCGTTTGAGTTGAGCCTGTACGACTCAAGTAACAAACCGTGCCCCGTGTTCCGTGTTGTGGCGCAGGCCACATCCGGGCCGGCGACGACCGGTCTGATCGTTCCCGGACGCGTCGACAGCCATCGGCCGGCTTCGCTGAGCGCACCTGTAACCTGCTCTGGTGAGCCAGCCGCCCCTCGACAACCAGCGGCAGGAACCCCGCGCGTTCGCGTACGGGCGAGGTAACCAGGCGGCGGGCCGCTACCGCTCGGCGGTCCCCCGCCCGGCGGACCCCTCGCCCACCGCCGCCGTTCCTGTCCGGATCGGCGCCAACCGCCGACGCATCTGGCTCCTCGCGTTGCTGCTGGTCCTGACGTTGGGGGTGGGAGCGGCCACGTTGAGCGCCGTATTCGCCGGTCAGACCCCGACCGCGCTGGCACCGGACGGTGCCGCCAGGGCGCCGGTGCAGGTCGCGCCGCCGGCACCCCCCACGCCCCGGACGACAACCCGACCGACCACCCCCGCGCCGCCGGCCCAGCCCCGGCCGCAGATCGGAACCACCCGGAGCGCGACCACGGCCACCACCTCGCCCATCGTCCAACCCGTCGTCGCGCCGACCCCGGAGCCCGGCCGGGGCGGTGCCGTCGTCTACCGGAACTGCAACCAGGCCCGCCGGGCGGGTGTCACGCCGCTGCACCGGGGCGATCCCGGCTACTCGGCCAGGCTGGACCGGGACGGCGACGGCATCGCGTGCGAGAAGGACAAGGACTGAGCCGGCCCGTACGGCATCGGCCCGGCCACCGGACGGCGCAACGCCGGTCGACGATCCGCTGCCCAGCGGCTCCGATCGGCTGTTTGTTGACCGCCCGTCCGACCGTCTCTAGGGTCCATAGAGGAATCCATCCTCACGATTCGCACGGGGTTGGCCGGAAGCTACGTGTTTTCGGCCGGATCGGGAGCACCAGATGCGTAGAAAACTTGCCGTTGTCCTGGCCGCCGCCATGTTGCTCACCGCCTGCGGCGGTGGTGGAGACGGCGAGAGCACCGACAGCGGGGCCGGGGACCAGGCCACGAAGATCACCGTCGGGGTGATTCCGATCCTGGACGTGGCGCCGATCTACCTGGGCGTCCAAAAGGGATTCTTTGCCGACCGCAAGCTCGAGGTCAAGCTCGAACTGGCCCAGGGCGGTGCCGCCATCGTCCCGGCCGTACTCTCCGGCCAGTTCCAGTTCGGGTTCAGCAACAACACCTCGCTGCTGCTCGCACAGACCCGCGGGCTCCCCCTCAAGATCGTGGCGCCGGGTCCCTCCTCCACCGGCACCCCGGGCAAGGACTTCGCCGGGGTGGTCGTGCCGGAGAGCAGCCCGATCAAGTCGAGCGCCGACCTGTCCGGCAAGTCCGTGGCCATCAACACCCTCAACAACATCAGCGACACCGTCGTACGCGAGGCGGTCCGCAAGGCCGGCGGCGACCCCAAGACGGTGAAGTTCGTCGAGCTGCCGTTCCCGGACATGCCGGCAGCGGTGGCGAACGGTCGGGTCGACGCCGCGTTCATCGTCGAGCCCTTCCTGACCATCGCCCGCAACCAGAAGGGCCGGGACATCTCCTCGGCCTACGCGGAGGCGACCCCGAACCTCTCGGTGGCCACGTACTTCACCTCAGAGGCTCTGCTCAAGTCCGACCCGGACCTGGTCCGGGCGTTCACCGACGCAATGGTGGAGTCGCAGGCGTACGCCTCGGCCCACCGGGACGAGACCCGTCAGGTCCTGTCCACGTACACCTCGATCGGGGCCGAGATCATCCCCACCCTGACGCTGCCCTCCTTCCCCGCGGAGATCAACCGGCAGTCCATCCAGGCGCTGGCCGACCTGGCCCTGCGCGACGGCCTGGTCACGAAGGCGCCGCAGGTGGACGCGCTCTTCCAGTAACCCGGAACGGAACCGTTCCCCGCCGCGCAGCCCGCGCGGCGGGCGGTGGGAAGGAGACCGGAGATGGAGTTCGTCAGGAACCAGTGGTACGTCGCGGCCTACGGCAGCGAGATCGGGCGGGACCTGTTCTCCCGTACGGTCTGCGGAGAGTCGATCCTGTTCTGGCGTACCGAGGCCGGTGCGGTGGTCGCGATGACCGACCGGTGTGTGCACCGCCGCTTCCCGCTGTCCCAACCGCCGGGCCACCTGGTCGGTGACACCGTGGTCTGCGGTTACCACGGCTTCACGTACGGGGCGGACGGGGTCTGTGTGGCGGTGCCGGGTCAGACCCGGGTGCCCCGGGCGGCGAGGCTGGGCTCGTACCCGGTCAAGGAGCAGGACTCCTTCGTATGGGTGTGGATCGGCGAGCCGGCCGGTGCCGACGAGTCGACCATCCCCCGGGCACCCTGGCTGGACCTGGACGGTTACACGGCCGTGTACGGGATGGAGCCGCTGGCCGCGCGGTACGACCTGCTGGTGGACAACCTGCTCGACCTCTCGCACGAGACGTACCTGCACGGCGGCTACATCGGCACCCCGGAGGTCGCGAACACGCCGATCACCACGGAGGTCGACGAGGAGCGGGGCATCATCTACGTCAGCCGGCACATGGACGACGCCGAGTGCCCACCGTTCTACTCCCGCTCCACCGGGATCGAGGGCCGGATCGTCCGGTGGCAGGACATCGAGTACCACCCACCCTGCCTCTACCTGCTGCACAGCCGGATCGCCCCGGTCGGGGTCTATCCCGAGCCGGACGGCACCGACGAGCGCGCCTTCCACGTCGAGGTCGTCTACGCCATCACCCCGGAAACCGAGACCACTACGCACGACTTCTGGGCGGTGGCCCGCGACTTCGCCCTCGACGACCGGGAGGTCTCGGACTTTCTCGAGAACAGCAACCGGACCGTGGTGTTGCAGGACGTCACCGCGCTCAACCGGCTCGAACAGGTCATCGCCACCGAGCCCGAGGGCTTCCGGGAACTGAGCATAAACATCGATACCGGCGGGCTGGCCGCGCGCCGCATACTGAGGCGAATGGCGGCGGCGAGTGCACCCCAGGCGCAGGCAGCGGCGCGATGACCCCGGAGCCGACCAGGCTCACCGGTACCGGGATCTACCGCATCGTCTGGTTGCCCGGCTCCGACCGGCTGCGTGGCTACTGCTGGTGCGGTACGTCGCAGGAGGCCGAGGACCCGGTCGAACTCTGGGACTGGCTGCTGGGCCATCCCGAGCAGCACGGCAACGGCCCCGACCCGGACCGCCCGGTCCCACCCGTCGGTCGGCTCCCGGCCGGGATGCGGGCGTGAGCACCAGGAGGAGCGGACATGGGCAGCACCGGCGCCGAGGAGAAGCTCGACCTGGTCGTCCGGCACCGGGAGCGGGCCGCCGAGGGAGTCGTACGACTGACCCTCGCCGCGCCCGACGGTCGTGTGCTGCCCGACTGGAGCGCGGGCGCCCACATCGACGTGATCCTCGACGACGGGTCCACCCGCCAGTACTCGCTCTGCGGCGACATCGACGAGGCACGGCAGTGGACGATCGCGGTCCTGCTGGAGCCGACGTCCCGGGGCGGATCCCGGTTCATGCACGACAACCTGGCGGCCGGCGACACCGTACGCGTGCAGGGTCCGCGCAACCACTTCCCGCTCGAACCGGCACCGCGTTACGTCTTCGTCGCCGGCGGCATCGGGATCACCCCGATCGTGCCCATGCTCGCCGCCGCCGAGGCCGCCGGTGTCCCCTGGCGGCTGGTGTACGGCGGCCGGACCCGCTCGTCGATGGCCTTCGTCCGCGAGCTGACCGAGCGGTACGGCGACCGGGTCGCGATCCGGCCGCAGGACGAGACCGGCCTGCTCGACCTCGACCGGATCCTCGCCGATTCGGACCCGGCGACCCTGGTCTACTGCTGCGGGCCGGAACCCCTGCTGCTGGCGGTGGAGGCGACCTGCCGAGATCGGCGGCCGGGCGCCCTGCGGGTGGAACGTTTCGCCCCGAAAGAGCAGGGAGCGCCGGTCCGGGCGGGTTCCTTCGAGGTCGAACTCGCGCATTCGGGCCTGGTGCTGACCGTGCCGCCCGACCGCTCGGTGCTGGAGACGATCGAGGACGCCGGGGTGGACGTGCTCTACTCCTGCACCGAGGGGACCTGCGGGACCTGTGAGACGAGCGTGCTCGCGGGGGAACCGGACCACCGGGACTCGCTGCTCACCGACGAGGAGCAGGCGGCCAACGACACGATGTACATCTGCGTCTCCCGGTCCCGGGGCCCGCGGCTCGTACTGGATCTCTGACCGGGAGCGGGCGGGTCACTCGTACGGGTGACGACGGTGATCCGGGAGGGTCACTGATTCCCCCTGGTCGGGGCGTCGCGGGGTGTTCTGATGGTGCTGGTGGTCTTACGCCGACCACCGGTTGCGGCACCAGCCGCAGCACCTGCCCGACGAGGGGACGAGATGCGCAGACCCGTCCGAGCCGACGTGCGCCGGTCCGGCGGCGGTGCGCGGGTGCGCCCACCGTCCGGCAGCGGCTGACCGGGGCCCTCGGGTGGACCAGCTCACCGACATCCTGTCCGACCTGTCCGGCTGGCCGCTACTGGTGCTGGTGGGGCTGCTCGCCTTCGGCGAGTGCGCCGCCTTCATCGGGTTGATCCTCCCCGGCGAGACGGCCCTGCTGATCGGCGGCGCGCTCGCCGCCACCGGACGGACCAACATCGCGGCGCTGGTCATCGTCGCGGCGGTCTGCGCGGTCGTCGGGGACAGCGTCGGATACGAGATCGGCCGGCGGACGGGGATGCCGCTGCGCCGCAGCCGGCTGGGTCGGTGGGTCGGCGAGGAGCGCTGGCAACGGGCGGAGACGTTCATCCAGCGCCACGGTCCGGCCGCGGTCATGCTCGGCCGCTGGATCGGCGTACTGCGGGCGCTGGTGCCGGCGCTGGCCGGGATGACCCGGATGCCGTACCGCCGGTTTCTGGCGTACAACGTGGTCGGCGGGGTGACCTGGGCAACCACGGTTGTCCTGGTCGGGTACGTGCTCGGCGCCTCCTGGAAACGGGCGCAGGGATACCTCGGGGCGGCGAGCATCGGGATCGCGGCGGTTGTCGTGCTGGCGGTGATCATCCGCTGGATCGTCGTACGGCGCAGGCGCCGGCACGGCCGCTGACCGCCCCGACCCGGTGGCCCGCCCCGGTCATGCCGGCCCGCCCGCGTGCCTCGGTGACCGGGCGGCGACCTCGGGATGACATCTCGTCGACCATCTGGCGTCATCGGCGTGCGGTGACCGCCGACCACCCCCGGCCAGACCACTGCGGCCCTGGTCAGGCCCCTCCCGCCGGCTGACCCGCCGGTAGCCGCGCACTGCTACCAAGAACCCGTTCGGAACAGGATCTCCATACGGGAAATGGGGCACGGGTGCGATTCAAGGGACTGGCCGGTACCGCACTGGCGGTGGTGCTGCTCCTCAGCGGCTGTACCGACGACGGGCCACCGGACCCCGGCGCGTCCGGCCCGGCCGGTACGACACTGCGGATCGTGGCCGGGTCCGAGCAACAGTCGGTGATCGACACCATCGTCGAGCCCTGGTGCGACGCCAGGGGCTACCGGTGCCCGGTGACCTTCATGGGTTCGGTGGACCAGGCCCGGCAACTCGCCGCCGGATCCGGCGAGTACGACGCGTACTGGTTCGCGAGCAGCGTGTTCCTCCAGGTCGGCGACCAGCGCAACACCCTGCAGGACGTCAAGCCGATGTTCCTGACCCCGGTGGTGTTCGCCGGCTGGCGCGGTGAGATGCAGCGGCTGGGTTTCGCCGGGCGTACGGACGTGTCGATCGCGGAGATCCTGACCGCGGTCGAGTCCGGGCGGACCCGGGTCTGGATGACCAATCCCACCCAGTCGAACTCGGGCGCGACGGTGCTGTTCGGTTTCCTGAACCACTTCGCCGGCAACGGCCCCGGCAAGCCGCTGACCCAGGACCAGCTCGACTCGCCCGCCGTGGTGCAGGGGGTGACCCGGCTGATCAAGGCGATGGAACAGACCCCGCCGTCGACCGGCACCCTGATGACCGACTGCCTGGCCCGGCCGGACGACTGCCGGACCATGTTCACCTACGAGGACCTGGTGATCGAGAAGAACCAGGAGCTGGTCAAGGCGGGCCGGGAGCCACTGGTGGTCGCCTACCCGCGCGGGTCCCTGGCGATCAGCGACGCGCCCCTCGGCTTCCTGCCGCACGGCAACGGCGACGACGCCGCCAAGCGACAGCTCCTCACCGAGTTGCAGGCGCACGTGCTGTCCTCGCCCGACGCGCAGGCGAAACTGCGCGGCCTCGGACGGCGACCGGCGGCGAGCATCGGTCTCACGCTGGACAACCCGGACCTGTCGGTGTTCAACCCGGAGTGGGGCATCCAGGCCACCATCAACGAACAGGGAATCCAGTTCCCGGTGGCAGCCGTGATCGAGTCGGCGCTCAACCGCTACCAGACCAGCTACCGCAGACCGGTCGCGGTGCACTACTGCCTGGACGGCAGCGGGTCCATGCAGGACAACGACGGGTGGACCGGGGTGAAGCAGGCCGCGGCGCAGGTCTTCGACGCCGAGCAGGCCGCCCTCAACTTCCTGCAGACCCACCCGCAGGACGTGACCAGCGTGACGATCTTCAACGGGGGCATCACCGGTGGCAGCCCGTTCACCGTCAACGGCAACGATCCCGGTCAACTGCACGGCCTCACCGAGGCGATCAACCGCTACCGCCCCGACGGCGAGACCAATCTGTACGGCTGCCTGCTCCGGGCCTCGGCACAGCTCGCGGATCCGTCGCTCGGTGACCGCAAGCGGCTGGTGGTGCTGATGACCGACGGGAAGTCCAGCCAGGGCGAGCGACCGCCGGCGCTCGACGCTCTCCGGAGGGCCGGGGTGCCGGTGATCGCCATCGCGTTCGGGAAGGACGCCGACCCCAGCCAGTTGACCGAGGTCGCCCAGGCCACCTCCGGCGCGTTCTTCGAGCAGAACGACCTGGTCGCCGCGTTGCGCCAGGCCGCCGGCTACAAGTAGGGCGGGCCGGTGCGACACAAACTCGCCGCCCCGGCCGGGCTGGCCACCGGCGTCCTGGTCTTCGTCGGAGTCCTGCTCGCCACCCGGTCGGTGCTCTGGCCGGCACTGCTCGCCGTCGCGGGGGCGATCGGCGTCTACCTGATGGTCGACGACCGGTCCCCGGCCGAGGCGGCGGGTGACAGCTACCTGGACGAGGCGAATGCGAAGGTCGGGGAGGCGCTGCGCACGCTGCGCGACGTACGGCGGCTCAGCCGGGAGGTGCAGGCACCGGCGGCCCGCGCCAGCCTGGAGACCGCCTGCCGGCACGTACCCGACCTGTTCGACCGGGTGCGCGGCACCTCGCCCAACACCCTGTACTCAACGGCGAGCCAGATCGGCGCGCACCTGGTCTCCCTCGACGGGGCCGTACGCAGATACCTCGACATCCAGGGCTCACCACTGCTCTACCGGGACGCGGACGCGCTGCTGACCAGCGGGGACCAGGCGTTCCAACGGTTCGCCGACTTCACCCTGGAGAGCGTCCGGCTGGTCAACCAGGGCGACATCGGACAGTACGTGGCGAACCTCGACACGGTGGCCCCGCCGCGAATGCCGGAGGTGACCTAGTTGACGTCGTCACCAACGCGCTCCAGCGGTTCAATCGAGAGGAAGTTGACGTGAGACTGCCGAGTCTGCGGTTTTTCATCGGGCTGGGCATGGTGATCGTGGTCGGTGTGGTGGCCGGCGTGCTGTGGCTGCGGTCCGGTCAACCGGCGGCACCGGGCCAGGCCGCACCGGTGGCGATCACCTGCCTGGGCGGCTCGGAGAAGTCGGAGCTGATGGCCGATCCGACCGTCACCCGGATCCTGCGGGAGCGGTACGGCCTCACCGTCGACTTCCAGCATCTCGGGTCGTACGACCAGGTGCAGCTCTCCACCGACGAGCTGAAGGCCAGGAAGATCGGTTGCCTCTGGCCGTCGAGTTCGAGCGCGCAGAGCGTCTTCGAGGCGGGCCACCAGGGCGCCTTCGCGGCGTACCGGGCGGAGAACGTGTTGCAGTCGCCGGAGGTCCTCTACGCCGGTCCTCGGGGCACCGAGGCGCTGGTGAAGCTCGGTCTGGTCGAGCAGCGGGACAACCGCTACTACCTGATCGACATGAAGTCGCTGCTGCTGGACTACGTGCTCAAGCACCGGACCTGGGACTCGGTCGGCGCCGAGGGGCTGCGTGGGCCGATCTCGGTGTCGAGCACCGATCCGGCGAAGTCCAACAGTGGCTTCACGCTGGCCCAGTTGCAGTTGGCGATCGTGGCGACCGCTGACCCGTACGCGGCACCGAACCTGGCGCAGGCGCGTACCGCCCTGCCGACGATGCGGCAGATCTACGACGCGCAGGGCCTGCAGTCGCGTACCTCCGAGACCGGGTTCCGGGAGTGGCTGACCCAGGGTGGCGAGTTCAAGGCGCCGATCTACGCCGGTTACGAGAACCAGGTGATCCAGCAGGTCGTACGCGACCCGTCGGCCGCCGGGTCGCTGCTGAAGAACATCCGGGTGCTCTATCCCGACCCGACCATCTACAGCGACCACCCGATTCTCGCCCTCGACGCCGACAGCGCCCGGTTCATCGAGGCGATGAAGGACCCGGAGGTCCAGACGGTGGCGTGGCGCAGCTACGGCTTCCGGTCGGCGATCCAGCTCGGACTGAGCGACGTGGCCGACTTCCCGGACATCCCGCTGGCCGAACAGATCCGGGTCACCCCACCCCCGGCCGCGGACGTGACGCTGGCCCTGCTGGCCTGCGTCAAGGACGCCAAGACCTGTGCCTGACGTGTGGTACCGACCGCGATGACGTACCCGAACGGAAGAGGAACACGATGACGCAAGGCAGTGCCCTTCAGATCGACTTCGGCACCATCGTCGGTGGACCGGCCGACCCGCCGGCCGGCGCGGCCGACAGCGCGGTGGCCACCGTGCTCGCCTCGACCGAGCCACGAGCCCTGGTCTGCGCGGACCTGCTCAGCCCGGAGCAGCGAGCACAGGCCCGGGTGGTCGCGGCGAAGCTCTACCCGACGATGCTGGCCAGCACCAACGAGCTGGCGAACTTCGGCAGCGCCGCAATCGAGCAGGTCAACGCCCAGGTGACCCGGATCTTCCGGGAGGTCGGGCGGGTCGACATCCCGGAGCTGACGTCGATCATGCGTCAGCTCAACGACCGGATGCGGGGCTTCCGCCGCAAATACGACCCGTCGGACCCGAAGGTACGGGAGGCGTTCGACAAGTTCGCCGACTCGATCCGTGGGCTGTTCCGCAAGGGGCGCAACCTGTTGGAGATGCTCTTCGAGGAGGCCCGTACGGTGGAGCGCCAGCTCGACCTGGTCGCCGGCCAGCTCAGCGAGAAGCAACTCCAGTTGCGCCGCAACGTGGTGCTCTGCGACGAGTTGTACAAGGCCAACGAGGCGGCGATCGGGCAGCTCATCGGCGCGATCGCGGTGATGGAACTGGTGCGGGACGCGGCGGTGGCGGACGCGCGGTCGATCACCATCGACCCGGACGACATCCACCGGCGGGACTCCGAGGAACGGCTGTCCCGGGTGACCGAGTTCATCTCCGCCCTCGAGGTGCGGATCAACGAGTTCCAGCAGCGGCTGTTCGTCGCGTGGTCAACCTCACCGCAGGTCCGCAACATCCGTACGCTCAACTACGGCCTCGGGCAGCGGCTGGCCCTGCTGATCAACCTGACCATCCCGACGATGAAGCTGACCATCGCGCAGTGGGGTCTGCTGCTGCAGGCCAACCAGGCAGCCGGCATGCAGCAGGCGGTGGCCGACGGGGCGAACGACGTGCTGAGCGCGTACGCCGCCGCGTCCAGGACGGCGGTGCCGCAGATCGCCAAGGTGATCCAGACGCCGACGATCCGGCCCGAGACGATTCTCGAGGTGGCGGACTCGATCGACGCCCAGGCGCGCGGAATCGAGGAGGCGGTCCGGTACGGCCAGGAGAAGCGGGCCGAGGTGGCGTCCGCGATCGTCGAGGCGAACGAGTCGATGTCCGCCTCGGCCCAGCGGCTGAGCCGGATCGTGGTGGACTTGGTGGCGAAGGCGCGCGATCCGCTGGTCCTGCCGGCGGCGCCCCACCTGTGAGGGCGGCTCGGGTGGCCCCACCAGGCCACCCGAGCCACCACCGCGCCGAGCCGTACGGTCCACCACGCTACTGGTCGTGACGGCGGGACAGGACGCACTCCATCGAGGCGTTGCGGAAGAAGTCCCGGGCACCCTGCGGGGTGGCCATGTCCCGGGGAACGGCGAGATGCTCGTGCAACTCGCGTTCGAACTCGCGTACCGCCTCCTGCTTGCTCATGTGCGCGGCGACCAGACCGAGCGGGCCCTCGACCTCGATCACCCGTACGGCCATCTCCCGGCCGACGAAGGCCATCGTGCCGAGCAGCCGCCCGACCAGCCGCCCGTCGTCGCCGAAGATCTCGAACTGTGGTCGCCCACTGATCCGGAACAGCTCCTTGACCTTCTCCTCGCTCCCCGGCTTGAGCGGGTAGTAGAGCGCGTGCCAGTTCGAACTCATCCGTTCTTCCTTCCTCGGTCGGCGCGGCGGCATCCCGGTCAGACCTCCGCCGTCACCGTCTCCATCTCCTCGTCCGCCCAGTCCCCGGACCCGTTCCGCTCGGGCGTGAGGTTGCGCGCCGAGGTCTGCTCGTGGACGACGAACCGCATCGACCGGGCCTCGGTCATGCACTCGCGCATCGGCTTGACCAGCTCCCGGTGGTCACTGCCGCGCTCCCAGTCCTCGAAGTGCGCCAACGACAGCCACTCACTGGTGATCAACCACTGCTCCGGGTCGGTGGTCGAGCGGCAGACCTGGTCCACCAGGTGTCCCGGCACCCCCTCGGCGACCTGGTAGCGGATCCGCTCGTACGCCCGGAGGAACTCGTCGGTCCGCTCCGCAGGTATCCGGATGAGGAACACCACCCGTCCCTTGCCCGATACACCCATCGCCGTCCCCTCCTGGCTCACTGGTCGCCACCGGCACGTTGTCCCGGCGGCTGGTAGGCACGGATCAACACGGAACTGTTGAAACCGTCGAAGCCCCGCGCCCCGACCAGCGCGGTACGCACCGGCTGGGTGCGGGTCTGCCGGACGAAGTCCAGTTCGCAGCCGGGCGCGGGGCGGTCCAGCCCCGCGGTCGGCGGCAGCACCTGGTGGCGCAGGGCGAGCAGGGCATTCGCCGCGTCCAGCGCCGAACCACCCTGGTGGGCCCGCCCGACCAGCGGTTTCTGGGTGGTCACCGGCGGGGAGTCCGGGCCGAACACGGTACGCAGCGCGGACGCCTCGGCCCGGTCGTAGCGCGGCACACCCAGCGCGTCGGGAAACACCACGTCCACCTCACCGGGCGGGCAGTCGGCCCGTTCCAGCGCCAGCCGCAGCGACCGGGCGTACTGGGTACCGTCGGCGGCGCCGACCCGTACGGTGTGCTGCCCGTCGTGGGTGGCGGCCCAGCCGGCGATCTCGCCGTAGATCGTGGTGACCCCGCGGGCCAGGGCGTGTTCGAGTTCCTCGACCACGAAGACCGCGCCCCCCTCCGCCGGAACGTAACCGGAGGCGGCGACGTCGAACGGCCGGTACGCCCGCTCCGGGTCGTCGCTGTCGCTGAGCAGTCCGTTGCGGATCTGGCAGGCCAGGGCGTACGGGCTCAGCGGGCACTCGGTTCCGCCGGCGATCACCACCGGGGTACCCCGACGGATGATCCGGGCGGCGTGGGCGAGGCTGTCCAGCCCACCGGCCGCCTCGGCGACCAGGACCCCGCACGGTCCCTTGAACTGGTGGTGGATGGAGACCTGGCCGACGCTGGCCGCGTAGAACCAGGCAATCGACTGGTACGCCCCGACGGTGCGCGACGGCTGCCCCCAGAGCCGTTGCAACTCGCGCTGGCCGAACAGGTTGCCGCCGGAGGAACTGGCGAGGGTGACCGCGTACCCGTACGGGTCGGTGGCCACCTCCGGCAGACCGGCGTCGACGAGGGCGAGCCGGGTGGCGGCGAAACCGAGGTGGGTCCAGCGGTCGGTCTGCACCAGCCGGCGGTTGTCGGCGAAGGTGGCGGCGTCGAAGTCGGCGACCTCACCGGCCAGGGTGGTGGGATAGCGGTCCGGGTCGAACAGGGTGATCCGGCCGATCCGGTTCTCCCCGGCCAGGACGCTCTTCCAGTGCGCGTCGGTGCCGATCCCGCTCGGCGCGACCACACCGATGCCGGTGATCACCGCCCGGGGCGTCACCGGTCCAGCTCCCGCAACCGTTTGAACACCATCGCCGACTGGAAGCCGCCGAAGCCGCTGCCAACCGACAGGGCCACGTCGACCGGCAGGTCACGGGCGGTGTTGGGGATGTAGTCGAGGTCGCACTCGGGATCGCGGTTGGCCCAGTTCGCGGTCGGCGGGACCACGCCGTACTCGATCGCCAGAGCGCAGGCGGCCATCTCGATCGAACCGATCGCGCCGAGCGAGTGCCCGACCATCGACTTGATCGAGCTGATCGGCACCTGGTACGCGGCCGGGCCGAGCGACCGCTTGAACGCGGCCGTCTCGTGCCGGTCGTTCTGCCGGGTCGCCGACCCGTGCGCGCTGATGTACGAGATCTCGTCCGGGTTGACCCGGGCCTGGTCCAGGGCCGAGCCGATCGCCAGCGCCATCTCGGCCCCGTCGGGCCGCAGACCGGTCATGTGGAAGCCGTTGCTGCGGTTGGCGTACCCGGCGACCTCGCAGTAGACGTGCGCGCCCCGGCGCCGGGCGTGTTCCAGCTCCTCCAGGATCAGCACCGCCGCTCCCTCGGCGAGCACGAACCCGTGCCGGTCCCGGTCGAACGGGCGGGAGGCGTGGGCCGGGTCGTCGTTGTCCGGGGTGGTCGCCTTGATCGCGTCGAAGCAGGCGACGGTCACCGGCGAGATCGGGGTGTCCGACGCGCCGGTCACCACGATGTCCGCCTCGCCGTCGGCGATGAGCTGGTACGCGTAGCCGATGGAGTCGATGCCGGAGGTGCACCCGGTGGAGATCACCTGGGCCGGTCCGTGCAGCCCGTGCCGTACCGCCACGTCCGCGGCCAGGCTGCTCGGGACCAGCGCCTGGTAGAGGTACGGTCCGCTGCACTCGTGGTCGACCAGCCAGTCCGTGCCCGAGTTGCTGGCCACCACGTACTCGTCTTCCAGTGCCATGGTGCCGCCGACCGCCGAGCCGAGCACCACTCCCGTACGCAACCGGGTCGCGTCGGTCAGGTCGAGTCCACTGTCGGCCATCGCCTCGATCGAGCCGGCCAGCGCGAACTGGACGTACCGGTCGGCCCGGCGGCGTTCCCTCGGGGTGAGGCCGGCCGCGACCGGGTCGAAGTCGCACTCGGCGGCGATCTGGGAACGGAACGGCGACGGGTCGAAGAAACTGATCCGCCGGGTGGCCGTCTGGCCGTCGGTGATGGTGGCCCAGAACTGTTTACGGGTCGGCCCGCCCGGTGCGACCACCCCGATGCCGGTCACCACCGTGCGGCGCGCTGTCATGACGCGAACTCCGGCCGGGCCGGCGGGGTGGCGGCGGATTCGGTGTCGACGTGCCCCAGTTCGGGGCGGGGCGCGAGCGGGCCGAGTTGGAACACCACCTCGGCCGGCTCGTCGCCGGTGTTGCGCAGCCGGTGGCGGGTGTCGACCGGGATGAACAGCGCCTCACCGGCGGCGACCGGTACGGGTCGGTCGTCGAGGTCGACGGTGATCGCGCCCCGGGCGACGTAGAGGAACTCCTCGCTGTACGGGTGGTAGTGCTCGGCGATCCGCTCGCCGGGTGCCAGGGTGGCCACCCCCATGAAACCCGAGGTGGCGCCGACGGTCTTCGGGCCGAGCAAAACCCGCAGTTCTCCCCCGCGCCGCTGGTCCGGTGGCACGTCCCGGGCGGCCACCACGTACGGCTTGCGCTCACTCATCGTCGCCCCCGGCGCGTACGTCGACGGCCCGCTCCCGCGCGGCCGCTTCGATCTGGTCACGGATGATGTTCATCTGGATCCTGCTGTTGCTGTTGATCCGCTCGGTCATCTGCGCGTTGTCGACCGGGGCGGTGGGTTTCATGGCGAAGTCCTGCACCCAGGTCATCCGGGTGCCGGCGAACACCTCGTCGTAGCGCCAGTAGATCCGCATGTACGCGAACGGCCCGGTCTCCACCCGGCGCGCGTGCACCTCGTACGCGGTCGGGTCCATCGTGCGTTCGCTGACCCAACTCCAGGCGGTGCCGTTCTCGTCCGGGAACATGGTCAGCCGGAACAGCACCCGGTTTCCCCGCTGTTCGAGCACCTCCGCCAACTGGTACTCGGTGAACAGGGTGGGCCAGGTGGTGACGTCGTTGGTCAGGTCCCAGACCAACTGGCGGGGTGCGGCTATCACAATGCTGTTCTCCGTGTGCCCCGGCGGGTCCGTGCCGACGGAACTGACCGGCTCGATGGTGGTCACCCCTGCCGTGCCGACGGCGGATTCCGTGGCGGGTGCGGCATCGACGTCCGGAGGCTCGGCGTCGGATCCGGTCGACTGCTCGGGCACGGTGGCCGGGTCCACCTGGCGGTCCACCAGTTCGGCGATCTCGGCGATGGACAGGTGCTTGACCTCTTCCGGGATCTGCACCTGGTACCGGTCGTTGACGACGGCCTGCAGTTCGAGCAGGGCGAGGGAGTCCATGCCGAGTTCCTCCAGGGACGCGGTGGGTGCCGCGGCGGCCGAGTCGGCGTTGAGTCCGCAGTTGCGGACGAGGATCGAGGTGATGTCCTCGGCTGTGGCCAGCCGCTTGTCCGCCCTCTGCACGGTCATCTGGGTCTCCTTGAACTCGACGAACGGGACTGGTCAGGTGTCGGAACTGGTCGGGAGTGGAGCGGGATCGGTCGGCCGTGGGGCCGGCCCGGTCAGGTGTCCCGTGCCGCCGGGGCTACCGCCGTCGCGCAGCAGGCGGTCGACGAGGTCGGTGGAGTAGCTGCCCTTGCGGAACCGGGCGTCGTCGAGGACCCGCCGGATGAACGGGATGGTGGTGTGCACTCCCGGTCCGGCGATGTCGAACTCGTCCAGTGCCCGTTCCATCCGGTCCAGGGCCAGGGCCCGCTCCGGCGCCCAGACGATGACCTTGGCGAGCAGCGAGTCGTAGTGCGGCCCGACCACGTACCCCGGCAGGCCGTGTGTGTCGACGCGGGTGAACGGGCCGCCGGGCGGTTGGAACCGGTCCAGCCGGCCGGGGGTGGGCAGGAAGTCCCGGTCCGGGTCCTCCACGTTGACCCGGCACTCGATCGCCACCCCGCGCAACCGGACCTCGTCCTGGCTGATCCGCAGCGGTACGCCGCTGGCGACGTAGAGCTGTTCGTGGACCAGGTCGACGCCAGTGATCATCTCGGTGACCGGGTGCTCCACCTGGATCCGGCAGTTGATCTCCATGAAGTGGAACCGTTCGGCCTCGTCCACCAGGAACTCGACCGTGCCGGCACCGCTGTAGCCGACACTCAGCGCGCCGCGCAGCCCGGCCGCCGCGATCGTCTCCAGGGTGGCGGCCGAGAGCGCCGGGGCGGGACCCTCCTCCACCAGCTTCTGGTGGCGGCGCTGCACCGAACAGTCGCGGGTGCCCAGGTGCACCCCGCCGCCGTGCCCGTCGCAGAGCACCTGCACCTCGACATGACGGGCCTGGGGCAGGTACCGCTCCACGTACACCCGGTCGTCGGAGAAGACGGCCCGGGCCACGATCCGGGTGTGCGCGTACGCGCGGGCGAAGTCGGCACCGGACCAGACCACGGTCATGCCCCGACCACCACCACCGGCGGCGACCTTGATGATCACCGGATAGCCGATCTCGTCCGCGACCGCTCGGGCCTCCCCCACCGTGGCCAGGGTCTCGACGCTGCCCGGCAGCAACGGCAACCCCGCCTCGCGCATCAGCGCCCGGGCCCGGGACTTGTCGCCGAGCGCGGCCATCACCTCGGGTCGCGGGCCGACGAAGGTCAACCCGTTGTCGGCGCAGATCTCCGCGAAGTCGGGGTCCTCGGAGAGGAATCCGTAGCCGGGGTGGATGGCTTCGGCGCCGGTCTGCCGGGCCGCCTCGATGATCGCGGCGGCGTTGAGGTAACTGTGCCGGCTGGCCGCCGGTCCGATGCAGACACTTTCGTCGGCGTACCGGACGACGGCCGAGTCCCGGTCGGCGGTCGAGTGGACCGCGACCGTACGGATGCCCAGTTCACGACAGGCCCGGGCAACACGCAGGGCGATCTCGCCCCGGTTGGCGATCAGCAGCTTTTCGAACATCGGACACCGTCCTCGGCGTCAGGCGGATACCAGGGCGATCAGCGGTTGGTTGAACTCCACCGGCTCGCCGTTGCCAACGAGCACCTCGGCGACCTTGCCGGCGTGCTCGGCCGTAATGTGGTTCATCAGTTTCATCGCCTCGACGATGCCGATCACCTGTCCGGGCTCGACCAGGTCACCGACCTCGACGAAGGGCGCCGCACCGGGCTCGGCGGCCCGGTAGAACGTGCCGACCATCGGTGCGACCACCCAGTCGGGGGACTCACGGTCGGCGGCGGCCACCACCACCGACCCATCGGCGACGGCGGACACCGCGAGCGTGGTGGGGCCGGCGGCAACCCCGTTCGGTGCCGGAGCACCGTGCCACTCGATTTCGAGTACGGCGCTACCGCTGCGCATCCGGATCCGGCGCAGCGGCCCGTCCACCTCGGCCACCAGCCGGCTCGCCTGCTCACGCAACTGCGCCAACAGGTGCTCGTCGTCGGTCGTGTCACCCGTCATCGCGTACCCACCGCAGGTGGAACCCGGCGGTTGCCGGCGCCGAAGCCGCGGAAGCGCAGCCGGCGCTGGCGTACCAGGGTCTGCGCCGGTAGCCGCAGGAGCGGGGTGAGTGTCTCGACGACGGCTCGGCGCAGCAGGTCGGCGGCGGCCACGGTGTCGGTGTGCGCCCCGTGCGCCGGCTCCGGTACGACGCCGTCGACGACGCCCAGTCGGAGCAGGTCGGGTGCGGTGACCCGGAGCGCCCGCGCGGCGCGCGGGGTGGCCGTCGGGTCGTTCCAGAGGATGGCCGCGCACCCCTCCGGACTGATCACCGAGTAGACCGCGTTCTGCAGCATCAGTACCCGGTCGGCGACCCCCAGCGCGAGCGCACCGCCGCTGCCGCCCTCCCCGGTGACCACCGCGACGACCGGTACCGGGAGACCGGTCATGGCCAGGATGCTGTCCGCGATCGCCGCCGCCTGACCCTGCTCCTCGGCCTCGATGCCGGGGTACGCACCGGGGGTGTCGATCAGCGTCACGATCGGCAGCCCGAGCCGGACCGCCAACCGCATCACCCGTTGGGCCTTGCGGTAGCCGGCCGGGCTGGGCATGCCGAAGTTGCGGGCCAGCAGGTCCTTGGTGTGGTGTCCCTTCTGGTGCCCGACCACGACCAGGTGCTGGTCGCCGAGGCGGGCGAGGCCGGCGACGATCGCCGGGCAGTCGGCGCCGAGCCGGTCGCCGTGCAGTTCGGTGAAGGCGTCGAACGCGGTGGCCAGGTAGTCCAGGGTGGTGGGCCGGTCCAGGTGGCGCGCGGCCTGCACGGCCCGCCAGCCGTCCGGCTCGGCGAGCCGGTCCGGGTCCCGGATCAGCACCGACGATCCCGCCCCGTCGCCGGGTGCCAGGCCGGAGCCGGCCGGACCCACCCAACTGGGCGAACCGCCGGCCGAGTGGGGCGCGTCGGCACCGTCGGCCCGGCGTACGGCCGCGTGTGCGGCGGCGAGCAGCGGCCGGAGCCGGGCGCGCAGGCCCCACCGCTCCACCACCATGTCGGCCTGACCGTGCCTGAGGAGGAACTCCGCGGTCTGGAAACCTTCCGGCAGCGGCTGCCGGATGGTCTGGTGGATCACCCGGGGACCGGCGAAGCCCATCCGCGCGCCGCTCTCCACCACCACCAGGTCGGTGTTGGTGGCGAACGAGGCGGCCACGCCGCCGAAGGTCGGGTCGGTGATCAGGCTGATGGTGAGCAGTCCCGCCTCGCGCAGCGCGGCGATGGCCTGGCTGACCGTGGCCATCTGCATCAGGGACAGCACGCCCTCCTGCATCCGGGCGCCGCCGGAGGCGGTGACCAGCAGCAGCGGCAGTCCGCGGTCGAGCGCCCGCTCGGCGGCCCGGGTGATGAGTTCGCCGACGACCGCGCCGAGGCTGCCGCCGAGGAACCGGAAGTCCATCACCGCGAGGACCAGCGGGTGCCCGTCGATCCGGGCCTCCCCGCAGACGACGGCCTCGTCCAGGCCGGTGTCCGCACGGGCGGCGGCGAGCCGCTGCGGGTACGGCACCGAGTCGACAAACTCGATCGGGTCCACCGGGGCGACGTCACCGGGCAGTGCGGTGAAGGTGCCCGGGTCGACCAGTTGCCGGATCCGGTCGGGCGCGGCCAGCCGCTGGTGGTCGCCGCACTCGGGGCAGACGTCGAGGTTGCGGCGCAGCCGTTTGCGGTAGAGCAGCGAGGAGCATGACCGGCAGCGGGTCCAGAACTGGTCCGCCACGGCGTCGGTGGTGGTTGCGGTCATCGTCCACTCCCGGTCACCGGGACCGACGCGTTCCACTGGTAGAAGCAGCCGGCGACCGCGTCGCGGGGCGAGCGCCAGGTCGACAGGTACGGCGAGATGTGCGGTCGCAGCCGTTCGCTCACCCGGACGAACTCGGGGTGCTGGCTGGCTGCCATCAGCCCGGCCGCGACCGGCTCCTCCGTCTCCAGCAGGTGCACGTAGAGATCGTCGAGGCGGTACAGGGATCGGTGTCGTACGCCGACGATGCCCGGCAGTTCCGTCTCGTCGGATTCGCCGAAGATCCGTGCCACCTCCGACTCGGCTCCGGGCACGATCTTGGCGACGATCAACGATCGATGCATCTGCGACCTCCCAACAGTCAGTGCCCCGTGCCCCGTGCCCAGCTCGGTTCGAGGGCGGTACGTGATGTGCGCGGAGTGCGATCGGACCATCGGGGCGTTTCCGGTCGCCGCCGCTGCGGAAGCGACGGCGCGTCCACAGAAACGCTGGTCACGATGCTCCGAGGACCGTCAACGTGATGTCACGGAGGTGGACCGCCCGGTGACCGAATCCGGTGACGTTGCGGTGACGCCGCGGTGGCGTGGCCGGCGGATGCTGGATCGCGTACGGCGGTCGTACCGGGGCCAACGATTCGGGGCCCGGCCCAACGAGTCGACGGCACACCACGGCGCGCGGAAGTCAAAAGATCGCCGCTACGATTGACCGAGCATATGGGCAATTGCTACTCTTCGTCACACTTTCGGGGGCATGGAACAGTTCAACGACAGAGCCGTTGCACCGCGGTCATGCCCAGCCACCCCGGGGGCACCATTCCCGGCCAGCGCGGTTCGGGACAAGGTTCCGGTGCAGGGGGTTCGACCATGACCTCTGACAGCAGCATGGCGCCCACCGTGCTCCGCCAACCGGTCCCCGGCCAGCACTCCGGGGCCGGGACCGTCCAACTCTTCCTGCTCGACGGCTTCCGCCTGCTGCACGGCGGGGCACCCGCGGTCGTACCACGCGGGCTGCAACGGGTCGTCGCGCTGATCGGGCTGCGGCCGGGCGCCACGCGTACGCACCTGGCCGGGCTGCTCTGGCCGGACACACCGGAGGAACGCGCGCTGTCCCGGCTGCGTACGGCACTGTGGCGGCTGCGCCGCAACGGGAGCTGCCCGGTGCTCACCGCCGGCGGCGCCGTACGTCTCGACGCCCGGGTCGAGGTGGACGTGGACGACCTGGTCCGCGCCGCCGCCCGGGTACGCGAGGGCGGTGACCCCCGCTGGGCCGAGGGGGTGCTGATCGCCGGCCGCCACGACCTGCTGCCCGGCTGGTACGACGACTGGGTGCTGGTGGAGCGGGAGCGGCTGCGCCAGTTGCGGCTGCACACGTTGGAGCAGATCGCCCGCGCGTACCTGCGCGCCGGTCAGCACGGTGAGGCGTTGCAGGCGGCGTTGGAGGCGATGCGGGCCGAGCCGCTGCGCGAGACTCCGCACCGGCTGGTGGTGCAGGTGCACCTCGCCGAGGGCAACGCGTACGAGGCGCTGCACGCGTTCTACGCGTACCGTCAGTTGATCCTGAGCGAACTCCAGTTGGAGCCGTCGGTCGCGATGCGGGCTCTGCTCGACGACATCCTCGCCCCGATAGGCGGCCCGACGCCGGGGCGGTACCCGTACTCCGCGCACCACCCGCCCCCGCCGCCGGCGCCCCGCCATCCGCGCCCCGGCCCCGGTTAGCAAGGGGCCCTTCCTGTGCGGGAAGCGACAGGAAGGGCCCCTCTTCCGTGATCAGGCGGAGGAACCGGCGGGGGTGCGGCGGGTCAGGACGATGCCGGTGGCGGCGGCTGCCGCGAGCATGGTCACCCCGGCCGCGGTCAGCACCGGGTCGGCGCCGTCCTTGCCCCCGTCGCCGGTGTGCGCGCCGCCCTTGGGCGCCTGTCCGACGAAGAACGGGAGCATCATCTCGTTGTCCTCGTGCTCCAGGATGTGGCAGTGCCAGACGTACCGGCCGGGCAGGTCGAACTTCGCCTTGACCCGGGTGAGGTGGCCGGGCAACGTGACGACCGTGTCCTTGTAGCCGGTCTCCGACGGGTCCGGGGGCGTCTGGCCGTCCGGCCCCCGACCGAGCACCTGGAACTGGACCTGGTGAATGTGGACCGGGTGCGCGTGCGGGGTGAAGTTCCGGAACTCCCAGATCTCGGTTGCACCCAGGCTCGGCTTGTCCCGGATCGGGTCGTGCCAGCGCAGCGGCTGCCGCGCGCCGGCCGCATCCACCCCGCCGGCAAGGTGCGCGACCGTGCCAGCGGCCGGCGCCACAACCGAGTTCTGCACGTTGAGCGAGAACTGCCGGGTGCCCGACTCCTTGCCCAGCGGGGTGAACGCGGGTAGCTCCAGTTGTTCCGGCGGAAGGCTCCCGTCGGGTGCGACGAGCGAACCGACCAGGAACTTCATCACCTGTCCGGTGGTCGCAGGGTTGGCCACCGCGTAGTCGGTGCCGGGCGTACCGCCGCTGAACTCGTGGTCCGGCCCCTCGTTGACCAGGTACAGCGCGGTCCCCTCGGCGATGCCGGTGAAGTCGACGACCACGTCCACCCGCTCGGCGTTGCCGATCACCAGTTGCTCGTGCCGCACCGCCTTGGGCAGGAACCCGCCGTCGGACCCGATCTGCCAGATCGGTACGGCGGCGGCGGCCGGCCGGGCCGTCGCGTCCCCGGCGATCTTCAGTACGAGGAAGCGCGAGTTGCAGGCGTTGAGCAGCCGGAACCGGTAGCGGCGGGGCTCGACCTTGAGCACCGGCCAGGTGTTTCCGTTGACCACGATGGTCTCGGCGAAGAACGTCTGGTTGAACATCGGCGACACGTCGCTGTCCGGGATGTACGGCCCGTCGAACCCGTCGATCGCCGCCGCGCTCGGGTACGACAGCGACCCGTCCTCGTTGAACGTACGGTCCTGGATGACGAGTGGAATCTCGTAGTACCGGGAGCCCGGCGGGTCGTTCAACGCCGGTGCCGGTCCGGGCAGGACACCCGGCGCGACGTCGGCGGGGCCGCCGCGCAGCAGGTAGAACCCGACCGGTCCGGCGTAGATGTTCAGCCGGGTCATGCCGAGGGTGTGGTCGTGGTACCAGAGCGTCGTGGCCCGCTGGTCGTTCGGGTACTGGAAGGTGGCCGAGCCGGCCTTCCAGGCGGCCTTGTGCTGCCGGGCGAAGGTCTCGTGGAACTCGTCGTAGAACTTGCCGACGGGGGCGTACCCGTCGGGGATGTTCCTGGCGGCGGGGAGGTACCACGCCTCGGGGTAACCGTCGTTCTCCGGGGTGGTGTGCGCACCGTGCAGGTGGGTGATCATCGGGACCGGGCCCTGGTACGCCTCGGGGGCCGAGGTGAAGGTGGGGCGGTGGTCCCGGTGTTCGATGCCGCCGCCCGGGTTGGCCCAGTGCAGGGTGGGGTCGACGGTCAGCAGGTGCGGCAGGAAGTCGCCCTTGTCGTCGACCAGTTCGTTCGCCCAGGTGATCCGGACCGGGCGACCGACCTTGGCCTCGACGGTGTACGCCGGCCAGGAAAAGGTGTTGCCGTGGCCCGGTGAGCCGTAGCTCCAGACCGTCGTCTTCGGGTAGCTGGGCGGGAGTACCTGCTGCTGGAACTGTCGTACGGCGATCCGGTACTCGTCGAGGGCGTGCTGCCCGCTCTGGGCCAGCGGTGGCATCACCGGTGGAATCACCAGGTCGGTGACGTACTTCGGGATGGTCGTGGGATTCAGCGCGGACACGGACCGGACGGTCGCGTACGCGCTCGCCGGGCGGCTCGCCGCCGGGATCACCAGTGCGGCACCACCTGCGGCACCGGCCGCGAGAAGTTGCCTTCGTGCAACCATGAGCCTTTCCACCTTCCGCCACTTCTTCGACACCATTTGGTTGGCAACAGCCCGTCCAAGGTCAATGTCCGACTTGGGCGAATCTTCCGGTTGAAAGTAACCGAGGAAGACTCGCGGTCAGCCACCTATCGGTGGATTCACCCCGAAGGCTTGAAGATGCGGAAAACCCAACCGTCCACGGCATAAAAGGGCTCCACCAAACAACCCTGGCTCGCCGTCGGGACCCCAAACCCGGCACCGAACCCGGTTGACCCGGGCCACATCGCGGGTTAAGTTACTCTCGATCTGAGAAACACTCAGTTAGAGAATGATAGGCCGGAGGCAGGGCATGACCACCGAGCAGGAATTCCTCGACAACTACGACCCGCGCGCGTTCCCGGCGCTGGCCGTCACCGTCGACGTGGTCACCCTGACCATCCGCGACGGCGGCCTGCACGTACTGCTGGTCACCCGCGGGGCACCGCCGTTCGCCGGGCACCGTGCCCTGCCCGGCGGATTCGTCCGCGACGAGCCGCTCGAGGCGGCAGCGGTCCGCGAACTCGCCGAGGAGACCGGACTGCATCCCGGCGAGGGCGCACTCGCCCGGCTGCACCTGGAGCAGCTCGCCAGCTACGGCGACCCCGACCGGGACCCGAGGATGCGGATCGTGTCGGTCGCCTACCTGGCGTTCGCACCCAGCCTGCCCGACCCGCAGGCCGGCTCCGACGCCGCCGCCGCGGCCTGGGTCCCGGTCGGCTCGGCCGGCGCCCTCGCCTTCGACCACACCGCGATCCTCGCCGCCGGACTGGAACGGGCCCGGTCCAAGCTGGAATACACCCCGCTGGCCACCGCCTTCCTCGGCGAACGGTTCACCATCGGCGAGCTGCGCGCGGTCTACACCTCGGTCTGGGGCGAGGAACTGCACGCCGGGAACTTCCACCGAAAGGTGCTGTCCGTACCCGGCTTCGTGGAGAGCACCGGCGAGACCACCAGCCGGGGCGGCGAGCGTGGCGGACCCAGGGCCCGCCTCTACCGGGCCGGCGACGCCAAACTGCTTCACCCGGCCCTGCTCCGGCCGTCCCGAGAGGACGGTGTGCGATGACGTTCGCCGAGGCCGTCGCACTGGTCGACGCCGCCCGTACGCCGGGCGACCTGTTCCGTGGTGAGGACGCCGGGCCGACGTACCGGAAACTCGCCCGGCTGCTGCACCCGGACGCCGCACCGGCAGGTCGGACGGCGACCGCGACGGCCGCCTTCGCCCGCCTCGCCGGGCTCTGGGCGACCTACCAGGGCCGGGGAGACGCGACCCTCACCACCCGCCGACACCGCTACACCCTCGGTGAACGGTTCGCCACCGGTGACCTGGCCAACCTGTACCGGGTCCGCTACGACGGCAGAGAAGCCCTGCTCAAGCTGCCCCGCCAACCGGGCGCCAACGACCTGCTCGAACGGGAGGCGACCGCGCTCGCCACCCTGCGCCGCGACGGCAACCCGCAGCACCGGGCCTACGCCCCGGACCTGGTGGAGAGCTTCCGGCACGAGGACCCGACCACCGGCGTACGCCGCACCGCCAACGTGCTGTCCCACTCCCCCGGCCTGGTTCCGCTCACCGAGGTGGCACGGGCCTACCCGGACGGGCTCGACCCGCGCGACGCCGCCTGGATCTGGCGGCGCCTGCTGGTCGCGCTCGGCTGGGCGCACCGGGCCGGGGTGGTGCACGGCGCCGTCCTGCCCGAGCACGTGCTGATCGAACCGGACCAACACGGGGTGGTCCTGGTCGACTGGTGCTACTCGGTCACCACCGACGGCGGCTCGGTGCCGGCGCTGGTCGCCCACCGCCGCGACTGGTACCCGCCCGAGGTCACCAAACGGTCGCCGGCCACCCCGGCCACCGACATCCACCTGGCCACCGGCTGCATGCGGTGGCTGATGGGAAGCCGGGCGAACAACGCCCTGTTCCGCTTCACCCGCGGCTGCACCCAACCGAACCCGCGCAGACGCCCCCAGGACGCCTGGCGGCTGCTGGGCGAACTCGACGAACTGCTGGAGAAGCTCTACGGACCGCGCCGGTTCCGGCGCCTGCTCCTACCGACAACAACCGCGTAAAGCACCAAGAGAAGGAGAAAGATCATGGGTAGTGGACGCTGGTCCACCGACGTGTACGGCGCCGCCGCGAGCTACCGCGCGGCCACCGGACGCAGCGCGTTCGCGTACAGCGACAGTGGGGCGCGGAAGGTGCACGAACGGCTCGACCCGCGCGGGGTGGACGTACGGGAGAGCCGCGACAGCGACGAGCACCCCCGGTCGACCCCGATCGCGGTGCTCTTCGACGTGACCGGCTCGATGGGCAACGTGCCCCGTACGCTTCAGAGCAAGCTGCCGGAGCTGTTCGGCCTGCTGCAACGCAAGGGGTACGCGGCCGATCCGCAGATCATGTTCGGCGCGATCGGTGACGCCACCTGCGACCGGGTGCCGTTGCAGATCGGGCAGTTCGAGTCGGACAACCGGATGGACGACGACCTGGGCAGCATCGTGCTGGAGGGCGGCGGTGGCGGCCAGCGCACCGAGTCGTACGAGTTGGCCATGTACTTCATGGCCCGGCACACCAGTCTGGACAGTGTCGAGCGCCGGGGTCGGCGCGGCTACCTGTTCCTGATCGGTGACGAGCTGCCGTACCCGCAGGTGAAGCCGGCCGAGGTGCGGCGGTGGATCGGTGACGACCTGGCCGAACCGATCTCGGTCGCGGCGATCGTGGCCGAGCTGCGCCAACGCTTCGAGGTCTACTACATCCTGCCCAGCGGGGCGAGCTACGCCGGTGACCCGGAGATCCTCGGTTACTGGCGGCGGCTGCTCGGCCAGCACGTAATCGAACTCGACGACCTCGACGCGGTCTGCGAGACGATCGCGCTCACCGTCGGCCTGGGCGAGGAGGCGATCGACCTGGCCGAGGGGCTGACCGACCTGGAGGACGTTGGGTCCACCGCGACCGGCTCGGTCGGCAAGGCACTGGCCACCATCGGTTCGGCGCGCGGCAGTGTGGTCCGGACCGATCTGCCCACCGCCGGTCTGGACACCGACGGCCCGGACGACGGGCTGATCCGGCTGTGACCGGCGACGGCCGGCACACGATCGTCGTCGACCTCGGTTACGGCGACGCGGGCAAGGGCACCGTGGTCGACCTGCTCTGCGCGGACGGGCCGGTCGGCGCCGTGATCCGGTTCAACGGCGGCGCGCAGGCAGCGCACAACGTGGTGACGCCGGACGGGCGGCACCACACCTTCGCCCAGTTCGGGTCGGGCACCCTGCACGGGGTGCCCACCCACCTGTCCCGCTTCATGGTGGTCGACCCGCTCGCGCTGGCCGCCGAGGCGGAGCAGCTCAACGCGCTCGGCGTACCTGACCCGTTCGGACTGCTCACCGTCGACGCACAGGCGCCGCTCAGCACGCCCTGGCACGTCGCGGCGAACCGGCTGCGCGAGCTGGGTCGGGGCGCCGGGCGGCACGGCTCCTGCGGCATGGGGGTCGGCGAGACCACGGCGTACGCGCTGCGCCACCCCGATGCACCCCGGGCCGGTGACACCCTCGACCCGGCACGGCTGCGCCACCGGCTGGCGGCCGTACGCGACCGCCTCACCGACGAGCTGGGTGAGCTGGGCGGGCCGCCGCTGGACGAGGTGGTGTCGGTGTTCCGGGCGTTCGGCTCGATCGTGTCGGTCGTGGACGGCGGGTCGACCCGGAAGCGGTTGCTGGACGCGGGGCGGTGTGTGTTCGAGGGGGCACAGGGGGTGCTGTTGGACGAGTGGTTCGGATGGCACCCGTACACGACGTGGTCCACCACGACCTTCGAGAACGCGGAGACCCTGCTGGCGGAGGCGGGGCATGAGGCGGTGCGGTTGGGGGTGGTCCGGACGTACACCACCCGGCACGGCGCCGGGCCGCTGGTCACCGAGGACGCCGCGTTGACCGCCGCGCTGCCGGACCGGCACAACGGCACCGGACGCTGGCAGGGACCGTTCCGGGTGGGTCACTTCGACGCGGTCGCCCACCGGTACGCGGTCGAGGTGACCGGTGGTGTCGACGCGCTCGCCATCACCCACCTGGACGCCCCGGACCGCGTTCCGGAGTTGGCCATCTGCCCCGCGTACACGCTCGACGCCCTCTCCGGGCCGACGCTGGGTCGCCTGGTGCCGGGCGGGCGGGGCGACCTCGCGTACCAGGAACGGCTGACTGCCCTGCTGGCCCGCGCCCGCCCGGCGCGGCTCGACCGGCCCGCGCACTGGGCGTCCGCGATCGGCGCACTGCTCGACGCCCCCGTCCTGATCGAGTCGTACGGCCCGAGCGTGGCCGACAAACGCGTGCTCGGCGGCGCGTTGGCCGCTTGATCGGGTCGTTTCGACTGTTCGGCCAGCTTGTCAACGGTCGATGTTCGGATAGACGATGGTCGCAGCACCGCTGTGAGCCGAGGAGGGCGCGATGCCAGAGGTCATTCACCACCCACGGGTGGCATGGGACACCGCTCGGGTCGTCGTGGCCGCCGCCGAGGCCGACGAGGTGTTCGGTTGGCTCAGCGGGGAGGTCGCGACGATCCTCGGTCCCGAGCACCGACGGGAGCTGACCGACACCCGCGCCCGCCTCCGGTGGCCAACCGGGACAAACGCCGAGGCGGTCGAGGCCGGCCGCTGGCGGGCCCGCCTCCAGGACGCTCTCGACGTCCACCCGGAGGCGGCCGAACCGCTGCGCCGGCTCGCCACCACCGCCACCGCCCGCCTACGCGGCGGCTACTCCCGCTGAGGAAGCGTCCTCGGCCCACACCACCGATTCCCTCGCCGATCTTGCACTTGTGGCGCCCGGATCAGGGCACTCATCCGGATTTGCGCACCACCACAAGTGCAAGATCGTCACGCCGCCACGGGTGGACGTGGCTGAAGGCCTGCGACAGGATACGGGGATGCGATCTCGACAGGCCGGCATGTGGTGGGGTACGGCTATCGAAGCGCCGGACCCGAGTGCCTTGGCGCGGTTCTATTCGAAACTGCTCGATTGGCCGATCGGCCACGAGGAGCCGGGAACGGCGATCGTCGCGCCTCCCCAGGGATCGGTCTATCTGGTCTTCCAACAGGCCACCGATTACCAGCGCCCCGTCTGGCCGCCGATCGACGGCGAACAGCGCCCGATGATCCATTTCGACTTCCAGGTCGGTGACCTCGATTCCGCCGTCGCCGACGCGATCTCCCTGGGAGCCACGCTGGCTTCGGCCCAGCCGCAGGAGAACGTACGGGTGCTTCTCGACCCGGCCGGTCATCCCTTCTGCCTCTGCCTCGACCAGGAGTAGGTCCTCATGGCCATCGCGTGGAACGTACCGGACCTGCCCTTCACCCTCTCGCCGTCGGATGAGGCGGCATGGACGATCACCGAGGCGCCCGCCACGGTGACGGGCTCGGCGGCACCCCACAGCGACATCTTCATCGACCCGGGAGCAGACACCCCGCACGACGCCGCTTCGACGCTCAACGCGGTGACCCTGCTCGGCGTCCCACCGGACGGTGACTTCCAGTTCAGCGCCCGCGTCACCGTGGAGTTCGCCGCCACCTACGACGCGGGTGTGCTGCTCCTGCGGGTCGACGATCGCCACTGGGGCAAACTCTGCTTCGAGTTCTCCCCCGACGACGAACCGATGATCGTGTCCGTGGTCGCCCGCGGCGTCGCCGACGACGCCAACGCCTTTGTTGTGAACGGCCGGACGGTGTGGCTGCGGGTGTCCCGGCTCGGCCCCGCCTTCGCGTACCACGCCTCGCTCGATGGCGAGGTCTGGCGGATGATCCGCTACTTCGCCATCGACGGCGCGTCGACCTCAGCGATGATCGGCTTCGAGGCGCAGTCGCCGACCGGTGACGGCTGTGCTGTCACCTTCGACAACATCCGGTTTATCCCCGAGCGTCTGACCGACCTCCGCAACGGCTCCTGAACCCGGCCCCGGGAATCATTTGCTGCTCTTCGACTATGGAGACTCGTCAGGTGTCCGCATGGATTTTGTCTGACTTGGGCACTGCGAGCGTTTGACTGACAGTGATTGATTGTTCGTATGCTGGGCAGTGTCCGGACGGCGGTGATGATGGGCCAAGCTCCCAAACAACTCGATCCGACGCGGTCCCCGCTGCACTTCTTCGGCGCCGAGGTCCGTCGGCTGCGCGAAACCTCGGGTATGTCCCAAGCCGACCTTGGTGGCTTGCTGTTTGTACATAAAGACCTGGTACGGAAGATCGAGACCGCCGAACGGATGCCTTCGGACGCGCTGATCGATCGCTGCGACGAGGCACTCGGCGCCAGAGGCGCGTTCCGGTGGATGGCTCCGATACTCCAACGCGAGCGACTTCTTCGTCTGTCCAGCGACCCGGTCAGCCCGGCCACGACCGTGGCGTTCGACGCGGCGGCCATTGATCGGCGGGTGCTCGACTGGCTTCTCTCCCCGGAGCAGGACGCGCGGCGCTCCCACTCTCACAGCGAACCAGTTGTCGCCGAACGGCTTCAGGGGCTTCGGGCGATGGGACATGTCCGGGGAGCCGGTGACACCTACCCGGAGATTGCCACTCACCTCGGCCCCGATCTTGATTCTCTGGCCATCCATTCACCGCAGATCGCGGTGGGTCTGCTCGAACTGGCCGGTTACGAGGCCGTCGATCTCGGTGCCGACGGAGTCGCGCAGGAACACTATCTGCGCGCTTTGAAGATCGTGACCGCCGGCGGCGACCGGCTCTACGGGGGCTACCTGATCGCGGTGAGCCTCGCCCATCTCGCCCTGCACTGTGGTGACGCGGACCAGGCCGCGCGGCTGGCCGCGGCGGCGCTGGCGGGCACGAGACAACGGACCATCTACGCCGTACGCGCGGCACTGCGCGCCGTACTCGCCCGTGCCCATGCCCGGCGCGGTGACGCGGCCGGCTGTGCTGCGGCACTGCTCCAGGTCGAAGCCGACCTCTCGCGGCGGGATCCCGCCGACGAACCGTCCTGGATCTCCTACTTCGGCGAGGCCGACCTCGCCGACGAGAGAGCCCACTGCCTCTTCGACCTCGGCCTCCACGAACTCGCCCAACGCGAAGCCGCCCGCGCGGTGGAACTACTGACGCCGCGTCGTGCTCGTCGCCTGGCGCTCGACACGTCACTGCATGCCACCTCGCTGGCCCGGTCCCGCGAGATCGAGCACGCCTGCGCGATCGGCTACCGGGCCGTCGACCGAGCGGCGGAGGTCGTGTCCTTCCGCAGCGCCCACCGAATCGCGCTCATGATGGCCGAGCTGCAGCCCTACGCCGATCTACCCGTGGTTCGCGATCTGGGCGAGTACGTTCGCACGAAACTGCCGCCCGTGGTTACTCTGCGGGGGATATCCCGGCGCCCCTGAGTACGGCCAGATAGGCATCGAGTTCGGCTTCCAACGCGGCAGACAGCGTCGCGGCATCCGAGAGGTAGTGTCCGACGCCGTCGAGCCTGATCATCCGAACCAGTAGTTGTCGATCGTCCAACGCGTCCGCGAGTTCGCTGACGTCGCCGATCGGGGCGACGGGGTCCTCGACGCCGTGGATGAGCAGTACCGGACGCAGGACCTTCGTTGCCGCCACCTTGGCATCGCCACCGGCGAGAACCGCCGCGTGCGGTCGCTGGAATCGGGGCGCGGTGACCGTCCAACGTCCCGGATCGACGATCGCCGACCGGGCGACGGCGAGGGCGAACGGCCCGTCCTCACACACGGCCCGCAACGCCGTATAGCCGCCCGCGCTGGCACCGGAGATGAAAACCGCATCGCGTCGCGCCGAACCGTTCTCGATCAGGTGTAACGCGACGGTTCGACAGTCCTCCACGTCGAAACGACCCCAGTTGCCGTCCAGGGCCTTGCGGAACTCGCGACCGTAACCGGTACTCCCCCGGTAATCGACGTCCACGACGGCGAACCCCCGGCTCGTGAAGAACTGCACCTCCCAGTCCAGCCGCAGGTCGCTCTGGTGTGTCGGTCCAGGATGCGGCCTGACGATCAACGGCGCGGGGGCGCCACGGCTCGCAGCCGGATAAAAGAGCCCGGTTACCTCGGTTCCGGCGGTATTGAAGCGTATGACCTCGGGTATCGAAAGCGCCGCCGACAGTTCCACCCGGTAGGTGCCGGCGCGGATTATCTCGATCTTGTCCGAGCCGTCGGTTTCGACCAGTGCGACCTCCTGCGCGCGGGTCGGCGACGAGCCGATCAACGCGATCCGGCTGCCGAGGGCGGCAAGGTAGGGCTTGATCGAGGTGTACGGCAACTCGATCCGTACGACCTCGCCATCTGGTCCTACGACGACGAGGTGGTGGGCTGGGCCGTGTTGGACGACCACGCCGATGCGGTTCTCCGGCAGCAGGACATAGTCGGCGTAGGTGGACTCCCAGGGTGCCCTGGCACAGTCGGCTGCCATCGGGGCGAGCGCCTCCGTGCTGCCCGCACTCCACCGGTAGAGGTTCCACCAGCCGGTCCGGTCGCTGAGAAAGTACAGCCTGCCGTCCTCGCCCCACCGTGGTTGAACCGCCGACTCGTCCGGACCTCCGGCGACGCGTAGGGGCCGACTGATCGAGCCGTACGCCGTTCTGTCGGCGACCCAGACCTCGCTGGAATCCCACGGCATGACATCCCTGTCCCACTGCACCCATGCCAGCCGATCCCGGCCGGGGGTCGGCGAAGCGAGGAAACCGTCCGTCGCTCGCAACACTCGGCATCTCCCCGTCGCCGGCTCGATCGCAACCAGCTCGTCGCCGTCGTCGTCCTCCCGTACGCAGAGCAGCTCATCGCCGGAGCCAACAAGGTCGCCGTACGAGTGCCCGGTCGCGGATAGCCCGGTCGTGCCGTGGAGCTGTCCGGTCGAGGCGTTCACCAGGACCATTCCGCGCGACGGCAGCCAGCCATAGGGCATGCCGCCGTAGGCGTGCAGCCTGCTGCCGACGCTGTCCGCCGGTAATTCGGAGACATGGGTCCCGGAACCCCATGACGGCCGCCAACTCGTCACCACCGCCCTGCCGTGCTGCGGTGAGGACTCCACCCAGTGCAGGCCGCCATCAAAACTGGCAAGCCAGTCGTAGGACGTGCGGGCCCCAGCCACCTCGTCGGCGGTGAGTGGCATCGCTGCGTCCATGACCTCCGCCCCCTCCCCTGCCAAGCTGCCCCGATCACAACACAGGCGGCCGGTCGGGTGCGAACGGGTGCTCAGCGAACGGCGAAGCGGACACGTCCGACGTCCCCACTGATCGTCTGGCGGACGCCGGGTCACTACCGCGTGAATGGAACCCATGACCTCACCGCCGTACCGCCTGAAGGCTGCGGCGGTGGGCGCCGGGCGGGCTCACCGGCAGCGGCAACAGCCGGTGGGCCCGCCTTCCAGGCAGGTGGAGAGGCTGGAGGATCGTGTGTGGGTTCCGGAGCCGGGTGACGTGCTGCGGATCGATCGCCGGGCGTCGGTGCAGTTCGCTGGGTCGCCTCCGCTTGTGTTCCGGGTGATCTCGGTGAGTAAAAAGCCGACCTACGACGGCTGGGCCTGGATCACCGGATACGTCCTGGACCGGAAGGGTACGGCGGTCGAGCGGCGTGAACTGTTCGTCCAGCCCGCCGGGGTCCAGTTGATCCCGCCGGCCGCGGTCGCGGCACCTGCGCGGAGGCGTCGTGTTTGACATCCGTGTGCAGCTCGGCGCGGTACTGCGAATCGAGGCGGAGGACCGGTTCCGTCCGAGCGACGGGCCGGTGGCGCTGCGGGTCACCGGCGTACGGCTGGTGGCGAACCGACCCGAGCGGGCCGAGTGGATCTGGCTGGAGGGGGTCCGGATCCTGCCCGACGGCCACTCCGGCAACCAGACGCAGATCCTCGTCCGGGCCAGTCTGCTGCCGGTCGAGCGACAACCGAACTGAGCGGTCAACCCGAGAAGGAGCGAAGTTCATGGGTACGTCGGAGACGTACGGATGCCGGTCGTGAGCGCGCGGGCGGTGGGTGTCACGCGGGCCGTACGACGGTTGTCGCGTCTGCGGCCCGAGCAGGTACGGGCGGTACGCTTCGGTCGCACCCGGCTTGGTCGGCGGGGGCTGGCCGAGGAGCAGGTGTACGCCTTCGTGCGGCAGGTGGTGGACGAGCTGATCGCCCGGGACGCCGCCGAGGCCAGTCTCCGCGAGGAGAACACCCGCCTGAAGGGGGCGCTGCGGGACTGGCAGGCGCGACACTCCAGCACCCGCCCGGACAACGCGGGGCACTGGACGGATTCGCGGTGATCGGCGGTGCGAGCAAGGTAGCTCACCGGAGGACAGCGGGTTCGCCGTTCGAGGTGATGTCGGAGGGGCCGTAATACGCCTTCATCTCGGTGATCAGCCCCTTCTCGTCGAACTGCATGACGTCCAGCGAACGGATCTCGATCGGCCTGTCACCCAGCACCATCCGTACCGTGAAGGCCATGGCCGCCCCGGAGCCATGGGAGGCGCGAATCGGGGTGTCGAGCGTGAACGTCGCCTCCGCTGCGAGGCCGCCCACCAGACGGGTGAGGCCCGCCCGAGCGTCGTGGACTCCGGAGCCCACCGGGTCCTCCACGGTGCCCCGTTCGGCGAAGAGGGCGATGATCCCCTCGACGTCTTGGGCGTTGAGGGCGTCCAGGTATGCCTGCATTGCCGTACGCAGTTGAGCCTCTGACAGCATGTCGCGCCTCCTCCGGCCGTGATTGATCTGGGAGTTGGACTCCCGTTTTGCCAACGTACTCGCAAAATGGGAGTGGTGCTACTGTTTCTCGGGTGGGAGGTACGTCACCTGTGCGAGCACCACGCAAGGACCAGTTGCGTAACCGACAGAAGCTGCTGGCCTCGGCGCAGGAAACGTTCACGGAACACGGCCCCGACATCAAGATGGAGGAGGTCGCGCACCGGGCGGGCCTGGCCGTGAGCAGCCTCTACCGGCACTTCCCGACCAAGGACGACCTGGTGGTCGGGGTCCTGGACGCGATGATCCGTGGCGTGCAGGAGGGCGCGGACCGGGCCGCGTCGATCGAGGATCCGTACGAGGCGTTCCGGACGGTGTTCACCCAGAGCTGCGCGATGCGGGACGAGGAAGTGGCGACGTTCGCGAAGCTCGCGGCGCTGAGCCGACGAACCCAGGAGCACGCCCGCCGTCTGATCGCCGACGTGGTGGGCCCCGCGACCACCCGACTGCGCGCGGCAGGCGGCCTGCGGAAGGACATCACGATCGAAGATGTCGCGGCGTTCGTCCGGATGGCCGACCTGAGCGAGGGCGTCGAACAGCGCGGCCGGATTCTCGATGTCATCCTCACGGGACTCCGACGCGACCCGGCGGAGCGCCAGCACCCCAGCCGACCCTGATGCCGGCTCGATATCGCCCTATACCGCCGAACCCCGCAAACTGCCCAACACCGGACGATTAACTTGAGTGGGGCATCCGAGCGTGCTCTCCCCTGTTGCGAACCGGAGCACCGTCCGGCTACCTTGACTTAGCGGAGGCATGCCTCCGATTCAGGGCACGTGTCCGAGCAGGAAGAAGCAGCACCGTGAGTAACAACCCTGTCACCACCTCGTTCGGCGCGATGTCGACCGCCGCGGAGGTCATCGCCGGCGTTGATCTCGCCGGTCGCCGTGCGATCGTCACCGGGGCCGCGTCCGGCATCGGCGTCGAGACCGCCCGTGCGCTGGCCGGCGCGAACGCCGACGTGACCCTCGCCGTACGCGACCTGGCGGCCGGTGAGCGTACGGCCGCGGAGATCATCGCCAGCACCGGCAACCTCCAGGTCCGGGTTGCCCCGCTCGATCTCGCCGACCGGGCGTCGGTCGCCTCGTTCGTGGCTGACTGGACCGGGCCGCTGCACGTCCTGGTCAACAACGCCGGCATCATGGCCCCGCCGCTGATGCGCACCACGCAGGGCTGGGAGATGCAGTTCGCCACCAACCACCTCGGCCACTTCGCCCTGGCCACCGGCCTGCACGACGCACTCACCGCAGCCGGTGGAGCACGCGTCGTCTCGGTCAGCTCGGTCGGTCACGTCGGTGGGGGCATCAACTTCGACGACCTCCATTTCGAGCGACGCCCCTACGACCCCTGGGTCGCGTACGGGCAGTCGAAGACGGCCAACATCCTGTTCGCGGTCGAGGGCAACAGGCGCTGGGCCGCCGACGGGATCCTGGTCAACGCGCTCAACCCGGGCCGCATCATCGGCACTAACCTGATGCGGCACCTGCCCGAGTCGGCGAAGGCCCCGGCCACGCTGGATTCGAACAGCACCGGGGTGTCCTGGAAAACGCCGGAGCAGGGTGCCGCCACGTCGGTGCTGCTCGCCGCCTCACCATTGATCGACGGCATCGGGGGTCGCTACTTCGAGGACTGCAACGAGGCCGAGCCACACCAGCCCGAGGTACGCCGGGGTGTTGCGGCGTACGCGCTCGACCCCGAGGATGCCGCCCGGCTGTGGCAGGTCTCGACCGACACCCTCGTCGCCTGAGCGACACCGGCAGCCTCCCGCCGGTGGGCGGTGGCCGGATCAACTCGATGATCCACGCGCTCCTATCTGTCGGCCGACCACCTCTGGGAACAGCAGAGAGCGCGTGGATCATGCTTCTCCGCGGGTTTCGGGCTAGCCGGTGGTGTCGCGGGCCCAGGGTAGGAGGAGGGTTTCCACCGCTACCACCAGGTAGTAGAGGGCGACGCTGAGCAGGGCGAGCAGGGCAATGGCGGCGAACGCGAGCGGAGTGTCGGCCGACGCGGTGGACAGTGCCACCACCGCGCCGAGCCCTCGGTCGGGGTTGTAGACCTCGGCGACGACGGCACCGATCGGGGCGAGCGAGATCGCGACCTTCAGCCCAACGAAGATCTGCGGCAGGGCCCACGGGATACGGAACTTGCGGTAGGTCCGCCACCAGGAGGCGCTCAGTGAGCGGGCGAGTTCGGTCAGCTCCGTCGGTGTCGACGCCAGCCCGGACATGGCCGAGACCACGAGCGGGAAGAAGCAGATCAGCGCGGCCAGGAAGATCTTCGGCTTGGGGCCGTAGCCGAGCCAGAGCACCAGCAGCGGTGCGATGGCGACCTTGGGCACCGAGTTGAGCGTGATCAGCAGGGGCAGGGTGGCCCGTTCCAGCGCGGGTGCGGCGGCCAGTACGAGGGCGAGGATCAGCGCGAAGACGACGGCGATGCCGTATCCCGCGAGGGTCCCGACCAGGGTCGCCCATGCCTCGCGCATGAGGTATTCGGGCTGTTCCAGGAAGCGGTCGACGATCTGCGGCGGTGAGGGCAGGAAGAACGACCGGATGTCGAAGACGATGGTCGTGCCCCACCAGGCGCCGATCGCGCCAACCGCGCCGAGCAGCGGAAGCCCGAGAAAGGCGAAACGCGTACGGGCTTGGCCGGTGCCGGTGCTGCTCATCCGGAGGCCTGTTCGCGCCAGCCGACGGTGGAGTAGGTCAGGTGGCCGCGTACGACCAGCCGGGGATCGTGGACCAGCCGTTGCAGGGTCTCCAACTGCGCTTCGGTGAATCCCCGGGTCAGCATCTGGGTGCGTACCTGTGCGACGTTCGCCGCGACGAGCAGGGCACCGGCGGTGCCTCCCGGCCAGGATCGGGAGTGGATGACCGTGTCCACGCCCACCAGACCTTCCGCGAGCATGACCGAGTGAATGTGCGCCGCCCAGGTCGAGTCGGTGCCGTTGCCGGTCAGGACCTGCCCCACCAGAGTCTCCTGGTAGGCGTCGATCAGGGCCTCCGCCTCGTCGTCGGGCGCGGCCAGGACCAGCTTTCCCGCCGAGGTCAGCCAGTCCTCGATCACCAGCACCCCGCCGGGCGCCAGGGCGTCGACCAGCCGGCGCATGACCTCCCGCCGCTGGGGCACGTGCATGAGCACCAGCCGTGCGTGGATGAGGTCCCACGGTCCGTCGGGCAACGGGTCGTTGAGATCGTGCCGGAGCACCGTGTAGCCGGGGTCGTCGGGGATGTGGCGAGGATTGAGATCGGTCGCCACCACCGTGCCGGTGGGACCGGTCCGGGCGGCCAGCCAGCGGGCCACGCTACCGCCGCCGGCACCGAGTTCGAGGCAGCGACGACCGGTCAGGTCCCCCAGTTCGGAGAGCCGGGCGAAGGTGGGCTCGTCGAGCATCTCGGCGAGGAAGTTGTGCCGGTCGGCCGCCGCCGGGTCGTTGTTGTCGAAGGAGTACGAGGGTTTGTCCCCGTGGGGCGGCACCGACGGCCGGGTGGAGGTGGTCATGCGTACTCCCCGTTCAGGCTTTCGGAGTGAGGTTGAAGTCGACCACCGCCTGCGGCGCCAGGGCCTCCTTGACCAGCCCCAGATCGTGGATGACGGCGAGAGCCGACCTGACCCGTTGCTCGTCCATGGCGCCGAGTGGAGCCCCCGCCGCCGGGGCCACGTACGGCGTCATCGACGTGATCTCGGCCTTGGCCGCGTCGACGTTGGCCGCCGGCTGCGCCTTGAACAGGATCTGCGCCGCCTCGTCGGGGTGGTCGATCGTGTACCGCAGGCCCTTCATCAACGCTTCACGGAACCGTTTGCACAGCTCGGGATCGTCCTTGATGACCCGGTCCGACGCGAGGATGCCGTTGCCGAACAGGTCGGGCAGGTAATCGTTGTACGGCAGCAGGACCGTCTTCTTTCCGGCGGCCTTCTCGATCCCGGCACGGCCGATCAGGAATGTGCTGACCGCGTCGACCTGACCCGAGGCGAGCAGGGCCGGCACCTGCGCGGGGGCCGCGTTCACCCACTTCACCCCTGCGGCGTCGACCCCGGCGAGCTGCGCGTACGCCGGAAAGAGCAGTTGGTTGACGGAGCTGGTCGCGGCGCCGATCCGCTTGCCGGCCAGGTCCTTCGGTGAGGTGATGCCGCCGCCCTCCAGGGCGAGGATGGCGACCAGGGTCTGCTGGTGCACGGCGGCGATGGCCCGGAACTGGTCCTTGTACTCGGCGTTGGTGCCGGCCAGGATCCAGGCGCCGATCAGGTCGATGTTCACGAACTGGGCTCGGCCCCCGACCAGCGCCTTGACGTTCTCGCCCGACGCCTGGCCGAGCTCGATCTCGGCATCGATGCCGGCCTCCCGGAAGAACCCCTTCTCCTTGGCGACGAAGGCGAAGGCGTCGCGCCCGGAAGCACCGAACGCGGTCAGGTAGGTCACCTGGTCCGGTTCGTCGTTGCCCGCAGCCCCGCTGTCGCCGCCCTCGGCGCCGGAGCAAGCGGTGGTTGCCAACAGGGTCAGGACCAGCAGGCCGCTGGCCAGCGCACGGCTGTGTCGGAACATTCGTCTCTCCCCGCTACAGAGCCCCGATGGCCTCGTGTCGTCTGTGTGGGCGGCGGTGTCCCTTGTCGAGCGCTCAGCAGGGAGGTGTACACCCGTACGGGGCAGGCACGAGGCAGTTATAGACATATAGCGTATTCGATATCTTGGTCCTGGGGCGTCCCGAATGAGACTCCGGTCGGAGTTTCGGCCCGCTCACCACAGGGTTCCCTGACCCGAATGGGCGAGGGCCGGTGTGCGTAGGGCGTCGGGCGGGAGCGGAGAGGGCCAGATGTCGAGCGTGGGTGGGTTGGCCGACCGGTAGTGGTCGAGGTACCCGCGCACCACCGGTGACAGCGCATCCCACTCGCGGTCCTGGTCGACAACCTCGTACCACGCCACGTGCTCGATCCAGTACCGATACAGGAACTGCTCGAAGTCCGGGGCGACCCAGCGCGTCTCGCCCAGGAAGTCGGTCAGGCTCGTCTCCCCAGCCTCCTCGCCCTCCTCCGGTTCGTGGTCCGAAGGACTGCAGAGCACCGGTCCGGTGCCGTCCGACCCGAGGTAGAGGTACCAGTACAGGCATCCCTGCGAGTCGTGCATGAATCGCACGAGGTAGGCATGCTTCTCGATCGGGCTGGGCAAGGGTGTGGTCACCCGCCACTCGTTGCCGAGCGAGGGCACGGCGTGTTGCAGCCGAGCGCTGCCGATGAACGTGGCGAACGCAGCGGGCAGGATCAGGCCGTCCTTGGCCAGCAACCGGTTGAAGACCCGGACCGCCTCGGCCGTCAGGGGGTTGGGCGCCAGGTGGTGGTCGTCCGGTCCGGCCGCCCCCGGCTCCAGCCACTCGAACGTTCCGTCGAACGACCGGGCCGGCAGCGGCGGCAGGGTGCCGTACGTGTCGTCGCCCAGGACGTTGTCGCTTCGGTAGCGGTCCAGAGCCGGGCCCCACCAACCCCGTGCGAATCGCATCGCCGCACCCTACCCACCCGGCTTCGGCCACGATCGGGGCGCATGGATGGTGGGCCAGCCGGGTAGGGCTGGTGCATGCGTTCAGCACAACCACGGACAGATGAACATTCGGCAAAGAGAGGATGGTGGACGCGGCGACTCGATCCGGACCGCTCACTGGGTCTGCGGCTGACGCTCGCCTCGGTTGCGGCGGTGCTCGTACTCGTGCCGTTCTCGGTGCTGTCCCTGCTGGTCATCTCGGCCTGGTGGCCGCTACGCAGCGTGGACGAGGGACTGGCCGAGTCGCTGCACGCCGAGGCGGTCGCGAACCCGGGCTGGACCTCGACGATGCAGATCTGGACCGACGTGTTCGGCCCTGGGCCGCTGCGGGTGCTGGTCCTGGCGGTGGTGGTCTGGTTGTGGTGGCGGGGCGCCCGCCGGGTGGCGCTCTGGGCGGTCACGACCATGGTCGCCGGTGGTCTGTTGGGCGCCGGGCTCAAGCTGCTGTTCGGCCGGGGGCGGCCCGAGTTGCTCGATCCGGTGGAGCACGCGGCCGGCTACTCCTTCCCGTCCGGTCACGCGCTCACGGCGGCGCTGGCTGCGGGCGTACTGGTGCTGGTCTTCCTGCCCTTTGTCGGCGAGATCGATGAAACCCGGAGGCGGCGCGCGGCCCGCTGGGGGATCTGGGCCGCCGCCCTTGCGGTCACGGCGGTGACCGGACTCAGCCGGATCGCGCTGGGTGTGCACTGGCTCAGTGACGTGCTGGGCGGCTGGGTGCTCGGCGGCGCGGTGGTGGCCGCCACGACGGCCGCCTTCGCCACCTGGCGGGGCCGGGTCGGACAGCACCCGAGCGACCCGTTGACCGAGGGCGTGGTCGACGAGGAGGAGGGGCAACCGGCCGCGAACGGCCAGGCGTAGTTTGGGCGGACACCGGGTAGCTGAGGAGCCATGTCGATCGCGGCGATACCCCATGTACTCCGGCAGTTCACCACTCGCCTCCTGCTCCCGGTGGCCGTCCTCTACGGCGTGATGGTCGGCCTCGGGCTGCTGGTCACGAAGGTGCTGGACGACGTCTGGCCACTCACGGCCGAGGACACGGTCAACCGGCAGTTGGAAGCCGAGCGAAGCGGGGCCGCGAACGGCGTCTCCCTGGTGTTCAGCACGATCGCCAGCACACCGGCGATCATCGCGGTGACCGCGGTGGTCGCCTGCGTCCTCGCGCTGACCCTGCGCCGGTGGCGGGAGCCGGCATTCCTGATCGGGGCGGTCACCGCACAGGCCCTGATCTTCCTGTTCACCACGTTGGCGATCGACCGGCCACGCCCGGCGGTCGAGCACATGGACGTGTCCCCGCCCACCTCCAGTTTCCCGTCCGGGCACACCTCGGCGGCCGTCGCGCTCTACTGCGGCCTGGCCCTCGTGCTGGCGCTGCGCGCCCGGCGTACGTCGACGAAGGTCGCCTGGTGGTCACTGCTGGTGGCGGTGCCGATCGGGGTGGCCCTGACCCGGATGTACCGGGGAATGCACCATCCCAGTGACGTGGTCGGTTCGTTCATCAACGCGGGCACCTGCATCGTCATCATGGCGCGGGGCGTCCTGGACCGGACGGTCCGATGGGGGCGTGAGCACGTGCCGGGCAGGCGCACCGCCCGCAACCGGCAGCGGGTCACCGCCGGGACCACGTAGCGCCTCCGTCCCTTGTAGGCTTCCGGCCGCTCGAAGTTGGTTCTGAGAGAGGCTGACGTTGCTCGCACATCTGCTGCCCGGCTTTCGAGAGGTGCGCGCACCTCTGATCGCGGGATACGTCTGGGTACTGGCGGTCTGGATCGCCGTCGGCGAGAGCATTCTCGACCTTCAGCCGTACCCGCCGGCGCTGGAGAGCCTGGTCCAGCTCGGTAACTGGCTCGGGAAGACGGTCCTGCTCGGCGCGGTCAGCGTCTGCGCGTACATCATCGGGATCATCTCGAACACGACAAACAGGCTGCTGGAGCCCCGGCTCCTGGCATCCGGTTGGGACCACCGGAAGGTCGTCGCCCTGGCTCGCGGCAGCGCGCTGCGCCGGATCGACTCCAGTACGCGCTGCCCCGGTCCCCGCTCGGTCAGTCGACCGCTGTTCGAGATGTTCCGCAAGCGGGCGATCGAGCGCTACTCCACCGCCGTCGACTACCGCGACCAGTGCCTCCAACTGGTCGACAGGGCGCGGCAGACCCTGCCGTCGCGGCACCCCGGCCGGGCGGTGCTGGTACCGGCAACGGTCGCGACCGCCGACCTGGTGCAGCAGTACCCCGGACTCGACCACGCGATCGCGGAGTCGATGTACGGCATCGAACGCAAGGTCGCGCTGGTGCTGCGGGATCTGGAGCCGACGGTGGAGCGCCTGATCGGTGCCGAGCCGGAGCTTCACGGCGAGTTCGACCGGTGGGTCGCCGAGGCACAGTTCCGCATCTCGCTGTTCGTACCCACCTGCGCGCTGGTGGGGATCCTGAGCTGGCGCTTCTCCCCGCTCTACCTGCTCGGCCTGGTCGCACCGATCGCCCTGCTCCTGGTCGGTCGGCGCGAGCTGGTCAACGCGTACGCGAAGATCGCGATCTGGCTATCGGCGGGCCGGGTGGGTTCGCCGGTCCTCGACGACATCCTGGCCCAGGTCGACCAGCATGACCCGCAGGCGGAGTCGTCTCCGGCCGCGGACCGTTTCGTGCTGCGTAACCTGCTCGGCCCCGAGCCGGTCGGGGTGAATCCCCTCGCCTGGGCCAGAGCCCTGATGCCACGCACCCGGCGCGGGTACGGCTACGAGTTCGACTAGGGGTTGGCGAGATCGATACGCCAGTCATTGCTGCGCATCAGGGAGCCGCTGCCCGGCGGGTACTCGAAATTGCAGGGGCCGAGGAGAGTGAAGCCAAGGCGGCGGCAGAGAGCGTTGGAGGGGGTGTTCTCGACCGAGGGGAACGCGTGCAGGCTGTGGGGGGCATCGGGATGACGGCCAGCCTCGCGGACGATGGTGATCAGGGCGGCACCGGCTGCGGTGGCCACACCTCGGCCCTGGTACGGCGGTAGGACGTTCCATCCGGTCTCAAAGATCTGCCGACCCTGCCAGTCACGCTGGTGGTAGGCGATGCTGCCGGCCAGCTCGTCGCCGAGCAGTACGGCGAACATGCAGCCTCGGCCGGTTGTCGGCATGGCGAGGTATCGGCGGTGCCGGGCGAGCAGCTTCTCCTCTGACTCGGGGCCGCCGACGTGTCGACGCATCTGCGAGGTGTTGATCTGGCGCAGGAGGTCGAGCGCGGATTCCGACCAAGGCTCAAGACGAACGTCCATGCGGCGCAGCCTGGCAAAGTTCGGGATGACCAAGCACTTTATTTCGCCGTGGTGCGGCTCTCCCCCGGCCCGCGAACTCGGACCTGCGTCCCACCCGCAAATCCGGCGACATCGGCGGCCATCCCCGCCAGGATGGCCGGTATGGAAGAGGTTGAGGTCGTCGTCGCCCACAGCCAGCGCGCAACACTGCGCGTCGGCGACGTGTTCCTGAAGGTCGACGGCGACCCGGCGCACGCCGAGGTCGAGGTGCGGGCGATGGCCATGGCGCCGATACCGACCCCGGCGATCCTCTGGCGCGAGCCGCCCGTGCTCGCGATCACCGCCGTGCCCGGCAAGGCGCTCGGCCTCCTGGGCGAACCGTCGGCCGCGTCGCCGGCGGCGTGGGCTGCGACGGGTGCCGCCATACGGCGGCTGCACGATGCGCCATTGCCGCCGTGGCCGGGGCCCCGGCTCGACGACGTGGCGGCGGAGCTCGACAGCGAGTGCGCGTGGCTGCTCGCCAACGCCGTCCTGCCCGCCGAGGTGATCCGGCGCAACCGCGAGATCGCCGAGGCCGCCCTCCGGCCGTGGAAACCGGTGTTCATCCACGGCGACCTGCAGATCACCCACGTGTTCGTCGACGGCGACGAGGTCACCGGCGTCATCGACTGGTCCGAGGCCGCCCCCGGTGATGCCATGTTCGACCTCGCGACCTTGACGCTCGGGCACGAGGAACGCCTGGACGACCTGCTTGCCGGCTACGGCGCCGACGCGGACCGGGACGTGATCCGCGCCTGGTGGTCACTGCGCAGCCTGGTGGCGTCGCGCTGGCTGATCGAGCACGGCTTCGATCCGGACGCGCCGGGGTGCGAATTCGACGTGCTCAGATCCCGGATGCAGCAACCCTAGGGTCTGTGGCCACGCAGCCCGGCCTCGGCTTGATACGGACCCCAGAGCCCGGCTGGCGGTGAGGCACGCAAACCAGTGGCGCGGCGCCGCCGCGCACCATTACCGTCCTGCGGAACCGAGTCGTCTAGTGAAGGACGCGCCGTTGTACATCGCGTGAGACCTCCCAAGCGCTGATCTGTCGCGCGTCGCGCCTGTGCGCCGCGCTCCTTCTTGCTGCGGACTTCTCACTGAAACCGGTGTACCTCTGTGCTCAAAAACTGGATGGTCGTGCCCACCCGCCTGCCCCTTGTTCGCCGCCGTTGCCACACGTGCGCGTCCGAGTTCTTCCGGGCAAGCGGCAAATTTCGCGTCAACGCAAATCACAAGCTCATCGACGCCTGGCTCCTCGTGCTCTGTACCGCCTGCGGGGAAACCGCAAAGCTCACGGTTTTCGAACGGATGACCGTGCGGTCCGTACGACCCGACCTGCTGGATCGGCTGCACGACAACAACCCTGGCCTGACAGCCGAGCTGCTCCAGGACCCGGTCGTGCAGCGACGCAATCGCATCGCCCTCGACTGGGACAACGCCTGGCGCCTCGACACCGGCGGATCGGATCACCTGGACCACGAGGTGGTCGACGTCTCGGTCCGCTTCGCGGCGCGGATCCCGGTCCGGCCGGTGCGGCTGATCGCCGAGGGTTTCGGCCTTCCGCGGGCCGAGGTCGAACGGCTGATCACCGAGGGGAACCTCGTTTCGGCAGTCCGGCTGAGCGGCAAGCTCTCCGGCGACTTCACCTTCACGCTCAAACGCTGAGCCCTCCTCGGGACCACGGGCCTGTCCGGCACGATCCGGCCGGACAGGCCCGGGCGGCGCCACGCTGACCAGCGCAGATCCTTGACATGCAGCCATCCGGCTGCCTATTCTTTGGGCAGCCGGATGGCTGCATGTCCGAGAGGCGGTCGAGGTAGCGCGTGGACGAGGTGTTCAAGGCGCTGGCGGATGCCAGCCGTCGCCGGCTGCTCGACAGCCTGAACGCCCGCAACGGCCAGAGCCTGCGTGAGCTCTGCGCCGGGCTGGACATGGCCCGCCAGTCGGTGAGCAAGCACCTGGCGGTCCTGCAGTCGGCCAACCTGGTGACCCCGGTCTGGCGCGGCCGGGAGAAGTTGCACTACCTGAACGCCGCCCCGATCAACGCGATCACCGAACGCTGGATCAGTCAGTACCACCGCGAGCGGGTGCACGTGCTCGCCGACCTGAAGAGGGCACTGGAAGAGGAACCCATGAGCGACCTGGAATTCGTTTACACCAACTACATCAGGACCACTCCGGAACGGCTCTGGCAGGCGCTGACCGATCCGGCCTTCACCAGCCGCTACTGGGGGGTGACGTTCGAGTCCGAGTGGCAGGTCGGCTCGACCGTCGCCTGGAACGTCAACGGCGTACGGATGGCCGACCACGCCCAGGTCGTGCTGGAGGCGGACCCGTACAGCCGGTTGTCGTACACCTGGCACACGATCACTCCGGAGTTCGCCGCCGCCTACGACATGAGCGACGAGTTGGTGGCCAAGATGGCCGGCGAACCGCGTTCGAAGGTCACCTTCACCATCGAGCCGGTCGGCGAGATGGTGAAGCTGACCGTCACCCACGACGGCTTCGAGCCCGGCAGCGCCATCCGCGAGGGCATCCAGCAGGGCTGGCCGGAACTGCTCTCCAGCCTGAAGAGCCTGCTGGAGACCGGCGATCCCCTACCCTCCCCCGGTCAGGCCGCCACCCAGCCGGCCTGACCGGGAGAGTCGGTCACCTACCCGGCTTCGTCGGCCGCCGGCAGGTCCGTCGAGACGGGCAGGACCAGGGCGGACGGGAAGTGGACGGAGATCCGCGTCGGCACCAGCCGGGTCGCCGTCGCCGCCCGCTCACCGGTGCCGGTGTTGCGGTTGAACCGCGGATGGGCACCGCCGCTGATTTGCAGCCGGATCCGGTGCCCGGCCGCGAAACGGTACGCGGTGGAACTCATCGCGACGGTCACCGCCACCGGCCCGGTGGCGCCGGCCGGCAGGCGTACCAGCCCGTCGCAGACGTTGCGGGAACGTCCGCGTACGTCCACGTCGCAGAGCCGGGCGAAGATGTCGGCGTACCCGGTGTCGGTGCCGACCGCCAACTCGGCCGAGACGGGTCCGAGGATCTCGACCGGTTCGGTCAGCGGTTCGGTGGTGAACAGCAGCACGTCGGCGCGGGCCTCCAGGGCGCTGTTGTCCCGCGAACCACCGTCGCGGTTGAGCACCTGGCCACCCCGTGACGGCGTCGGGTCGGACGGGTCGTACCGGAACGAAAGTGGCGCCGCCGTCTCCGTCGAGGCCCTGGCGCCCAGCCTACCGTCGGGGTGCAGGTACCAACGGCGGCCGGGTCCGGCCGGGGGCGGCCAGTCGCGCAGGTCGCGCCACTCGTCCGCACCACCGACGTGTACGCGTACGCGGGTCGGGCGCAGTCCGCTCCGGTCCCCGGTGAGATGTGCTCGCAACCAGGCGAGACTCTCCGGGAAGACGTGCGGCCAGCCCCGGTCGAAGGCGGAGGTGTGGGTCCACGGGCCGATGAGCAGGGACGCCTCGCAGCCGGCCCGCCGCAGCCGGACGTACTGCTCGATGGTCTGGTCCAGGCAGAGGTCGTGCCACCCGCCCAGGAGGTTGGTCGGCACGGTCAACCGGTCGATCGCGCCGCCGAGGTCGGTCCCCTGCCAGTGTGGATCGTCCCGCTCCGGATGGGTCAACGGCTCCTCGACGACCGCGGTCCGCTCGCCGACCGCGGGCACGTACGCGTCGATCAGCGGCAGGGTACGGGTGACCTTCCGCAGTTGTCGCGTCAGCCGCAGGGTCGCCCGGAGGAATGCGGGTGTCTCCCGGCTCTGCCAGGCCAGGCCGACGCCCGCGACCAGCGCCGTCTCCAGCGCGAAGACGCCGCCGGGCCAGGCGGTGCGGTACGGGTCGTGCGGCGCCACCTGCACCACCATCGCCCGCAGCTCCGGTGGCGGGTCCACGGCCAGGGCCCACTGGGTGTATCCGAGATAGCTCGCGCCGATGGTGCCCAGTACGCCGGTGAACCAGGGTTGCCGGCGTAACCACGCCACGGCGGCCTGACCGTCGGCGGGCTCGTTGCGCCACCGGGCGAAGTCCCCGCGCGACCCGCCCGACCCGCGACAGCTCTGCAGGAGGACGTGGAAACCCTGTTCGGCGAAGCGGGCCCCGTACATCGCCGCCCAGGGGAAACCACGCCCGTACGGCGTCCGCAGGAGCAGGGTGGGGAAATCGCCGTCGGCGAGCGGGAACCAGTGGTCGGCCGGGAGCGGGGTCCCGTCGGCGGCGGGCACCATCAGTCCGGGCTCGTATGCGATCTCGTACGGGGCCGGCGGCAGCCCGCGTTTCAGCATCCTCCGGGCGTACCAGGGTGGTCTGCGTCCGGTGTGTGCGTACGTGTTGGTCGGCACGGCGCCTCGTTTCCACTGGTCGAGGGAGGACTTTTCGCAGGTGGGAGCAGTGATGAATTCCCGTACAACGTACTAGAATAATGGTTGACCATAATTGGCGCCAGACCGCTCGGAGGGAGACACGATGGGCCGCGCACGTACGACCGGCGCAACCGGCGCGGTCGACCCTGAGACACTGTGGCTGCCACCCACCGGCACCCGACTCGGTCGCCGGCCGACCCACAGCCGGGCCGAGATCACCGCCGCCGCCGTCACGATCGCCGACACCGAGGGTCTGACCGCGCTCACCATGCGCCGGCTCGCGACCGAGGTGGCCGCCGGTGCGATGTCGCTCTACACCTACGTGCCGGACAAGGAAACCCTGCTGGAGCTGATGATTGACCAGGTGGCCGGCGAGCACGATCTTCCCCCGCCCGGCGACGACTGGCGGGACGACCTGCGCCGGCTCGCGCACGTGCAACGCGACATCATGCGCCGGCATCCCTGGCTACCGTCGGCGCTGGCATCCCGGCAGACCCTCGGGCCGAACACCCTGGCCTCCCTGGAGTACGCCCTCACCGCACTGCAACCCACCAATCTCGACGGACAGCAGAAGATGGAAGCGTTCGCCCTGCTCACCGGCTTCGTGGCCAGTTACGTCTCAAACGAGGTCGCGCAGGAACTGAACAGCCGTCGTACCGGCCGCGACCCGCAGGAGGCACTCGCCGCGCAGGGCCGCTACCTGCACACCGTCGTACGCAGCGGCGCGTATCCCCGACTGGCCGAGGTGCTGGGCACGATCAGCGGCGGCACGGTGTCCAGCTTCGACCGACTGCTCGACCAACTGCTCAACGGGCTGGTCCCGGTCGGCTAGAGCCCGCTCGCGTCGGGGCCGCGAGGTAGCGAGCGGGTCGGTAGGCTGCGTCGGTGATTGCCTCGGTAGCCAATCCTGCGGTCAAGGTCCGGTGGGTCGGCCCCCTGGTGTCGATCCAACTGCTCGTCATCGCGGCCTACCTCTACGCCGCCGTCGCGTACCTCGTCAGCGACGCCGCATACTTCCCCGAACAGTCACCACCGGGTTGGTCCTGGCCAGCGGTCATCGCCGTCGGCGTGGGTTTCGTCCCGGCCATCATCAGTCTCGCGGTGGCGAGGCCGATCCTGATGGCGCCGCAGTCGCGTCGGCGCGGATGGACACCGCTCGCCCTCACGAGTGCCGCTACCCTGCTGATGTTGCTGGTCATGGCCACCCCGCCCGGCTGGGCGCTGTTCGACTGGTACGTGAGCTGAATACGACCACGGGCTCGCGGACGTATCTCGCCGGTGTGCTCGGGCGGCTGCTCGTCGCGCTCGCCTTCCTCCTCCCCGCCATCTCGTTCCTGTGGTTGTCCGTGGTCGCGATGCCCTACCAGGACGCCTCCCCGGAAATCGCTGACCAACAGACGGAGACCATCGGCGTACTCGAATGGCGCCTTGCCCTCGGCGTGGTGATCGGCCTCTGCCTCGGCGTCGCCGGAACCCTGATCCAGCTCCGGCTGCGCCGGCAGCATTCCCGTACGGCGCTTGACTGAGTCCTGGGAGCGCTCCAGGATCGACCGGGGTCCGCTGCGGGGCGGACGATCGAGCGGGGTGGTGGGCAGATGCTGGCGGCGTTCGGGCTGACCGAGCTGGCGGAGCGGATCTACCTGGAACTCGTGTCCGGGCGGCCCGGCACCCTCGCCGAACTGGCCGGGCGGCTGGGCGTCGACCGGACCGAGGTGTCCCAGGCGTTACGGACCCTGGAGCAACCCGGGCTGGTGCACACCGTCGACGGTCGGTCCGAGGCGACCTCGCCGGACCTCGCCATCGACTCGCTGGTCATGCAGCGGATGCGGGAGCTGCAGGAGGCACGGACCGGGTTACGGGAGTGGTTGCAACGGCAGCGCGCCGCCGAGCCGGTCGACCAGGGCGTACACATGGTGGTCGGCGGGGCGGCGATCGGCAGGACGTTCGACCAGTTCCTGCGCGGGGCGCAGGAGGAGGTGCTGGGCTTCGACCGCCCGCCGTACACGGCCGAGTTCCACGACAACCCGACCGAACACGAGCTGCTCGGCCGGGGCGTACGTTTCCGGGTGGTCTACGACCGGCGGGCGTTGGAGCGACCCAACGCCAGTGCGCACATCGGCGGCCTGGTCGCCGCCGGGGAGCAGGCCCGGGTCGCGCTCGACGTACCGGGAAAGCTCGCCGTCGCGGACCGTCGGGTCGCCCTGCTCTCCTTTCCCGGACGCAACGGGACCATCGAGCCGTGGGCACTGGTGGTACGCGGAGCCGCCTGGGTCGAGGTGCTGGTCGCCCTCTTCACCGAGGTGTGGGAACGGGCCACCCCGTTGCGGCTGGCGCCGGCCGCGGACGCTCTCGACGACGTGGACCGGTGGAGCATGCCCACCGCCACCGACCGGCAGATCCTCTCCCTGCTGATGACCGGGCTGCCGGACAAGGCGGTCGCCTCGCAGCTCGGCATGTCCCTGCGTACGGTGCAGCGCCGCCTGCGGCAGCTCATGGACGTCACCGGCAGCGCCACCCGGATGCAGCTCGGCTGGTTCGTCGCCCGCAACGATTGGTTGTGAACCGCCCCGCCCCCACACGGCGGGGCGGTTCACGTCCTGGGGTGCGGTTGTCAGCCGCGCGGGGTGACCGTGACCGAGATCGTGATCGGTGCGGTCGGGGCCTTGGCGCTGTCACTGCTCACCAGCACGGTGGCGGTGTAGGTACCCGGAGCCAACCCCGTGGTGTCGACCGTGAGATCGAGCTTGCCCTTCTCCCCCGGATTGACCTGCCCGGACTGCGGGGTCGCCGCCAGCCAGGGCACGTCGCTGTACGCCATCGACCCGTCCACGTGGTAGACGGCGGCGCGGTACGGCTGCCGGTTCGCCTGGCCGACCAGCCACAGGTCACCGTTGTTGTCGAGTTCGATCCCGGCACCGCTGAGCGGGTCCGGATCCGGGTCCGGGATCGAGCCGATCGTGGCGCAGGTGTCCGGGTTCATCGCCCAGATCGCCTCGGTGCTGTCCTGGTTGATCCCCCAGAGCATGTTGCCCTGCTCGTTGAGGGCGAGACCGGTGATCCACGGGGTGGTCGGCACGCACTGGCCGAGCACCGCGCCCGGTTCGGCGTGCGACAGCCCGGCCAGGTGCTGGATCTTCCCGTCGCCGGCGAGGTAGAAGGTGTCGTCGGCGGACCGGTAGGCCAGCCCGTAGTAGAGCTTGCCCGCCCACGGGCCGGTGATCGTCTGCTTGACCTCGTAGGTCTCGGGGTCGAAGCAGACGATCGGCAGCGGGTCCACGATGGACATGCTCGGCCCGCACATCAGGTCCTTGCCCGGCACGTACGCCAGGTCGGAGGGCCAGCCGTTCATCGTCACGACACCCTTGCCGAGTGACTTGCCGGCGGTGTCGAAGCGCTGCATCTGGCCCCAGAAGTAGCTGTCGGAGACCAGCAGTTCGCCGTTGCGGTAGCCGACCCCGTAGGCGTTGTAGAGGTCGGGTATCGGGAACGAGCCGAGCACCCGGCCGGGGGTGGTGACCGGTGGCGTCGGTGAGTCGATCTCCCTGGCGGTCCAGTTCGCCGGCAGACCGCCGTGGTTGTTGAGGTTGACCGACACGCTCCGGGTTCCACCGGCCGGCGCGGTCACCGCCACGCTGCTCTTCGCGGCGAGCAGCAGCGGGGTACGCAGCGCGAGATCCTGCTTCTGCATCACCGCCTCGGCGACCGTGAGCGTCACCGCCGGCAGGTCGTACCCGGACCTGGCGGCACCGACCGACACCTCACCGGCCGGCACCTCCACCTGGTAGAAACCGTTCGCGTCGGAGGTCGCGGTGACCGGAGCCGCCCCGGCCGGGGTGACCCGTACGGTCGCGCCGGCCAGGGGTTGACGGTCGTTGGCGTCGGTGACGGTGCCGCGTACCAGGCCGGTGCCGGGGACGCGGAAGGTGACCGCTGCGGCCTCGTCGAGCACCGGGGCGTCGACCGAGTACGTCAGCGCCGCACCACCGGCGGCGTCGGAGATGCCCACGGTGGCGCCGGCACCCGTACCCGCCGTGCCGAGCTTGCGGTACTGGAGGGTGACGGTGCCGTTCTCGCCGAGCAGCAGTTGGAAGTCGACCCGGGTCTGCGGTGCCTTCTTCAGCGCCGCCCTGGTCCAGCTCACCAGGAACTGCCGGTTCGGTGCGCTGCCGGTGACCCGGGTGCGGACCGTGGACTGGTGGTCCAGCACCAGGTCGTCCCAGTACGCGTAGACCGCCGCCGCCGGGACCGCCGGTGCGGGCAGGGCAGTGTTGTCGCCGCCGCCGGTCGCACCGAAGGCGACGTACCCGTTGCTGCTCACGGTGAGCTTGCGGTGCGGTTGACCGTAGAAGGTCACCGCGAACGGCAGGTCGACCGCACGGCTGGCCTCGTCGCCGGTGAGCGGCAGAACGCTGCCGCCGGTCACCCAGACGGCGGGGGCCACACCGGCGGCGTACCCGTGCCGGTCGGTCTTCGCGGCGAGACTGACATCGAGCGTCTCCTCGCCGTCGACGGTGAGCGGGACGGTCTTCGGCGCCAGCCAGCGGCCGTAGTCGACCAGGACGTCGTAGTCGGCCTCGGGGAGCATCCCGGCGTAGCCGCCGTCGGCCCCGGTGACGAAGGCGGGGAAGGTCTCCCCGGCCAGCGCCACCGTGGCGCCCGCGACGGGCTGACCGGCCGGATCCCGGACGATCCCGTGTACGGGGTGCCACGGCGCACCATCGGACAGGTCGACCGTGGCGGTGGCCGTCCCGTCCGCCGTCACCGTGAGCGTCTGCCGCTGCGTACGTTGCGCGAAGACGCTCGCGGTGAGGGTGTAGTCGCCGGCCGGGACGCGTCCCAGCTCGACCCGCCCCTGCCCGTCGGTGTGCCCGCTGCGGGTGAGCACACCGGAGGCGAGGGTGACCCTGGCGCCCGGCATCGGGCCGCCGGACCGGGTGGTGGTCACCACGACCCCGCCGACCTGTCCGGCCGGTGCCTGACTGACCAGCGCGTACGCGTCGAGCCGGCCCTCGCCGTAGACCCCGTTGTCGGCGGCGGTACCGCCACAGCTCAGGTCCTCGACGTCGTACGCGGTACGGTCCAGCAGCTCACGGGTGGTCGCCACGTCCCGGCGCAGGTTCGGCACCGCCGACCAGAGCAGCGCGATCGCGCCGGTCAGGTGTGGTGAGGCCATCGAGGTGCCGTCGGCGGAGCCGTACTGGCCGCCGGGGAGGCTGGAGACGATCCCGACGCCGGGCGCGGTGATGTCGGGGCGGATCGCACCGTCACGCGCCGGTCCCCGGCTGGAGAAGTCGGCGATGGTGCCGGTGCTGTCGGTCGCGCCGACCGCGTACGCCAGCGGGCTGGTGCCGGGGTAGCCGGCGGTGCCGCAACCGGCCCGGCCCTCGTTGCCGGCGGAGAAGGACGGGAAGATGCCGGCGGCGACCCAGGTTTCGAGGATCTCCTCGTAGAAGTGGTTGCCGTCGTCGGCCCCGCCCCAGGAGTTGTTGATCACGTCCGGGGCCAGGTCCGGGCGGGGGTTCTCTCCGTTGTGGTCGGTCGGCGCGACCATCCACTGACCGGCGGCGAGCAGGGCGGCGTCGGAACAGGTGTTGATCTCGCATCCCTTTGCCGCGATCCACTTCGCGCCGGGTGCGACACCGGTGACCGTACCGGCGCCGTCGTCGCCGAGGACGGTGCCGACGGTGTGCGTGCCGTGGCCGTAGTTGTCGCAGGGGGTCGAACCGCCGCAGAGACCGGTCGGGTCGAACCAGTTGTAGTCGTGGGTGAAGCTGCCGTCACCGTTGTTGCCCCGGTACTGGCGGACCAGGGCCGGGTGGTCGTACTGGACACCGGTGTCGACGCTGCCGATGACGATGCCCTCGCCGCGTACGCCGTAGGAGTCCCAGACCTTGTCGGCGCCGAGCTGGGTGAGGTTCCACGGGAGCGCACCGGCTGCGGTGGTGCTGCCGGCGGTCTTCACCGGGTCGGTCAGCCGGGTCACACCGACCGGGCTGATCCGGGCGACCTCGGGCCGGGCGGCCAGTTCCGTCACCAGGGACAGGTTCCCGGTCACCTCGATCGCGTTCGCGATCCAGTACGGGGTGAAGCTGCTCCCCCGCTCGCGCAGCAGCGTACGGAGTCCACGCTGGGTCTTCTCCGCGTGCGCGACCTTGGTCTGGTAGACCTTCGTCGTACGGGCGACCCGACCGGCCCGGCCGGCGGTCCGGCCCTCGATCCGGGTCAGTTCCGCCTCGTCCAGCTTCGCCTCGTCGGCGAGCCGCACGAGGAAGGTCGTGCTGCTGCCGTCCGACAGCGACCGGAGCACCGGCACGTCCACCTTGCGGTTCGCGTCGGGTGCACTGGCCGGTGCCGCGGTGACCGGCGGAGCGGCCACCGCCCCGGTGGGCAGCGCGAGCAACGCGCTCAGCCCGATCGCGGCCCCGCACACCCATCGTGGTGTGCGGCCTCTGAACCTACCCATCGACCTTCTCCTCCTCGGGCGGGCCGCACGGAGCGGGACGCCGCCGTCGCCGATTCTGGGCCGGTCGGCGCCCGGTTCGCGGGCGTGACCCATGGCGGATCAAGGACATGGCGGAACCCCGCCAGATTTGTGACGGGCAGGGACATCGGATCGCGGCGGAATCGGCCGACCCGTCACACGCCGGCAACATTGGCGGGCGGTACGGGCGCACCTGGAGTCGCGCGGCCCTCGCTGGCGGGGTCGTCATCGGCAGCCGTCCGGCAGCCGGGCTTCGCTGGCCGACGCCGCGCCGCGCCGCGAGGTCTCACCACCCGTGCCGGGCCGCCGGCGGGGGCCGTACGCTGCTGGTCGTGCTGATCCTGCTGCCACCGTCGGAGGGGAAGACCGCCCCCCGGTCCGGCCGCCCGTTGAACCTGGACACGCTCACCCTGGGCGAGCTGAACCCCGGACGGGAACGGGTCCTGGACGCGCTGGTCGACCTCTGTGCGTCCGACGACCGGGAGCGGGCGCGTACGGTCCTCGGGCTGAGCGCGGGGCAGGACGGGGAGATCGACCTCAACGCCCGGTTGCGGACCGCGCCGACTCAACCGGCGGCGAAGGTCTACACCGGGGTGCTCTACGACGCCCTGGACACCGGCAGCCTCACCGGGGCTGCCCGTACCCGGCTGCGGCGGTCCGCGTTGATTTTCTCCGGCCTGTGGGGCGTGGTCCGGGTGGACGACCGGATCCCGGCGTACCGGTGCGCGATCGGGGTCGGCCTGCCGGGGGTGGGCGGGCTCACGCCGTACTGGCGAGGGCTGCTCGAACCGGTGATCACCGACGCCGCCGACAGCGGGCCGATCCTCGACCTGCGCTCCGGCGCGTACGCGGCGATGTGGCGACCGACCGGACGTACCGCCGAGCGGACGGTTGCCGTACGGGTGCTGCACGAGCAGGTGATCAACGGGATGACCAGCCGATCCGTGGTGAGCCACTTCAACAAGGCCACCAAGGGGCGACTGGTCCGCGACCTGCTGCTGGCCGGTGCGGCGCCCCGGACCCAGGTAAAGCTGGTGGAGGCGCTGCGCGACCTGAAGTACACCGTCGAGCAGCAGCCCGCCGCCGCAGGCAGGCCCCGCCAGCTCGACATCGTGGTCAGCGAGCTGTAGCGGCGGTCCTCGCCGACGCGGGCCACCTGGTGCGGCGGCCACGAAGGTTGGCCGGGCTGGGTGACACGTCGGGCGGGTTCGTGCCGATCGCGGGTGTCGCCATCATCGGCGGCTTCCTACCCGCCTACTACCCACCCATACACGGCGAGTACGGCGACGACGACAAGGCGTGATCGGGCCGTCATTGGCCTCCCACCGGAACGGGAGCAGACCCGGTAGTTCCGCGGTCACCGCTGGGCTGCCGAGGAGATGACGCGGGGATGGCGTTGTCGATGAGGACGGCGGCGATGGCGGCGGCGGTGGGGAAGGCGTCGGCGTTGAGAACGCGGGTCCGGGCCGCGGCGCCGTCGATGAGCAGCGCGAGTTGCTCGCCGAGCTGTTCAGGGTTCGCGGCGCCGGCTTCCCGGGCGGTGTCGGCGAGCCGCGCGGCGACGGCTTCCTTGTAGTTGCGCGCGTACTGGGACGCGGGGTGCTGCGGGTCGTGAAGTTCGACGGCGGCGCCGATGTAGGGGCACAGCGGGGTGGTGGGAGGGACGTCGAAGGCGGCAAGGAGCCGTTCACGGGGCGTGAGGTCGGTGCGGTCGAACACGCCGGACAAAACGGAGGGGTCGAACCGGCGCAGGTACTCGGCGACGAGTTCGTCCTTGCCGGCGAAGTGCTGGTAGGCCGTGCGCTTGGACACCTGGGCCGCCGCGCAGAGCTGGTCCATGCCGGTGCGGTTGATGCCCTGCTCGCGGAACAGCTGCTGGGACGCGCCGATGATGCGCTCGCGGGCACCCCGGCCGCGGCGGCGACCCTGAGGGCCCTTCTCCAGCTCCGTCATGGGTCCATGGTACCCCAGCTGGGTAACGACCGGTGTACATAGTTTGCGTCCCGGTCGCCCGCCCCGTACCGTAAGCACACAGGGCGGTGTACATAACATCGTCGCCCCGGGTGCGTACGGCACCACCGACCCAGAGGAGCGATCATGGGAAAGCTTGACGGCAAGGTAGCGGTCATCACTGGCGGCACCACCGGCATGGCGCTGGCCGGCGCGAAGCTGTTCGTTGACGAGGGAGCGCACGTTTTCATCACCGGCCGCCGGAAGGACGCCCTGGACGAGGCCGTGAAGCAGATCGGCCGCAACGTCACCGGTGTCCAGGGCGACGCCGCCGACCTGGACGACCTTGACCGCCTCTACGACACGGTCAAGCGGGAGAAGGGCAGCCTCGACGTACTGTGGGCCAGCGCCGGCGGCGGCGAGCCCGCCCCGCTCGGCGAGATCACCGAGGCCCAGTTCGACACCTGGTTCGGGCTCAACGCCCGGGGAACCCTGTTCACCGTCCAGAAGGCCCTCCCGCTCTTCAACGACGGCGGCTCCATCCTGATGACCGGCTCCAACGCCTCCCTCGGCGCCTTCCCCGGCTGGAGCCTCTACGCCGGCAGCAAGGCCGTCCAGCAGGCCTGGGCCCGCGTCTGGCTCAACGAACTGCGCGACCGCAAGATCCGGGTCAACGTGCTGACCCCCGGCCAGGTCGCCACCGCCAAGCAGGAAGAACTCTTCGACGAGGCCACCAAGCGCCAGTTCGAGTCCCTCATCCCCCGCGGGAACATGGGCCGCCCCGAAGAAATCGCCACCGTCGCCCTCTTCCTCGCCTCCGACGACTCCAGCTACGTAAACGGCCTGGAACTCGTCGCCGACGGCGGCACCACCGCCCTCTGAACCGAACAACCCACAACCACGGCAGGAAATCTCATGAGCAACATCAGCATCATCGGCACCGGGAACATGGCCCGCACCATCGGCGCGCGGGCGATAGCGGGCGGCAACACCGTCGAAATCATGGGCCGGGATCAGTCCAAGGCCGCCGACCTGGCCAAGGCTCTCGGCAGCGGCGCCACGACCGGAGAATGGGGCAGCGCACCGGACGGGGACATTGTCATCGTGGCCCTTCTGTACGACGGTGTCGTGCCGGTCGTCGCCCAGTACGGAGACGCCCTCGCAGGCAAGGTCATCATCGACATCAGCAACCCCTTCAACGCGACGTTCGACGGACTGGCCCACAGCGAGGAGACCTCGATCGCGCAGCAAGTCGCCAAGGTGGCCCCGGCCAGCGCCAGCGTGGTGAAGGCATTCAACACCATCTTCCGTAATGTCCTGGAGAAGGGCCGGCCCAACGTCTTCATCGCTGGCGACGATGCCCAGGCCAAGGCGGGCGTGGGGGCATTCATCGAGAGCCTCGGGCTGCGCCCGCTGGACGTCGGCGGACTGAAAATGGCGCACTGGCTGGAAGGAGTGGGCGTGGTCACGGTGGGCCTTGCCGGCAACGGGGTCGGCCACTGGGACTTCGCCCTCGGCGTCAACGAATTCGCCGGCTGAACCCCCGGCGCGTTGAGACAGCCCAGCGAGGCTCCTGGTTGGGGCGTCGGCTCCTGGTCGACTGCTGTCTTATCGGGAGCCTCGCCATATGTCGACATCAGACCTCGCCCTACTCGTGACCTGCACCGTCACGACGAAAATGGCTCAGTGGTGAGCAGCGCCTCGATCCGCCGACCGGCCTGGTCGACCGAGGTGCTGCCGACGGCGGCCCGCAGTCGGATCGCCCGGTCCCGGTAGCCGCGCTCGTCGAGCAGCCGGCGCATCAGCGCCGCCGCCCTCGGTGGGTCCCACTGGGTCGACGGCAGCCACTCCCCCACCCCGAGCCGGCGCAGGCGGGCGCCGGTGTCGGGCTGGTCGAAGCTGTGCGCGAGCACCAGTTGCGGCACCCCGGCGGCGAGACACCGGGCGATCGTCCCGGTGCCACCGTGGTGGACGACCACGGCCACCCGGGGCATCACCTCCCGGTACGGCAACCAGCGGAACCAGTGCACGCCGGTCGGCAACGTCGCCGGCAGCAGTTCCCGGTACGGCGTCACCAGCAGGACCGTACGGCCGGCGTCGAGTGCGGCGGGCACCGATGCGGCGTAGAAGTCGTGCAGCAGCATCTGCCCGCTGCTGCCGGCCACCAGGACCGGTGGCACCTCGCCGGCCAGCGCCTCGGCCACCTCCGGCGGAAGCGGCGCCGGGTCGGCGGAACCGGCCGGGTCGGCGGGACTGGCGTCGAGCAGGAAGCCGATCTTCGCCACCCGGTCGGGGGTGGGGTCACCGGCGGCGTCGAACCAGCGCGGCCAGAGCCCGAGTTGCAGGTCGGCCGAGCCGAGCCAGGCGGCCCAGTCGTCGACCGGCGCCAGCCCGAACTCCGCTCGGAGCTGGTCGATCGGCCCGGCCAGGGCGGTCCGGTGCAGGTGTTCGGTGACCGGCAGCAGCAGGTGCTGGGCCGGGGTCATCGCCGCCCAGGCCACCGGCAGGCCGAGCAGTTCCGCGGCGATCAGCGTCGACAGCCCCGAGGTGTGCCGGCCGACGAGCACGGTCTGCCCCGGTACGGCCAGCTCCCGCAGGGTCTCGATCTCCAGCCGGAGTTGGCCGAACAGGTTCGTCCGCCGGTAGTGCGCGAGCAGGTCCGGCGGGCTCGGTGACCCGACCCGGTCCAGCAGGATCCGGCGGGCGTCCTCGAGGTAGGTGGCGTAACCCTCGGGGGTGTCGATCGGGACGTATCCGAGGCCGGCCCGGCGTACGGGCTCGGCGTAGGGGGCGTGGGTGAGCAGGGTGACGTCGTGGCCCCGGCCGCGTAGCCCGGCCCCCAGGTGGATCATCGGCCACACGTCGCCGTGGGTACCGTGACTGACCAGCAGGACGGTTGCCACCGCGTGGCCTCCTCGTCGGTGCGGGGGCGGGACCCACCCGCCCGACACGTCGCTGCACGGTCCCCGGCGGCGCCGCGGACGCCACGTTACGTTCCACCCCACCCGGCGTCGATCGGCCTACGGGCTCCCGACCCGTACCCGGTTGTCCCATTGGCGGCCACCGGCGCCGCCCTGTCACCTCGATCAGCCCGGTCGCCGACATGCTCGACGTCTCCACCACCGTGGTGAAGACGCAGAGCATGCGGTCGCTGACCCGGTCACCTGAACTGCTCGGCGCCAGCCGTTGCACCCGGTACGGTCCCACCCCGAAGGGGACCGGCCTCGGGTGTCGGCTAGTTCCAGGTGAAACCGGTCCTGGTGCGCGGCCCGGACTCCTTCTTCGTGAGCCGGTCGGTGATCACGACACTGATGGCGATGCCTTGACGGTCCATGACGGCCTTCCCCCCTCGACTGCCGGGACGCGCAACTCGACGTCCCTGCCCATCAGGAGAAGGCCCGGCTCAGACAAGACGCTGAACGCCCGCTGAACACGTCGTACAGTCCGGGTCGGCCCGGTCCGGCACGCCGAGTACGGCGAACGCGTCGACCGCCGCGCGCCAGGCGGGTACGGCAACGTCGTGTCGCCCCAGCGCGCACTGCGCTCGGGCGGTCCCGTGCAGGGCGCGGGCCTGCTGGTAACGGTCGTCGACCCGGCGGACGTGCTCGAACTCCCGCAGTGCCGACTCCGGTTCGCCCGTGGCCAGCCGCAGCAGTCCGAGACCGTGGCGTACCTCCCCGCGCAGGGTCGGGTCGTCCACGACGGCACTGATCGCGAGTGCCTCGTTCAGGAGGTCGTTCGCCTCGACGAACTCGCCCCGCCCGGTACGGACCAGCCCGAGCCCGCACAGCGCCTCGCCCTCGTACCGCTGGTCGCCGAGGGGGCGGAACCGTTCGATCGCGTCCCGGAAGTGCGCGTCGGCGGTGTCGAGTTCGCCGAAGTGCCGGCGGACGTGCCCGAGATTGAGCGTTGCCGCCGCCTGGCCGTAGCGGTAGCCGAGCTTGTCGAACAGGGCCAGCGCGCGTTCGGTGTGCTGGAGTGCCTGGGCGGCGTCGCCGAGACGAAGGTGGAATCCGCCCAGGGCGTTGTGCGCCACCGCCTCGCCGAACACGTCGTCGAGGTCCTGGCGCAGCGTGAGGGTCCGCAGGCCGTGTTCGACCGCGTCCCGGTAACGGCCGGCGAGGTAGTGCACGATCGCGATGTTCATCAGCGTCCGGGCCGCGCCCGCCTGGTCACCGAGCCCGTCGCGCAACACCACTGCCTGCTCGTAGACGGCCAGTGCGGCGGTGTAGCGGCGGGCCGTGTAGTGGGCCGCGCCGAGGCTGTTGAGCAGGTCGGCCTGGGCAAGGGTGTCACCGGCGAGGCGGGCGGAGGCCAGCCCCGTCTCGTGGGTCGTGGTCAGGTCGTCGACCAGGCCGAGGGCAAGCCAGTGCCGCCACACGGTGTTCGGTAACCGCCATGCGTACTCGTGCAGGCCGAGGGCGGCGGCGAACCGGGGAACGGCGCCCAGGACGGGTCGTTCGACCTCCAGCCAACCGGTGGCGTCGCGTTGGTCGGCGAAGTCACCGCCGGTTTTGTCGTCGCCGGTGTCGGTTTCCAGGAGTGCGACCGCGGCGCTGGCGCGTGCGAGGTACCAGTCGAGGACCCGTACGGCCGCCTCGCGGCGCTCCTGCCCGGTGGCGAGACCGGCGGCGTAGACCCGCAGCAGGTCGTGCAGCCGGTAGCGGTCGATCGACGTCTCCTCGACCAGGTGACCGGAGACCAGGATGGCGAGCGGTTCGTCCAGGTTCGGGTCGTCGCCCGCTTTGGCTGCGGCGCGGACGTCGAAATCGTCGCCCGGCATGGCGCTGAGCCGGCGGAACAGGGTCGCGGCGGCCGGCGGTAGGGCCAGGTAGGACCAGGAGAACACCGCCCGGACGGCGGTGGACGGGTCGTCGGGCGGGGAGAGCAGGTCGATCCGCCGCGCCTCGTCGGTCAACTGCTCGGCCAGTGCCGTCAGGGTGAACCCGGGCCGGCGTACGGCACGGTGCGCCACCACCCGCAGCGCGAGCGGCAGGCCGGCGCAGAGGTCGACCAGTCGACCGGCGGCCTGCGGTTCCGCGTCGACCCGCCGGTCGCCGACGATCCGGCGGAGCAGGGCCAGCCCCTCGTCGGTGGAGAGCGGCACCACGGCGACCGGACGGGCGCCGTCGCGGGCGGCCAGCCCGGCCAGTTCGGCCCGGCTGGTGACCACGACCAGGCAGCCGGCCGTGCCGGGCAGCAACGGTCGGACCTGTTCGGCCGACCGGGCGTTGTCGAGCAGGAGCAGCATCCGGCGACCGGCGAGCAGCGACCTGAACAGGGCCGACCGTTCCGCCTCGCTGTCGGGCACCTGTTGCGGGTGTACGCCGAGGGTGTGGAGGAACCCGGCGAGCACCGTACGCGCGTCGACCGGCTTGTCGGGTGCGTGGCCGCGCAGGTCGACGTAGAGCTGGCCGTCGGGGAACCGTTCGGCTACGGAGTGCGCCCAGCGCAGCGCCAGGGTGGTCTTGCCGACCCCCGGTGGTCCGACCAGCGTGACCAGCACCGGTGCCCCGGTCGCGTCGAGCAGGTCGTCCAGCGCAGCCAGGTAGTGCTCACGGGCGACGAGTTCGGCCGGGGCGGCGGGTAGCTGCCGTGGCACCGTCGGCCGCACCACCACGGCCGCGTTGGCGTTCCCGGTTGCCGCGGCGCTGTCGTTGAGCAGGAGCTGGTGCAGGTGCCTCAGGTCGGCGCCCGGTTCCACGCCCGCCTGTTCCACCAGCAGATCACGCAGGTCCCGGTACGCCTCCAGCGCCTCGACCCGCCGCCCGCACCGGTGTAGGGCGAGGATCAGCGCTCCGGTGAGCCGTTCCCGCCCCGGATGTTCGGCGACCGCTGCCGCCAGTTCCGCCATCACGTCGTGGTGGCGGCCCAGTTCCAGGTCGACGTCGAGCCTGTCCTCCAACGCGGCGAGCCGTTCCTCGGTCAGCGCGACGACCAGGCGGTCCCGCAGCGGACCGGTCGCGGTGTCGGCCAGGGCGTCGCCCCGCCACTCGGCTAGCCCGGCGGTGAGCAGCCGCCGCCGGACGGCCACGTCGGCGCTGTCGCGGGCCTCGCGTACCAGGGCGCGGAACCGGTGCAGGTCGACGTCCTGCGGGTCGATGTCGAGCCGGTACCCGCCGCCGGAGTGGAGCAGGGTGGTGTCCGGCGTGGTGAACAGCTTCCGCAGCCGGGACACGTAGACCTGCAGTACGCTCCGCGCGCTCGTCGGGGGTTCGTCCCACAGGGCGTCGACCAGCCGTGCGACCGGCACGGTTCGTCCCGCCTCGGACGCCAGGACCGCCAGTATGCACCGTAGCTGCGGCCCCGGCACGGCAACGAGCCTGCCCCCGTCGCTCAGCTCGACCGGCCCCAGCATCGCCACCCGCACTACGCCTCCCTGATGACTCGCGTGCCCGACGGCATCCGCACCTCAGAATTGTCCATGCTGGAGTCCACCGGCCCGTTCTACCGAACGGCACCGACACATCCCAAGGCTCGGGACCGCTACTGGGCGTCCTCTTCGGCGAGCAGGAGTTCGATCTCGTCGTCGGAGAGCCGGTCGAGTTCGGCCAGGAGGTCGGTCAGCTCGGTTTCGTCGGCACCGTCGAGCTGGCGCCGCCGGATCTCCCGGGACACCTCGGCGACCGTGAACGCCGGGGTGAACAGCAGGTCGACCGGCAGCTCGACCGCGAAGACCTCCCGTACCCGGGCCATGAACTGGACCAGTTGCAGGGACTGCCCGCCGAGGGCGAAGAAGTTGTCCGCGGGTGTGGCTGGTCGGACGGCCAGCAGTTCCGCCCAGATCTGCATCACCCTGGCCTCGATCGGGTCCTCGACACCCGTCGCCGCCGGCGCGCCGTGGCCGGCGAGGACCGCCGCCCGGACCGCGGACGGGTCGGCGAGGGTGGTGGCGATCCGCTCCACCACCCGCCAGGCTTCACGGTTTGTTGCGGGGGTCGGCCGGTCAGGCTCCGCCAGGGGTGGGCGGTCGGTGGCGTCCGGGGGCCGCGCCGGCTGGTCGGATCCGCCGGGCCGATGGTGTACGCCGGCAGCCGCGCCCGCCGGCAGCAGGTAACCGATCCGGGTCGACCCGTCGGGTTCCGCCACTCGGGAGGTCCCGTCGTCGGCCGGCTCGGCGGCGATCTCGGCGAGGAAGTCGCGGGCGGGACCGTTGCGGGCGGTCGGAATGAGCGACAGCTCGACCGTGGTGGCACCCCGGTCGAGGGCCAGCTCGCCGAGGTGGGCGAGCATCCGGTGCTCGACTCCCCGGCCGAGCGCCCGGCAGCTCAGCAGGAACGTGTCGACCCGCAGCAGGTCGCCGTCGAGCGTGTACCGCATCGCGCCGACCAGGCCGTACTCGCCGAACCGGTCCGCCACGGTCACCACCAGGCACTCCGGGTCACCGGAGCGCAGGTCGCGCACGTCCAGGCGTACGGGGGCGAGGTTGAACTGGTTGATCCGGTGGGTGAGTTGGGCGATCCGCTCGTGCTGGTCGGGGCGGGCCGGGGTGACGTCGACCCGCAGTGCGAGGTTGGCGTGGAAGTCGGCCAGCGACATGCCGCTCTCGCGCAGTGCCCGGCGCTGGTTCTCCTGCTCGTAACGCGCGCTCCGCTGGCGGTCCTCGTCGGTCACCCGGTCGGTGTCCAGCGGCCAGCAGTGTCGCAGGAACGCCAGGGCCCGGCCCGCGTCGGCCGGGACCGTCAGTGCGAGCACCTCCGGGTGGGCGGCGCGGACCTCGGCGACCTCGATCGGGCTGTCGTCGAGGAAGACGAAGCTGTCCAGGCCGAGGTTGAGTTCCTCGGCGAGCGACCGGAGGTTGTCCGACTTGGGTTGCCAGTTGACCCGGCCGGCGGTGAGGTGTTCGGGTCGGAGCACCATGTCCGGGTGGCCGGCGAGGACCGCGTCGACGTCGGCGGCGTTGTTGCGGCTGCACATGCAGAGCAGCCGGCCGGCGTCCCGCTGGTCGACCAGGAGTTGCTGGAGCGCGCGGCGGTCCGGGTCGACGGTGATGCCACCGATCCCGTCCTCGCCGACGATTCCGGTCCACAGGGTGTTGTCGGCGTCGACCACGACCACCTTGGGCCGGGGGCTGACGATCGTGTGCACCGTACGGACCAGCGCGGTCCCCAGTGCGGCGAAGAACTCGGACGTGTACGGCACCCGCCCGAGCCGGTCGGCGTACGCGTCGTGCGCCTCGTCGACCGGGTAGATGCGCGTCAGGTCGGCCGTGCCGAGCAGGCGCAGGTGGGTGGTGCCGGTGACGCCGTCGCGTACCGCCCGCTCGGCGGCGTCACTCGTCCTCGGGTCGGTGCCGGGCGGGTCGGGGCAGATGGCGAGCAGCAGCGGGACGGTCGTCTCCCGGTCGGCGGCACGCAGTGCGGCCACGAACCCGTCCGGGTCGGCGAGGTCGGTGGACCGGACCGCGACGACGTTGACCCCGTCGCGGTTGGTCCGCAGTGCACCATCGGGATCGAGCAGTTGCTGGAACACCTGACCGTACGGCGCGAAGCTGACCGCCATCGGCAGCGCCAGTTCCCCGGCCCAGAACCGGAGCACCTCGGCCAGCGGTTCGGCGGTGAACGAGGCGGCGACGCGTACCGTCAGCACGCGCGGGTCATCCAGAGGTGGCGGCGATCCGGGCGCGCAGCGACGCCGGCCGCATGTCGGTCCAGACCTGGTCGACGTACTCGAGGCACTCGCGCTTGGTGCCTGCCTTGCCGACCTGGCGCCAGCCGGCCGGCGGCGGGGTGCCGTCGCGCCAGATGGAGTACTGCTCCTCGTCGTTGATCACCACGACGTAGCTGGTGGTGTCCTCGTCTTCGTCGTACATCGCTTGCTCCGCCTCGAATCCAGGGGGTGAACGGGGCATGACCATCGGTACGGATCGCTGTGGCTGTGCACGTTTTCACTGCGGCCCGATGCCTGTCAAGTGTCTGTCGGCGGGTCGGAAAAACGCCCGAGAGCGAACCCAACTGTTAGGACAGTGATCTCTACTGTTAGGACTAATTACATATCGACGAAGTGCTCGTTACGGTGGGTGCCACGCGGGGGCGGCAGACGACCAGCACCAGGTACGCAGACGAGAGGGCGCCATGCTGACCCATCCGGTGCGCACCGACACCACGACCGTACCGGCGTTGCTCGATGCCCGTGCGGAGATCGAACCGGACCGGATCGCCCTGGTTGTCGACCACTCGGGGGAACCGGACGGCGGGCCGGACCGGTTGACTTTCGGGCAGTGGCGGACCCGCGCCAACTCGGTCGGGCACGGGCTGCTCGCCCGGGGAGTCCGGCGCGGTGACCGGATCGGCCTGCGGTTCGACGGGTCCGACTGGGTGGGCTTCGCGGTCGCGTACGCGGCGGTCACCTCGGTCGGCGGGGTCGCCGTACCGCTGCCCGAACGCGGTACCCCGGCACAGCTTCGGGACCTGCTCGACCAGTGCGGGGCCAGCGGCCTGATCCAGGGCACCGAGGGCGATCCCCGGCCACGGTACGGATGGACGGCCACCCTGGACGAGCTTGACCGGGGTCCGGCGGAACCGGTGGGCGGCCTGGTCGAACCGGCCGACCTCGCCCAGATCATCTTCACCTCCGGCACCACCGGACGACCGAAGGGAGTGACGGCCAGCCACGCCAACCTGACCTTCGGCCTGCTCCCCCGCCCCCGTCGCCGACCGCTGGCCCACTCGCGACACTTCCTGCACGCGTTCCCGCTGGGCACCAACGCCGCCCAGACCATGCTGCTGCACGCCCTCGCCGCCCAACCGGCGGCGCTGGTCCTGCCCCGGTTCGAACCGGAACGGTTTGCCGCGCTCGTCGCCGAGTACCGGGTCGGGACGGTGTTCGTCGTGCCGGCGATGGCGATCGAGCTGCTCAACACCGGCGCCCCGGAACGCCACGACCTGTCCAGTGTGCTGCTGCTCGCCTCGACCGCCGCGCCGCTGCCCGGCGCGGTCGCCCGCGCGCTGTGCGCCGCCCTGCCCGACGCCACCATCGTCAACAACTACACCTCGACCGAGGCCGCCCCGGCGCACACCACCGTGGTCTTCGACCCGGACCGACCGGCGGCGCTGGGACGTCCGGCCGCCGGGGCCGAACTCCTGATCGGCGACCCCGACGGCGTACGCCTACCGCCCGGCACCGTCGGCGAGGTGTACCTCCGCTCGGACACCCTCCCCCGCGCCTACTACGGCGACGAGGACGCCAGCGCGGCGGTGTTCCGGGACGGGTGGGTACGGATGGGCGACCTCGGCTACCTGGACACCGACGGCTACCTGCACCTCGTCGACCGGGAGAGCGACGTGGTCAAGTCCGGTGCGTTCAAGGTCTCCACCCCGCACGTCGAGGCGATCCTGCACGAGCACCCGGCGGTCGCCGACGCGGCCGTGGTGGGCGTACCGCATCCGACGATGGGGACGATGCTCGCGGCGGCGGTGGTCGCCCGTACCCCGGTGGAGCCGGCCGACCTGCGCGTCTGGCTCGCCGAACGGCTCGCCCCGCACGAACGGCCGACCCGGCTGCTGCTGGTCGACGCGCTGCCTCGCAACGACGGCGGCAAGCTGCGCAAGACCGAACTTCGGCAACTGTTCACCGCCGCCGCGGCACCGGAGCACCGGACACCGCCCGCGACACCGACCGAGGTGACCCTCGGTGCGCTCTGGGCCAGGGTGCTGTCGGCGGCTGAGGTCGGGCGGGACGACGACTTCTTCGCCCTCGGCGGGGACTCGCTGCGGGCCACCCAGCTCGCCACCCTGGCCACCGAGAGCTTCGGGGTGGCCGTACCGGCGTCGCTCGCCTTCGACCAGCCGGTCCTGAGCGCACAGGCCCGGTGGCTCGCCGACGCCACCCCGGCCGCACCCGCCGAGCCGACCGGTACGGACACCGTCATGGCGTACGACGAGGTGCCGCTGAGCGCGCAGCAGGAGAACTTCTTCAACTGGATGTACGCCACCGACGAGCCCCGTGACGTCGGCCCGATCAGCGTGGCGATCCGGATCCTCGACGACTTCGACCCCGAACTGCTGCGGCGCAGCCTGGACCTGCTGGTACGCCGGCACGAGTCACTGCGTACGGTCTTCGCCGACGCCGAGGGTAGGGCCGGCAGGGCGGGCGGGCAGCGGGCGTACGTCCGGCCGGACTGCCCGCCGAGGGTGACGATCGTCGCGGCCGACGGCGCGGACGCCGAGTCCCGGCGGGCGCACGCCGCCACGATCGTCCGGACCGACCGGGAACACGGCTTCGACCTGACCACCGGTCCCCTGGTCCGGGCGGTGGTGGTCCGGCTCGACGCCGACGACCACGTGCTCGGTCTGGCCGTGCACCACCTGGTCTTCGACGGCTGGTCGATGGGGGTGCTGCTGCGCGAACTCGGGCTGGTCTACTCGGCGCTGCGCGCCGACCGCCCGGTGGCGCTGCCCCCGCTGCCGGTGCCCTACCCGGAGGCGGTCCGGTGGACCCGCGAGCAGTGGCCCCGGACCCGCGAGTTCTGGTCCGGCCGGCTCGACGGGGCACCGACCGGGATCGAGCCGTTTCCGGGCCGGCGGCGGGCGGTCCGGCTGCGCAGCGACTCGCTGGAGTTCCGGCTCGACCGGGAGGCCGCCGACCGGCTGCGCGGTTTCGCGCGCGACCGGGGTGCGAGCACGTTCATGGTGGTCGCGGCGGCCTGGGTGGCGGTGCTGTCCCGGTTCACCGGCGCGCCGGAGATCATGCTGATGTCCCCGGTGCCGGGCCGGACCCGGCCGGAGTTCGAACCTCTGCTCGGTTGTCTGGTGCAGTCCCTGCTGCTGCGGATCGACGCCCGCGCGGACCCGACCTTCGACGAGCTGCTCGACCGGGTACGCGGAACCGCGCTGGACGCGATCGACCACCAGTACTACCCGTACGCCGAGTTCTATCCCCGGTTCCCGAACTCCGCCTGGCTGCGGTTCGAGAGCTGGGGCGGGGTGACCCACTTTCCGGGGCTGGACTCGGAGCCGTTCGAGCTGCCGCGTGCGCTGGACGCCGACTGGCCGACCCCGAACGGGGAACCGGATCTGGGCGTACCGGAGTTGGCGATGCTCGAGCAGCCGGACGGGTCGATCTCCGGCTGGTTGCTCTGGAACTCGTACGCCTTCGATCGGTCCACAATGGAGCGCTTGGCTGAGATGCTGGTCCGGCTGGCCGCGTACGCACCGGACCGGTCCGGTCGGCGGCTGTCCCAACTGACGGAGGCGATGTGACCACGGTGCAGATCCCCCGGCGCAACCGGCGCCCGGCCACCACCGCCCAGCACGGGATGTGGTTCACCGAACGGCTGGGTACGGCCGGTTCGGCGTACCACATGCCGGTGCCGATCCGGCTCGACGGCGAACTCGACGTGCTGGCGCTGATCGACGCCTGCGCGGCACTGGTGGCCCGGCACCCGGTCCTCGGCAGCTCGTTCGAGGAGCACGACGGTGAGCTGTTCTCCGTCCCGGCGCTGATCAGCCCCCGGGTCACCCTGACCACGGTCCCACCACCGGAGCCGGAGGCGGAGGAGGAACTCGCCGATCTGGTCCGGGCGGAGACACTGCGGCCGTTCGACCTGCGGCACGGGCCGCTGACCCGGTTCACCCTGTTCACCTCGGGACCGCAGCGGCACCTGCTGCTGGTGGTCGCCCACCACCTCGTCTTCGACGGCGAGTCCAAGGACATCCTGGTCCGTGACCTGGGCGAGCTGTACCGGGGCTTCGCTGACGGCCGTACCCCGGACCTGCCGCCGCTGCCCGTCTCGTACGCCGAACATGCCGGCGCCGAATCGGCCCGGCTCTCCGCCGAACTGGTCCCGGCCGGCGAGTTCTGGGGGCGGCACTGGCACGAGCCGGCGCCGGTGGTCCTGCCGGGCCTGCGCCACCAGCAGCCGGCGGCGGCGCCCGGCGACACCGTGGACCACCTGTTCGACCCGTGTATGCGGGTGGCGCTGGCCGGCACCGCCGACCTGCTCGGCGCGACCCGGTTCGAGGTGCTGCTCGCCGCGGTGCAGGCACTTTTGCACCGGTACGGCAACACCGAACCGACCGTCGCGGTGGACCTCGGCACCCGTACCCCGCTGACCCGCGAGTGTGTCGGCCTGTTCGTCAACGAGGTGCCGGTCACCGGCGTACCCCGGCCGGAGCAGACGTTCCGTGACCTGGTCGCCGCGACCCGGGCGGCGCTGCGCGACCGGTACCCGTTCCGGGCGGTTCCGGTGGCCCGTGCCACCGCCGGGGTGAAACCACGGATCGCCCTGGCGCCGGTGTCGATCAGCTACCGCCGGCGACCCAGCCGGCCGCCGTTCGCCGGGCTGACCGCCGACGTCGAGTGGTTGGCGTTCAACCACACCGCCCGCAATGCCCTGCACCTGCAACTGCTCGACAGCCCGGAGCAGCTCGCCCTGCGCCTCCAGTACGGTCGGGACACCCTGGACCGGGCCGACGCGACTCGGATCGCCGGGCACTTCACCACCCTGCTCGCCGCCGCGACGGCGGCACCGGACACCCCGCTGGGCGACCTCGCCCTGCTCGACGCCCACGAAGCCGACCTGCTGAGCACCTGGTCCCGCCCCGCCCCGGTCGACCGGGGCGCCGCCGCACCGACCGGCACGCCACCGAGCCACCGCACAGAAGGCACCCTGCCCGAGCTGTTCGCCGCCCGGGCAGCGGCTGCACCCGACGATCCGGCGGTCATCTCCGGCGACCTGACCTGGACGTACGGGCAACTGTCGGCCGCCGTGGACCGGCTCGCCGCACGCCTGCGCGGGTACGGCGTCCGCCCCGGCGACCGGGTGGCCGTGCTCGTACGCCGGACACCCGCGTTGCCGGTCGCCCTGCTCGGCGTACTCCGGGCCGGTGCCGCGTACGTGCCGCTGGACCCGGACCACCCGACCGCCCGGCTGGACGCGATCCTGGCCGACGCCGCACCGACGATCCTGGTCACCGACCAGCCGTCCACCGGCCTGTCCCACTCCTGCCCCACCGTCGCACCGCTCACCGACGACGAGTCGGGACACGCGGGTGCCGACCTTCCGCCGCCGCACCCGGACGACCTGGCCTACCTGATCTACACCTCCGGTTCGACCGGGCAGCCGAAGGGCGTGCAGATCGAGCACCGGGCGCTGGCGAACCTGCTGCTCGGGATGCGGGACCTGCTCGGCTCGGAACCCGGTCACGGCTGGCTGGCGCTCGCCTCGGCCGCGTTCGACATGTCCAAACCGGAACTCTTTCTGCCCCTGGTTACCGGTGGCCGGATGGTCCTGGCGACCGAGGCCCAGACAAGGGACGGGACCGCGCTGCACGAACTCGTACGCCAGCACGGGGTGACCCACGTGCACGCGACGCCGTCGACCTGGCGGCTGCTGCTGGACGCCGGGTTCGACCAGCCGGACGTGGTCGGGCTCAGCGGTGCCGAACCCCTGCCACCGGCCCTGGCCCGGGAGGTGCGTAACCGGGTGGGCCGGCTGTGGAACCTGTACGGCCCGACCGAGGCGACCGTCTGGTCCACCGTCGGGGAGCTGCCCGAGGCGGTGGACACCGTCGGTATCGGCGAACCGATCGCCAACACCCGTCGGTACCTGCTCGACGGAGGGCTGAACCCGGTCCCGGTCGGCATCGCCGGCGAGGTCTGCCTCGGTGGGAGCGGACTGGCCCGGGGTTACCTGAACCGTCCCGCGCTGACCGCCGCACACTTCGTCCCCGACCCGTACGGGCCGGCCGGGTCGCGGCTCTACCGCACCGGCGACCTGGCCCGTTACCGGCACGACGGCGAGGTCGAGTTCCTCGGCCGGATCGACAACCAGGTCAAGATCCGGGGTTACCGGGTCGAACTCGGCGAGATCGAGGCGCACCTGGGCGGGCACCCGGATGTGCTCGACTGCGCGGTGCTGCTGCGCGACCGGGAGGGGACCGGGCCGGTGCTGGTCGCGTACGTGGTCCGGCGGGCCGGGGGCGGGGATCCGACGCCCGCCCGGCTGCGCCAGCACCTGGGCGGGACGCTGCCGACGTACCTGTTGCCGAACCTCTTCGTCGAGCTGCCCCGGCTGCCACTGACCGGCAACGGCAAGCTCGACCGGCGGGCGCTGCCCGATCCGCCCGCCGACACCGGCACCGGGCCGGACCAGGTGGACGAGAGCCAGCCGGGTTACACCGGTGTGGCACGGGAGATCTTCGAGATCTGGCGCCAGGTGCTGCGGATCGACGACATCGGCCCGGACGACGACCTGTTCGACCTCGGCGGGCATTCGCTGACCGTCACCCAGATCGCCGCCCGGATGCGCCGACAGCTCGGCATCGACCTGCCCCTGCACGTCTTCTTCGACTCGCCGACCATCAACGGCCTGGTCGCCGCGTACGCGACGTCGACACCAGCGGCGAGTTAGCGGCCGGAACGCGGCAGGAACCCACCACCGATCGCACCGTCCAACGAGGAGGCAAAGTCGTGCCATCCACCGCCGACCCTGACGCCGGCACATCGACGGCACCGGCGTCGCGTACCAACCTGGAGAGCGTGGTCGCGCTGTCGCCGCAGCGGCAGGCCCTGCTGGCCCGCCGGCTCGCCCAGCGGGGGTTGGCGGCGGTGACCGAGCCGGTCATCGCCCGGCTGCCGCGTACCGGGCCGGACCAGTTGTTCACCTGCTCGTCCGGGCAGCAGCGGATGTGGTTGGCCAGCCAGTTCGACCCGTTGGACCCGTCCTTCCACGTGTCGATGTCCCAGCGGTTCGGCGGTCGGCTCGACGTCGCCGCCCTGCGTCTGGCCCTCACCGACCTGGTCGACCGGCACGAGGTCCTGCGGACGGTCTATCTCGGCGCCGACGGTGCGCCGCGTCAGCTCGTCCGGCCGCCGGAGCCGGTCCCGCTGCCCGAGGTGGACCTGCGTGACCTGCCGGTCGCCGAGCGGGAGCCGCAGGCCCGCCTGCTGGCCCGGCACGCCTTCGCGGTGCCGTTCGACCTGGCCACCGGGCCGGTGCTGCGGGCGACCCTGTACCGGCTGGCCGACGACGACCACGTGCTGATGATGACCAGCCACCACATCGCCATCGACGGTTGGTCGATCGGCAACGCGCTGCGCGAACTGGCCGCCCTCTACACCTGGCGACTGTCGACGCCCGAGTCCGGACCCGGCACGTCGACCGCCGCCGGTCCGCCGCTGCCCGCGCTGCCGATCCAGTACGCCGACTACGCGCACTGGCAGCACGATTCCCTCAACGAAGGCGAGTTGGCCGACGGGTTGGAGTTCTGGCGCCGACAGCTCTCCGCACCCCGCGTCGATCCCGAGCTGCCGATCGCCCGCCGACGCGACCAGCCCGGTGACGGCGCCGGTGCCGGTACGGGTGGCAAGGTCAGCCTCCCGATCGGTCCGGAACTGCTCGACGGGCTGCGGGCGGCGGCCGGCGCGACCCGGGGCACCACCCCGTTCGTGACCCTGCTGACCGCGCTCAAGGCGCTGCTGGCCCGCTACCTGGGCCAGAGCGATGTCACCGTCGGTACGCTCGTCGCCGCCCGTACGCACGTGGAGCTGGAGCCGCTGATCGGCTACTTCGCCAACCCGCTGGCGTTGCGTACCCGGCTCGATCCCGAGTTGACCTTCGCCGAGGCGGTGGCCCGGGTACGCCGTACGGTCATCGACGGGTTCGCGTACCAGAGTGTGCCGTTCGACCTGGTGGTGCAGGAGTTGGCGCCACGGCGGGACGCCCAACGGCACCCGTTCTTCCAGGCCGCGTTGATCCTGCACAACTTCTCCGAGGGTTCCCGGCCGGACTGGCCCGGGCTGGACGTGCGCTGGTGGGACAGCGAACTGGACGACATGCTGTTCGACCTGACCCTGGTCGCGGTGCCGCAGCCGGACGGTGGGTTGGAGGCGACGTTCTCGTACCGGACCGAGGTCTTCGACGCCGCCGACGTGGAACGGCTCGCCGCCGGGTTCCGTCAGCTCCTGATCGGGATCGCGGCCGATCCGGGGCAACGGCTCGGCGACCTGTCACTGCTGACTCCGGCGGATCGGCAGCGGGCGCTGGTCGACTGGCAGGGGCCGACCCGGGACGTGCCGCCGGAGGCGGCCACCTTCCCGGCGCTCTGGGCCCGAGCCTGTGCCCGTTATCCGGAGGCGGTCGCGGTGGTGGCCGACGATCAGGTGCTGTCGTACCGGGAACTCGACCGGCGGGCGAACCAGCTCGCGTACCGGTTGCGGGCCGGCGGGGTCGGGCCGGAGACCCCGGTCGGTATCTGCCTGGACCGTACGTCGGACCTGCTGGTGGCGGTCCTCGGCGTGTGGCGGGCCGGTGGCGCGTACGTGCCGCTGGACCCGGCCTTCCCCGCCGGCCGGCTGCGGATGATGGTCGACGACGCGGCCGTCCGGGTCCTGGTGACCGAGCAGGGTGTGGCCGACCGGATGGGCGAGCTGTGCGACGCGGTCCCCGAGCTGGTCCGCCTGGACCGGGATCGGGCCGAGTTGGACGGACTGCCGGACGGTCCGCCAGCCGCCGACCCGCACCCCGGCCAGCTCGCGTACACGATCTTCACCTCGGGCTCGACCGGTCGACCGAAGGGGGTCGAGGTCAGCCACGGCTCGGTCGGGAACCTGCTGCTGTCCTTCGGCGAGTCGCTCGCGCTCACCCCGGCCGACCGGCTGCTCGCGGTCACCACCCTCTCCTTCGACATCTCCGTGCTGGAGTTGCTGCTGCCGCTGGTGTCCGGGGCACGGGTGGTGGTCGCCACGAACGCGGAGGTCGTCGACGGCGCCGCGCTGCTGGCGCGGGCGCGGTCCAGTGACGCGACCGTCCTCCAGGGCACCCCGGCGACCTGGCGGATGCTGCTCGCGGCCGGCGAACTGCCGACCTCCGTACGGCACCGGCTCTGCGGCGGCGAGGCGTTCTCCCGCGACCTGGCCGACCGGCTGTCCGGCGGGACCCTCTGGAACGTGTACGGCCCGACCGAGACCACGGTCTGGTCCGCCGCCGGGGTGGTCGACCCGGAGCCATCCGCCGGTTCGGCGCCGGTGACGATCGGGCCGCCGATCGTGAACACCCGGATCTACCTGCTCGACGGGCGGGGACAGCCGGTGCCGGTGGGGGTCACCGGTGAGGTGCACATCGGCGGGGCGGGCGTGGCCCGTGGTTACCGGGGTCGACCGGGGCTGACCGCGCAGCGGTTCGTCCCGGACCCGTTCGGCGACGTGCCGGGAGGCAGGCTCTACGCCACCGGTGACCTGGCCCGGCACCTGCCCGACGGTCGGATCGAGTTCCTCGGGCGCGGCGACCAACAGGTGAAGATCCGTGGCTTCCGGGTCGAGCTGGGCGAGATCGAGTCGGTGCTCCGCGAGCAGGAGAACGTACGGGACGCGGCGGTAGCCGCCTGGACCGACGGCGGCGACGGTGACGCCCGGCTGGTCGCGTATGTGGTGCCGGAGGCGGCAACCGACGCCGCCCAGCTCTGGAGCCTGCTCCAACCCCGGTTGGTGTTGCGGCTGCCGGCGTACCTGATCCCGGCGACGTTGGTGCTGCTCGACACTCTGCCGCTGACCCCGAACGGCAAACTGGACCGGGCCGCCCTGCCGGCGCCGACCTGGGGCGCGACCGACTCCACCCCGTACGTCGCCGCCCGTACGCCGGTCGAGGCGGCGATCGTGGGGATCTGGGAGGAGGTCCTCGACGTACGACCGATCGGGGTGGACACCGACTTCTTCGCCCTCGGCGGGCACTCGCTGCTGGCCGAACGGGTGCTGTCCCGGCTGCGCGCGTACTTCCAACTGGCGGCGCCGACGCGGGTGCTGTTCGACGCGCCGACCGCCGCCGGGCTGGCCGCCGCGCTGATCGAGCTGGAACCGGTCCCCGGTCAGGTCACCGCCATCGCCGAGGTACGGGCGGAGATCGAGGCGATGTCACCGGAGGACGTGGCGTTGCTTCTCGGCGACGGTGGGGCCGGATGACCGGGCGGACCGACGAGCTGCTGGCCGTCCTGCTGGCGCGGCGGGGTATCGCGCTCACCGCGAGCCAGACCATCCGTCCCGGTCCACGGGGACCGGAGTTGCCGCTCTCCCCCGCACAGCAGCGGATCTGGTTCCTCGACCGGCTCGGGGTGGGCGACTCGGCGTACCTGATGTCGACCGCGTACCGGCTCGACGGGGTGCCCGACGTGTCGGCGCTGACGGAGGCGTTGCGCCGGCTGGTCCGGCGGCACGAGCCGCTGCGTACCGCGTTCGTGGACCGGGACGGGCACGGGGTGCAGGCGATCCGGCCGGCCGACGACCCGGACGTGGTGGTGGCGCTACCGGTCGTGGACCTCGGTGACCTGCCGGACGAGGCGCGGGAGCGGGGGCTGTTGCGGCTGGCCCGGCACGAGCTGGCCCGCCCGTTCGACCTCGGCCGACCACCGCTGGTCCGGGGGACGTTGGTCCGGCTGGCGCCCGACGACCATCTCCTGCTGCTGGTCTTCCATCACATCGTCTGCGACGACGTCTCCCTCGACCTGCTCACCGGTGACCTGGCCGCCACCTACAACGCGCTGGTCACCGGCCGCGAGCCGGCGCCGGCACCGCTGCCGGTCCAGTTCGCCGACTACGTACGCTGGCTGGCCGACCGTGATCCGGAGGTGCTCCGGGCGCAGGAGTCGTACTGGCGCGAACACCTGACCGGCGCGCCCGCCCTGCTGGAGTTGCCCACCGACCGGCCGCGTCCGGCACCGGTCGACGCGCCCGCCGGCAGTGTCCGGTTCGCCCTGCCGGCGGAGGTGACCGTGGCCGCCGAGCGGCTGCGCCGGGACACCGACTGCACCCTGTTCACGGTCCTGCTGGCCGCGTTCACGGTGGTGCTGGCCCGGCAGAGCGGCCAGTCCGACGTGGTGGTCGGCGTACCGGCGGCGAACCGGTCGCTGCCGGAGCTGGAGACGATGGTCGGGATGTTCGTGAACACCCTGGCCCTGCGGACCGACCTGTCCGGTGACCCGACGCTGCGGGAGGTCCTGGACCGGGTCCGGCTCACCTGCGTCGGCGGGCTCGGGCACCGCGAGGTCCCGCTCGAACGGGTCACCGAGATCGTCGCCCCGGACCGCAGCGCCGGCCACCATCCGCTGTTCCAGGTGATGTTCGTCCTCAACTCCGGCGGCGGCGACGCGGCCGGTGGGCTCACCCTGTCCGGGTTGACCGCCCGACCGGCCGGGATCGGGCACGGCACCGCCCGGTTCGACCTCACCCTGGTCGTGGACGCGGGCGGCGACCGGCTGACCGGCCAGCTCGACCACAACACCGGCCTGTACGACCGAACCACGGTCGAACGACTGGTCGACCGGTTCGAGCAGGCCCTGCGGTTGCTGACCACCGCACCCGACCGACAGCTGTCCGAAGTGGACCTGTTCACCAATGCCGAGCGGCAGCTCCTGCTCGGTGGCCTGCATCCTTCGCCCCCGCCGCCTGTGCAACCGGGATTCGTCGACGACCTGGTGGCGGCGCAGGCGTCCCGTACGCCGGACGCCCCGGCCGTGTACGGCGACGGCGGTTCGGTCACCTACGCCGAACTCGACCGGTGGGCCGACCGGATCGCCCGACGGTTGCGGGCGACCGGTGTCGGGCCGGACGTCCCGGTCGGGTTGGTGTTACCGGCCGGTCCGGCGGGTATCGCCGGGCTGCTCGGCATCCTCCGGGCCGGTGGCGCCTACCTGCCGCTCGACCCGACCCACCCGCCGGAACGGCTGGTCGACCTGCTCGCCGACGCCGATGCCACCGTCCTGCTCACCGCCGGCCCGTACGCGGACACCGTCGCCACCTTCGCCGGCACAGTGATCCGGGTGAACGACACCACCCCCGCCCCGGCCGACGCCCCTCCCCCACCAACGCGGCGCCCGGACCAGCTCGCGTACGTCATCTACACCTCGGGGTCGACCGGGCGGCCGAAGGGCGTGATGGTCACGCACGACACCGTGACCAGGTTCGCGGTGGCGTTCCGGGACGTGCACGGCTTCGGTCCCGGACAGCGGATCCTGATGATCCCCCCGCTGACCTTCGACGCCTCCGTCGGTGACATCTTCCCGGCGCTGATCAGCGGCGCGGCCCTGGTTGTCCACCCCGAGCCGGCCGCGCTCACCGGACCGGCCCTGCTGGACCTCTGCGTCACACAACGGATCACCGCGGTCGACGCTCCCTCGGCGCTCTGGCAACGCTGGGTGGACGATCTCGCCGGTCATGAGGTGCCGGCCGACCTCCCGTTGACCGTGATGATGGTCGGCGGTGAACGGGTGCCTGCCGACAGGGTCGCCGAGTGGAACCGCCTGACCGGTGGCCGGGTCGAATTCTTCAACCACTACGGCCCGACCGAGGCGACGGTCTGCGCCACCGTCCACGTCGCCGGCCAACCGGGCACCACGATCGCGGCACCGGACGAGTTGCCGATCGGCCGACCGCTGCCGCACGTACGGGTCTACGTGCTGGATCCGGGCGGTCGGCTGCGCCCGGTCGGCACTCCCGGTGAGCTGTACCTCGGTGGTGACTGCCTGGCCCGTGGGTATCTCGGCCGCCCGGAGCTGACCGCACGGGCGTTCGTACCCGACCCGTTCTCCGGCACACCGGGGGCGAGGCTCTACCGCACCGGCGACCTCGCGAAGGTACGCGCCGACGGTGAGCTGGAGTTCCTCGGCCGGGTGGACCGGCAACTCAAGATCCGGGGTTACCGGATCGAGCCGGCCGAGATCGAATCGGTGCTCGGCCGGCATCCCCTGGTCGGCGAGGCCGTGGTGGTGGCCCGTGACCAGCGCCTGGTCGCGTACGTGGTGCCGCGCGCGGGTGCCGCCGTACCGGATCCCGACGAGTTGCGTACGTTCCTCCGGGGCCGGTTGCCGGACTTCCTGGTGCCGGCCGGGTTCGTGCCGCTGGACCGGTTGCCGCTGACCGCGCACGGCAAGGTCGACCACCGCCGGCTGCCGGCACCGGATCCCGAATCTGCGCACCCGTTCGTCCCGGCTGGTACGCCGACCCAGGCCCGGCTGGCCCCGATCTGGGCCGAGGCACTGGGCCGGGACCGGGTCGGCGCCCGGGACGGCTTCTTCGACCTCGGTGGGCATTCGCTGCTGGCCGCCCCGCTACTGGCCCGGATCAACCGGGAGTTCGGTGTCGAACTGCCGCTGCGTACGCTCTTCGACGCCCCGCACCTGGACACCTTCGCCGCCGTCATCGACTCCGCCCTCGCCGGCAGTGCTACGCCCGGTCCGGTCGTCACCCCCGCGAAGGCGGACAGGGTCGACCTGTGGGCCGAGGCCGTGCTGCCGGACGACGTCTGCGCCGATCTCGGGCAGCTTCCGCCGGCCGACCATGATCCGGCGCACGTTCTGCTCACCGGGGCCACCGGGTTCCTCGGGGCGTTCCTCCTCGACGACGTGCTCCGGCACACCACCGCCGAGGTGCACTGCCTGGTCCGGGCCGGTTCGGTCGGCGCGGCCATGGTCCGGGCGGAACACAACCTGCGCCGGTACGGACTCTGGCGCCCCGAGTACGCGGCCAGAATCGTCCCCGTCCTCGGTGACCTGACGCAACCGCGACTGGGACTGTCCGCACCGGCCTTCGCCGCCCTCGGTGCACAACTCGACGTGATCTACCACAACGGTGGGGCGGTGCATTTCGTGCATCCGTACCAGCGGTTGAAGCCGGCGAACGTGGGCGGAACGGTCGAGGTGCTGCGGCTGGCCGGGCTGGGCCGGGTGAGCGCCGTACAACACGTGTCGACTCTCGGCGTCTATCTCGGCCCGGTGGACGGGTCACGGACGCTCACCGAGGCCGATCCGCCGGACCGGCCGGACGGGCTGTGGGGCGGTTACAACGAGAGCAAGTGGGTGGCGGACCGGCTGGTGCAGGCGGCTCGGGACCGGGGGCTGCCGGTGTCGATCCACCGGCCGGCGCGGGTCACCGGCCACGCCGGCACCGGTGCCGGCAACACCGACGACTACCTCAGCCGCCTGTTGAAGACGTTTGTCCAGGTGGGAGCCGTACCGGCGCTCGATTTCGAGGAAGATCTCGCCCCGGTCGACTACGTCGCCGCCGCGATCGGGCACCTCTCCCGCCGCGCCGACACCGCCGGCCGCGACTTTCACTTCTACAACCCCCGGACCATCGGGTACGCGGAAATCGTCGACGTCCTGCGCGAGCGGGGTTACCCGGTCCGGTCCCTGCCGTACGAGCGCTGGTACGCCGAGGTGGTCGACGCGGCACAACACTCGGCAGAGATCGGCCTCGGCCCGTTCCTGGCGGGGCTGCCGCCGACGATGGGTCCCCGGGAGCACCCGACGTTCGACTGCACCGGCACCGAACGGGCGGTGGCATCGGCCGGAATCCACTGCCCACCGGCCGATCGCGTACTGCTCGGGCGGTATGTCGACTTCTTCGTCCGTACCGGATTCCTGCCCGGACCCGGCTGACCGCCTGCGGCTAGACCTCGGCGTCGACCGGCTGCTCGAAGGAGATGTGGGCGAAGGCGAAGTCGGTCGCCAGTTCGTCCTGGCGCAACCGCAGCTCGGTCAGGTCCCGGCCGAGCTGTTCGCGGGCGTACAGCACGGGTTCGTCGTTGCCGAGCCGCTTGAGCTGTTCGCCGATCGCCGCCGCGGCCAGGTCCTCGGCGAGCTTGCCGGGGTCGACACCGCAGGAGAAGCCGTGCTGCCAGACCCGGACCCGTTCGAAGAAGAACTGGTCGGCCCGCACCTCCAGCCAGGCCCAGCCCTCGGCCGGGCCGTCCGCCCAGCTCACGTGCAGGCTCCGGATGATCGGGTCGAAGACCTGGCGGCTCGCGTACGCGTCGACGGCGGCGGAGCGGGCAACGGCGCCGAGGTCGTTGACGTACCCGCTGCGGCCGTCCGGGAGGCGGCCGATGATGTCCCGGTAGGTCTGCGGCGCCGGGTCGGTCGGGTCGCCGTCGTCCGCTCCGGTGACGTCCCCGAAGGCGCGGGCGTCGAGGACGTAGTCGAGGATCCGGCGCCCGTTGCCGCCGTCACCGAGCGTCGGCGACTCGATCCGCAGCAGTTGCAGGCCGACCGCGGCGCAGACGGCGTTGGTCATCCGGTCGTCCCGGCTGGCCTCGGGGCCACGGCCGACGCTCGCGCTCAGTTCGACCGCGAAGGTGGGGGCGACGCTGCGCTGGTCACCGACGACAAACGCGAACTGCGTACGGATCGCGGAGCTCCACTGGTGCGCGGTGATGCCCGGCGGACGACGGCGGGTGATCTGGCTGAGCTTCCAGTCCGGCTGCACCACGCAGCCGCCCCGCTCGAACGCTTCCCCGCGGGCGACGCGGGCCGCGTACTCGGCCGGGGGGAAGATCGGACGCAGCCATAGATCGTCGTCGATGCCGGTGTCTACCATGTATGTCGATCCCAAGTGTCGCAGCCGGGACGCCGTCCACCGCGGGTCGGGTGGACAGCCGGTAACCATGCTAGAAATCCTCTCCCGTACGGGCGGCGGCAGGTTCGCAACCCGCCGTACGATCCCTGGTCAGCCGGCCCCGAGCAGCTTCTTGGCGACCTTGCCCATGGCGTTGCGGGGCAACTGGTCCACCAGGTGCACCTGACGGGGACGCTTGTGTACGGACAGTTGCCCGGCCACGAAGTCGATGAGCTGCTGGCCGTCGACCCCGTCCGCCACCACGTACGCGGTGACCTGCTCGCCGAGATCGGCGTGCGGGGTGCCGACGACGGCTGCCTCGGCCACCGCCGGGTGCGCCAGCAGGGCGTCCTCCACCTCACCGGCGCCGATCCGGTAACCGCCGCTCTTGATCAGGTCGGTGGAGGCCCGGCCGACGATCCGGTGCCACCCGTCCGGCCCGATCACCGCCACGTCCCCCGTGGCGAACCACCCGCCCGCCCCGATCCCCGCCGGACCACCGTCGGCGCGCAGGTAGCCGTCGAACAGGGTCGGCCCGCTCACCTGGAGTTCGCCGATGGACTCGCCGTCGGGCGGGACGATCGCGCCGTTGTCGTCGACGAGCCGGGTCCGTACCCCGGTCACCGGGAGGCCGACGTGCCCCGGACGCCGTTCGCCGCCCGCCCGACCACTGACCGTGATCAGGGTTTCGGTCATCCCGTACCGCTCCAGCGGCGGTTGTCCGGCCAGGGCGGCGAGCCGGTGGAAGACCGGCACCGGCAGGGCCGCACTGCCGGAGACCAGCAGCCGGGCCGAGCGCAGTGCCCGAGCAGCACTCTCGTCACCACTGATCCGGGACCAGACCGTCGGTACGCCGAAGTAGAGCGTCCCACCGGCTGCCGCGTACGCCTCCGGGGTGGGTCTGCCCGTGTGTACCAGCCGGGAGCCGAGTCGCAGCGGCCCGAGCACCCCGAGCACCAACCCGTGTACGTGGAACAGCGGCAACCCGTGCACGAGAGTGTCGTCCGGCGCCCACTGCCAGGCGTCGGCGAGGGCGTCCAGGTCGGCGGCGATCGCGGCACGGCTGATCAGGGCGCCCTTCGGGGGCCCGGTGGTGCCACTGGTGTAGAGCACCAGCGCGGTCCGTTCCGGCGGAGGCTCGGGATACCGGGTGTTGGACCGGGTGGTCCGGCCGATCCGCAGCACCGCCGGGCGGGATGCCCCAGCCGGCAGGGCGGATCGTTCGCCGCCGGGCAGGTTGTCGAGCAGGTCGGGCCGTTCGGTGAGGACCAGGTCGGCGCGCGAGTCGCGGAGCAGGTGGGCGAGTTCGGCCGGGCCGGAGTCCGGCGGGAGCGGCACCACCGGCACGCCGCTGATCAGCCCGGCGAGGACTCCGACGACGGTTTCGACCGTCGGGGTGGCGTGCACCGCGACCATTCCCGCGCCCCGGATGTCGTCGGCGACCGCCGTCGCCCAGCCGATCAGGTCGTGGCGGGACAGCCCGCGCCCGGCGACCACCAGCGCGTCGGAGTCGTCGGAGATTTCCGTGAGCAGGGCGTCCAGCAGCACCGACCGACACTCCTCGCCGCTTCGACTGACGGTGGCACGGACAGTCGGCGGGTTGTCCCCGACTGTGCTTCGCCGCAGCCAGGTGGGATGGGCAACTGGCAAGAGCGTAGTTCACATCCGGGAGCGGCTGCCGGTAGTGCTGCCTGCGCGGCGGATGGCGCTCCAGGAAAACCAACGCCTTCGACTCGTACACCTTCTTCGATGTAGGAACATCAAAGACGATGTAAGGGAATTACGCGTTATGCCTCCCGGCCGGGTGACGGTCGCCCACGGAGAGCGACGAGCACTACCGGAGTCGGGGCAGGAGTTGCCGGGCGACGTCCAGGGCCCGACCGCCGCCCGTGGCACCGCCCTCGGCGTCCCACACCTCGGAGAGCACGCAGAGCACGAAGCCCCAGGCGATCACCCGTTCGAGCGGAAGCGCCAGCCCGTCGGCGAGCTGTTCGATCCGGGCGGGTACGAGGGCGAGCAGGTCATCGTCCCGCCGAGCGGGGTCCGGGTTGTAGAGCCACGGGCCGACCTCTGATCCGGGGTCGCCGACCACCCCGTGCGGGTCGATGGCCAGCCACGGTTCCCGGTCGGCCCGGAGGATGTTGTCGTGGTGCAGGTCGCCGTGGAGTACGACCCGTTCGGTGGCGCTGGCACACAGCTCGTCGAAGAGCCGCCCGGCCCGCTCCACCAGGTGCCGGGGCAGCACCCGGTCGTCCGGATACCGCCGCAGGTGGGCCGCGAACGCCTCGCCACGGGTCACGAGTTCGGGCACCGGGCAGTCGGCCGGCGGGGTCCGGTGCAGTCGCCGGGTCAGTGCGACGAACGCGGCCGTCGCCTCCTCGTCCCGCTCGGGTACGAGCACCCTGGCCTGGGTGCCGGGTGCGGCCCGTTCCAGCAGGAGCGCTCCCCGTTCGGCGTCCCGGTCGAGCAGGCGTACGGCACCGCGCCCGTCGAAGGAGGTCAGCGCCGCCGCCTCGTCAAAGAGGTGGTCGGATCCGGGCACCCCGAGCTTCAGTACGGCAGCCAATCCGTCACCGCGCCAGACCGGGGCTACCCAGTTGAAACTCAGTGTGTAGGGGTCGCCGACGTCGAGGTCCCAGTCGTGGGCGACGGCCGCGACCAGTGACGGCAGCTCGGCGAGCCAGCGCTGCCCGTCGTCACCCCACACTTCGCTGACGTTGCGCCGGAAGACGGGCGGGATGGTCATTTCGCGGAACATGCCGCGAATCCTGCCACCGGTTGCGGGTGTCCGGAGTGACGTCGAGTGTGGACCTTACCGTTCGGCCGACCGCGGGGCTTGTTTCCTCGATGTTCAATCCGTAACCTGCCGATTAAACATCCGATGCCTGTGCGGCACCTTACTGTCATTAGTCCGCTTTTATCCACCAAGACATGAGCACCACCACCATGTACCTCGGATGATTCCGGAGACCCCGTTGATACTCCACCCCCGAAGAAGAAGACTTCTCCCCCGTACGATGCTCGCTGGTGTGCTGGCGGCGGCGGTTGCCGTACCCGTCCCGGCCTTTGCCGGGCCGACGCCGCTGGCGGCCCCGGAGACCGCGCCCCTCGCGGCCGGCGCCGACCCGCTGACCCTCTGGTACGACGAACCGGCCGCCGACTGGGAGACCCAGGCGCTGCCGATCGGCAACGGCGCGCTCGGCGGCATGATCTTCGGTCGGGTCGCGACCGAGACCGTGCAGTTCAACGAGAAGACCCTGTGGACCGGTGGACCGGGCGCGCCCGGTTACAACTTCGGCAACTGGACCTCGCCCCGGCCGAACGCGATCGCCGACATCCAGGCGCTGATCAACCAGAACGGGCGCATCTCCCCGCAGGAGGTGGCGAACAAGCTCGGCCAGCCCAAGAGCAGCTTCGGTTCCTACCAGAGCTTCGGTGACCTGTCGCTGCGGCTGACCGAGGACCCGGGCACGGTCCAGGAGTACCGGCGCGAGCTGAACATCGGCACCGCGCTCGCCAAGGTCTCCTACGTCGACGAGGGTGTCCGCTACACCCGCGAGTACTTCGCCAGCAACCCGGACAACGTGCTGGTGGTCAGGCTCAGCGCCGACCAGCCCGGCAAAATCGGCTTCACCGCCGGGGTGACGGCGGCGAACAACCGGTCGAAGACGACCACTGCCACCGGCGGCCGGATCACCTTCGCCGGGGCGCTCAACGACAACAAGCTCAAGTACGAGTCGCAGATCCAGGTCAACAACGACGGCGGGACGCGTACCGACGGAACCGACGGCACGGTCACCGTGGCCGGCGCCAACTCGGCCACCCTGGTCCTGGCGGCCGGCACCGACTACGCCGGTCGCTACCCCACCTACCGGGGCACCGACCCGCACGCGGCGGTCACCGGTCGGGTCGACACCGCTTCGGCGAAGTCGTACGCGGAGCTGCTCGCCGCCCACCAGGCCGACTACAAGGCCCTGTTCGACCGGGTCAACCTCGACCTCGGCCAGGTGATGCCGAACATCCCGACCGACGAGCTGCTCAGCGGCTACGACAAGGGCAACGCCGCCGCGGACCGCGCGCTGGAGAGCCTCTTCTTCCAGTACGGCCGCTACCTGCTCGTCGCCTCGTCGCGGGGCGGGTCGCTGCCGGCGAACCTCCAGGGCGTGTGGAACAACTCCACCAACCCGCCCTGGGACGCGGACTACCACGTCAACATCAACCTCCAGATGAACTACTGGCCGGCCGAGGTCACGAACCTCTCCGAGACCACCGCCCCGCTGTTCGACTACGTCGACGCGATGGTGGCGCCGGGCAAGGTCACCGCCCAGCAGATCTACGGTAACCGGGGCTGGGTGGTCAACAACGAGACGAACCCGTGGGGCTTCACCGGCCTGCACAACTACCCGCAGTCGTTCTGGTTCCCGGAGGCGGGCGCCTGGCTGGCACAGTCGTACTTCCAGCACTACCAGTTCACCAAGGACGAGAAGTTCCTGCGTGAGCGGGCCTACCCGATGATGAAGGAGCTGGCCCAGTTCTGGATGGACGAGCTGGTCGTCGACCCCCGCGACGGCAAGCTGGTGGTCTCCCCCAGCTACTCGCCGGAGAACGGTGACTTCACCGCCGGTGCGTCGATGTCGCAGCAGATCGTCTGGGACCTGTTCACCAACACCATCGAGGCCGGCAACATCCTCGGTGGCGACGGCGCGTTCCGCAACGAGGTCAAGGCCGCCCTGGCGAACCTCGACCCGGGCATCCGCGTCGGCTCGTGGGGTCAGCTCCAGGAGTGGAAGCTCGACCTGGACAGCCCGACCGACACCCACCGGCACGTGTCGCACCTGTTCGCCCTGCACCCGGGCTCGCAGATCTCCCCGACGAAGAACCCGGAGATCGCCGAGGCGGCCAAGGTGTCGCTGACCGCGCGCGGCGACGGTGGCACCGGCTGGAGCAAGGCCTGGAAAATCAACTTCTGGGCCCGGCTGCTCGACGGCGACCACTCGCACAAGATGCTGAGCGAGCAGCTCAAGGGCAGCACCCTGGCGAACCTGTGGGACACCCACCCGCCGTTCCAGATCGACGGCAACTTCGGTGCCACCTCCGGCATGGCCGAGATGCTGTTGCAGAGCCAAACCGGTGAGATCCAGGTCCTGCCGGCGCTGCCGAGCAAGTGGGCCAACGGCTCCGTCAGCGGCCTGCGGGCCCAGGGCGACAACACCGTGGACGTACGCTGGTCCGGCGGTGCCGCCGACGAGATCAAGGTGACCACCGGTCGCGCCGGCAAGGTCAGCCTGCGCAACTCGATGTTCACCGGCCCGTACACGCTGGTGGACGCGGCCAGCGGACGGAAGATCACCACCACCGGTGGCGGCGAGAAGATCACTTTCGACGCCGTCAAGGGCCACACCTACGTCGCCACCGCCCAGGTCGACATCGCCATCGCGGCGCCGGCCACCCTGGAGGTCGGCCAGTCCGCGCCGGTCACCGTCACCATCAAGGCATCGGGTACGACCACAGTCCCGGCCTCCTCGGTCAAGCTCGCCGTGCCGGAAGGCTGGACCGTACGGCCCGGCCAGATCGCCACGCCGAAGCTCCGCCCCGGAGACTCGCAGGTCTACACGTTCACGGTCGCACCGACTCGGGAAGCCGAGGCGGGCCCGAACCGGATCGAGGCACGACTGATCAACGACGCCTGGCGGGCCACCGCCAGCACCTCGATCGCCCTGCCGATCCCGCCGCCGTGCGACGTGCCGAACCCGGCCAACCCGCTCGTCGCCTGGGATCCAAGCTCGGGCAACACCATCGCCGACCGCTCCCCCAACGGGCGTACCGCGACGGTCCAGACCGGAGCCGAGTACGTCGCCGCCGGCCCCACCGGCAGCGCGCTGGCGCTCAACGGCCAGCGTTACCTGCGTACGACCCCGACGACGCTCGGCTACCTGAACACGGCCACGTTCGCGGCCGAGGTGAAGGTGACAACCACCGGCAGCTACCGCCGGTTGTTCGACTCCCAGCCGGGCGGCAACCCGGGCACCGACGGGATCCTGATCGACCTGACGCCGAGCAACCAGGTCCGGTTCATCGGCGCCGGCAACGGCGTCACCACCACGGCGACCCTGCCCACGGGCCGGTTCCTCGATCTGGTCATCACCATGGCCGACGACGGCGCGATCACCGTCTACGTCGACGGCCAGGTGGCTGGTACGGCGAAGGTCCCGGACGGCGGCATCATCGGCTGCGCCACCCGGGAGCTGCGGTTCGCCGCAGACCAGGACGGCGGCCAGCGGCTGACCGGCGAACTCGACCGGGTGGCCATCTTCCCGACGGCACTCCCCGCTGACCAGGTGGTCGGCTGGCAGGCTCGCGCCTTCGGCTAACCACCACCCAGCAGCAGCAGTACGCACACAGGGCTCCTGCCGCCTCCCGTACCGGGAGCCGGCAGGAGCCCTCAGCCGTTGACGGCCCGTTAGTCAATCGTCGAGACGGCGCCCAAGCAACAACGTGCTGGCACAGCATGTCGGGCAACACGCGATGGCCCTAGCTTGCGATCATCATGAGATGGAGCAAGAGCAAGCCAAAGTCCTGTCGCGGTCCGGCACCTACGCCGTTGTGAGCTTGTACGGCCCGGCGTTCCCCGGCGTACATGTCTAAGGTGACACCTTGCTTTCGTTGGTGACGCAAGTTGCCGAGGCGACCCACACGCTCCGAGAGGAGGCTGGCAACGTTGGGGTGCTCGACGAGTTGGACCATGCGGTTACGGAGATGAGCGGGTCACTCGGCTTCCACGAACGCGTGCTGGCGGAGCGCCAGATTCAGCGGCCCTACTGATCGACGGCCGGCTTGCGGCATGAGCGTAAGTCGACGTTTTCGTCCTACTCCCTCTGCCGTCCGGCGTGGGAAACCTGAGCGATGCCCTCACGGGGCGACGCCGTGGTCACACCGGCAGCGGAATCGTGCAGGTTTGGTTCCCGATGTCAGGTGGGCCGGCCGCAGCTTTCGGCATCGGCGCCGAGGCGCTCACGTCGGACCGAGTCCGGCTGCCGTTTGCACGATGGGCTGCGCTAACGCCACCAAGGGTGACATCTCTCGTACGGACTACATGAATTTCCTTCGTCATCCCTGGGGGCAACACGCCCATAAAGCACCAAATAGACATCGCCGATCTGGCGGCACCACGAGGTGATAGAACCGATCTCGCTTCATAGGCGGGACGTAAGCAAAGGGGCCGACGACCTTGTTCGAGCGTGGGACCGAGTGGCGAATGTGGGATCTTCATGTGCACACGCCAGCATCCCTTCATCACCGCTACAACGGCGCTGACCCCTGGGATCGTTTTCTTAGCGAACTGGCAGAGCTTCCGCCCGATCTCAGCGTCATCGGAATCAACGACTACTGGTTCCTCGATGGCTACGAACGCGTTCGTCGCGAATTCGACTCAGGCCGCCTGCCAAACTTGGCGGCGGTTCTCCCCGTACTAGAGGTTCGGTGCGACAATTTCGGTGGGACCGACGGAAAGCTGCGGCGGATCAACCTTCACTTCATCTGCGATCCAGCCCTGCAGGTCGAGGTGATCAAGACTCAGCTGATCGGGCCGTTACGGCCGACCTACCGGCTCCACGACGATGACCCGTACCAAGAGTGGAGTCAAGCGGTAAGCCTAGAGTCCATGGAGGACCTTGGCGCAAAAATCAAAGGACAAGTGCCGGAATCGGAACTGTCGCGCTTTGGAAGCGATAGACAGGAAGGGTTCAACAGCATCTGCGTGCCGTTCGATCGAGCCGTGAGTGCGGTCCGGCGCAACTCACTGCTTGAATCACGCGTGATCCTCGCCGTCGGAAAAACCGAGTGGGCCTCTATCAAATGGAACGATCAGTCGATCGCCACCAAGAAGACCCTCTTGAACACGGCGGACGCTGTCTTTACGGCAGCAGCCAATCGGGATGAATTCACGGCCAGCCGTGTCTCCCTGACCGAAAAGCGTGTGAACAGCAAACTAATTGATTGCAGCGACGCTCACACATGGACGGCCAGCTCGGAAAAGGATCGTCTCGGCAACTGCCTGACATGGATCAACGCCGACCCAACTTTCAAGGGTCTTCGCCACGCGCTACGCGAGTACGACCATCGCGTGACGGTCGCTCCGCGCCCGGCAGTCCTCGACCGTGTGGCCACTAAGCCCGATTCGATCATCGATCGAATCAGCATTCAGAGGAAGGGCGTTCTGACCGAAGGCCCTGCGCTGTTCGGCTCCGAAGTTCCACTCAACCCTGGTTTCACCGTCGTCCTTGGCAACAAAGGACAGGGTAAGTCAGCGCTGCTAGATGTCGTAGCTTCCTCGGCCAACAGCGATCGGCGCGACGACTTCTCCTTCCTGAAGGACACACGGTTCCTACGCAACCGTGGTCGGGAAGCACGCGAGTATGAGGCCGTTCTGGATTGGCAGGATGGCACATCCCGAAAGATCTCGCTCGATCAGCCGTTTGTTCCGAGCGAACCAGTTCGCGTCGACTACCTGCCACAGTCTCTCATCGAGCGCGTTTGCTCGGCGGACCCAGACAGCGTCGAGAAACGGCAGTTCGAACGTGAGATCGAGCAGGTCGTCTTTCGGCATGTGCCCGCCACGGACCGTGGAGACGCCGTGTCGCTCCGCGACTTCGTCGACCAACAATCGAAATACTCAAAGGAGAAGCTCGCGGCCGCCCGGGGACGCCTCCAGGCAGCGGCCACGACGGTGACCGACCTGGAAGCCAACCAGGAGCGACTGCGGGCACTGGATCTCGACAGTCGACTCGCCACTGTTCAGGAGCACATAGCTGCCGTCGAGGCACAGATTGGGATCCTGAAGACTTCGCTCGACGAACGGCACAGAATTTCCGGAACTGCCACCGAGAATCTTTCGAAGCGACGCGACGCGGCTTTGCGCCGACGTGACGATCTCCAGATCGCACAGAAGAGGATCACAAAGCTAATTGCTGAGGCCACCAGCCGGCTGCGCGGTATCAAAGATCTTCGTCGGAGACTGGCGGACGCGGTTCAGGCCGTGGAAGGGCATGCCAACAACCTGGCCACTCTCCTTGACCTTGATGTTATGGCCTTCTTCCAGACGACGATTAGGCACGACGTGCTCGACCGGTCAGTTCGAGATATCGAAAAACAACGTCAAACGTGGCAGTCGGAGCTTGGGGACCCGACGGTCGGGCTCCTCGCGCAAACTACGATAGCGAGTCAAGAGATCACTGAGATCGATGGGAAGCTCCGGGAACAAGCTGCTGGGACCGAAGCGGATCTCGCCGCACTGGCCGACCTAGACGAACGGCGGCTGCACTTGATCGGGGATGCAAGCAAGGCCGATTCGATGCTCGGGCTACAGGCTCTCGTGACCCAGCGCGACACGATCCCGCAGGAGTATGCCGCAGCACGGGCTCAGCTCCGGGCCTCGTTTCAAGAGGTGCACGGCGCCTTCATGGAGATCTTTGGCGCCCTGCGTGAGGCGTATGCCGGTGCGACCGACTTTGTTGCCGGTAGCGAACTGTGTCGGCAGGTGGGCCTCGAGTTCGGAGTCGAACTTAGGCCACGGGACTTCTTGACCTCATGGATCGAAATGGTGAACAGGCAGAGGCTCGCCGAGTTCCCTGAAGTCGCCGATCCTGGTGATCGCGACGTCCTTCTTGACGGAGCCGATCTCGGCTCTGCTGATGCGCTTTTTAGCGCTCTTAACGGAATCGAAGGTCGGCTCGCATCTGTTAGGGGTGCACACAACGGGTCCCCAAGAACGCTGTCGTCGATCATGCGCTCTGCATACAAAGCCGATGACCTGCTCTCAGCGCTCTACGGGCTGCGCTGGCTGGACGGCCAGTACGTGATCCGCTCCTCGGGACGCGAGCTGTCTGAACTCTCACCAGGCCAGCGAGGTCTTGTACTCCTCATGTTCTACCTACTGGTCGACACCTCGGATCGCCCTCTCCTGCTCGACCAGCCAGAGGAGAATCTTGACAACCAGACCGTACGTCATCTCCTAATCCCGGCCCTTCGGAGCGCGATTACACGTAGGCAGGTGGTAGCCGTGACACACAACCCAAACCTGGCCATCGTTGGCGACGCTGATCAGTTAATCGCGGCGACCTATGTTGAGGGATCCTTCAGATACTCGTCGGGATCGCTGGCTCAACACGGCATCGGCACCCAGACGATTGACGTGTTGGAGGGAACGCGCGAGGCGTTCGACAATCGCGAGCAGAAGTACGATCACGTCGTTGGCCGCCCAGACGATGAATAACTCTACTGGTGGCGAGACGGCAGGAAGAGTGCCAAGAGATCCATCGCGGGTCCCCACGGCAATACTGACCTGCCGACATCGCGCCACCCAGCACGTTCGTACATGCTCCGGGCCGCTGATCGTGGATCAGACGCCAGGGTCGCCCAAGACTCCGGCCGTCCGTCGATCAGGCGTCGGATGAGTTCTGCACCCACACCTTCGCCCCTCCTACTCGGGTGAACGATCCACTCCATGAGCGCAAACTTGTCGGCATCCAGGAGGTTCGGTGGCGGCTCCCGGTCGGCGCTGGACCACCAGGTCCCCGCAGGCATCGTCCATCCGTAGGCGACCCCGACCGCCGAATCGTCCTCGACGGCGACCACCAGCTCAAAGCCAGGACGCGACAGCTCCTCCGGCAACTTGGACCGAAACACATCCACCTGCTCGGGGCCTTCCTCGTACGGCGCCTCGGAGTAAACGGTCGCGTAGAGGTCTGCCACCTCTTCGAACCACAGAGCGGCCGACTGCCCGGTAGGCTGCATATACGAGATCGACATGAGCAGTGCTTTCAGCTCGGATAGGGGCAAAGCGCCGATCGAGTCCCGAGCAATTTAGCGTGAGTACACGCCCCACGGCCCCATCGGCTCATCCGTACGGATCTCGTAGATGGTTTCCGCACTCAAGGTCAGCTCCCCATCGACCAGCGGGAGCTGGCCGACATGCTGGGCATCCTGTGCATCGACAAGGCGGTATTCGTGCCGGCCGAACAGGTCGTTATGGACTCGCCAGCCGGTACCGTCGTGCTCCAGGCGGTACGTCTCGCCCCGGAGCATCCAGTGGCGGAAGATCCCGTCGTTCCGCAGGGGCACGCCGATCGGCTGATACATGGTGCGCGCGGCCATGTCGGTCCGGTATCCGGAGTCGTAGACGGGAACTTCCTCAACCGCCAGTACGCCCAGCATCGTTTGCGTAGCCATCACGCCGTCCCTTCGTAGATGATCTCGTTGCGGTCGCCAGGTAGAGCGGTGACAGACACCGCCACGACCTTGCCGTCTGCGGCCCTGCGGACCCTCGTGTGTTCGGTGACCGCAACGCCGGGGTCCAGGCCGAACAGGTCAAGCTCAGCGGCGGTTGGTGGCCGTGACCTGAGAGTGTCGCGCCAGGTCCGCCACCCATGACCAGCCGCTTCCAAGATTGCATACGTTCCCGGTAGCACGTCGGCCGGCAACTCGATCATTGTCCCAGCCACAAGGGAACGTGGGTAGTAGCTGTCCGACGTGGTGTGGAGTTGCCGGTCGACGTACCGCAGTCGCCTACGAACGGTCACTGGCTCGCCTGGCGGCAGTTCGAGGAAATCGGCGATGCGGCCGGAGGCGAGGATCGTCTCGGTGGTGATGACCTCGTTCGGTTCGCGTCCCTGCGCCCGGATCCCGTTGGACCAGGTGTCGGCCGGCGACGTGTCGATGCGGGTGTTGCGCTCCGGCTCGGAGGCCACCCAGTCCAAGGTGCGCTGGTCGCGAGTGGACCATCCCTGGCCCTGTGTGGAGACGATGAGCCCTTCCCTGGCAAGGGTTTGCAGGGCGGTCCGAACGGTCTGCCGGGAGACCTTGTAGCGCTTGGTGAGGTCGTGTTCGCTGGGCAGCTTCTGCCCGGCCGGCATCTGGACAACATCACGTCGCAGGTCGTCTGCGACGCGGCTGAACAGGGTCACGGTCATCAGAGCTTCCGATCCGGTCGTCCTGTACGAACAACAATACGTACGGTGATGGCCTTGTGGCTGCGCTCACACCAATCCTAACCTCAAGTTACGTCCTGTCCGACAAGTTGTCACGGCTGACAGGACGTGAAGGGGTGTCGGATTCTCGGCTCCATCAGCATCGAGCCCACGCGGTCGCGACGCCCCTACCCAGTCCGGATGCGGTGACCTGGCGTACCCCAATTGCGTCAGGTCACCGCGTCCGCCGGAGCGGGTGCGGCGGTCGGTGAGGGGAAGTGAATCCCGGCCGTCGCGCCTCCAATCGCAAGGGGGCAACGGATGGCGTGCGAGCAGATCCAGCAAGTCCACCAGGCGAAACACGGCCCGCCGAGTCATTCCGGGCGGCAGCAGGCGTCGACCGACACCCGAGCACGGTCCTGAATGGGCAGGTGGCGGTGGTTTTGCGACGCGTATGAGCCGGATGACGACGGGATCGGTCCTGCGACTCAGTATCCAGAGCGAGCCGGCTACAAGCACCGGGAACACGAGCCGGTCACGGGAATGGGCTCCTCACCGGATGGGCAGCCGGAGTCCCCGGTGGATCCCGAGGACATGAGGCTGGCGCGGCTACGCGGCAATCGGGGATGCCGGTTCCGTTACGGATACAGGCAGCGATCGTGACCACGCCCGCTGGGCTGCCGGAGGTACCGGTCGGGACCGTACTTCGTCTTGGGGCTGGCGAGTGGCCGCACTGCCGCGACCTGCCGCCGAGCGCGCCCGTCGATGTGGTCGTGGCACGGGTGCACCTGGACCGGTTGCACGTTCGGTCGGACGAGGTGTGGGTGACCGGGCATGCCCCGGAGTGCGCGTGGGAGTCGTCCGACTGCACGACTCCATGCATCGAACTCCTCGTGCACGTGGCCGCGATCGTCCGCCAGGTGGCGACGGAACTGAGCAGCGAAGACAGGCCATCAGAAGCAGTGACCGAGGAGGAGCAGGGGTGAGTACGCATAATCCGATGGGGCGTACGTGGCTATGCACGGGTTGTGGGGGTGACTGGCCGTGTGCGACGCGGCGGCGGGAGCTGCGGGCCGAGTTCGATGGCAGTCGGGTGTCGCTCGGGCTCTACCTGGGTCAGTACTTCGTCGTCGCGGCCGAGGATCTGCGGCACATCCCCAGCGGCTGGCTGCACAACCGCTTCGTCGGCTGGATCCGGCACGACGAGCAGGCGGTTCCGTACACCGCGGTTGATGTTTTGATCAGCTCTTATGAGCTGGCCAAGGCCCACTCCCCCGACCCCGGCGGACGCTGCCCCACCTGCGGCGAGCAGACCGAGTGTTGGGTACGCATCGCACCCGACGGACCAGGCTTCCTCATCCCGCTCCCCTGATGTTCGGCCCACTGCCCGAACCCGGCGACATCCTCCTGATCGGGGAACGCGCCAGCGTCCAGTTCGCCGGGGACCGGGCACTCATCCTGCGCCTCATCTCCCGCTCCCGGGAACCGACCTGCGACGGCTGGATCTGGCTCACCGGCTACGTCCTCGACCAACGTGGAAAAGCAACAGACAAACGCGAGGTGTACGTCCAACTCGCCGGCCTCCGACCCCCACCGACCTCGGCGAGCAAGCCGACCCGAGCGGCTGACCGGCGAGGTCGACCGGATCGCCATCTTCCCGACGGCAGTCCCCGCTGACCAGGCGGTCGGCTGGCAGACCCGCGCCTTCGGCTAACCACCACCAGCAGTACGCACACGGGGCTCCTGCCGCAAGCACACGACGTTCGACCGGCTAGGGCTCTCTGTCCATGCGGTCCAGATCGGCGCCCGACCTCTGACGGATGATCCATGACGACAGAGTCGAGTAGTCAACCTCCGGTAGACCATCCCCGATCAGCCCCAGGTCATCGCGCGCTGATTCGTAGAACCTGGTCCGAGCCGAACCGGATTTCTCGATCGCCTCGGCGAACCTAGGCACCTCGTACGAATCTTCGGAGACCAGGTCAACCAGAGCCCAGATCGTCCGATGCCACTGCCTCGCCGCCTCCACCGTCCGTGCCGTCCCTACCAGCATCAGGGTCTCCCATTTGGCCGCACGGATGGCGTCTGCGGCTTGCAGCCCTGCCAGTTCCTCAGGAGACAGCGACGGGTTCGAACCACGACGCACGCTTGCCTGGAGGGTCAACTGGAAAAGGCTCTTGACCGCGCTCGCGTAATCCGCATAGGCTGCCGCTCTTCTTTCGTCCCAACGCGCCTTATGTTCTCGGCGCCACCTGGATCGCTCAGCCAGGGACGAAATCAGGTACGAGCCAAGCGCACCTAGCATTACCCCCACAAGAGTGGGTAATTGTTGAAGAAGAGCAGACAAGATTCCTCCACGCTCGCCCGCAGCGATCCGTCAGGGCCCCCATGGTCACACCAGGATGCAAGGCGAGTTGCAGAGGGCCTACCATCGTTCGTACCCCGCCGTCTGTCGGACCCGCTGGGGCCGCGCCGCGGACGCACGGGAGCGGCAGCAGTGCCGCCGACGGGTCGAGGGCGTTCCCGATCCCACCACCATCGGTTGAACCTGCGGCCCGGTGCCCCGGTGCTCGTAGCCGTTTCAGGCGCTGGCCACGGTCATGCCGGGCAGCACCGGGGCGGCTGGCACGCCGCGCCCGATTCGGGTGTCCTGCGCGGCCGACACCCGGTTGATCAGCATGATCAGGGACACGCCGGCCACCGCGCTGAGTGCCGCCATCAGCAGGCTCGACGGCACAGCGGAGAAGTAGTAGTCGACGTACAGCTGATAGTCGCCGGGGCTGTAGAGGTCGCTCGGCAGTGCCAGGAATTTCCAGGTGCACTTGCGGCGAGCAGACCGAGTGCTGGGTACGCATCGCACCCGAGGGACCGGGCTTTCTCCTCCCGCTCCCCTGATGTTCGGCCCGCTGCCCGAACCCGGCGACTTCCTTCTGATCGGGGAACGCGCCAGCGTCCAGTTCGCCGGGGACCGGGCACTCACCCTTCGCCTCATCTCCCGCTCCCGGGAACCGACCTGCGACGGCTGGATCTGGCTCACCGGCTACGTCCTCGACCAACGAGGAAAAGCAACAGACAAACGCGAGCTGTACGTCCAACTCGCCGGCCTCCGACCCGCACCGACTCCGGCGGCCCGACCTGCACGAGCGCCTGAGCGCCGAGGTCGACCGGACCGCCAGCGTTGAAGCTCCGGTCGGCGGTCCGATCGTTGGGCACGGGAGGACAGTGATGATGTTCGATGCTGACCCCGCTACGGGCGCATCGGTGACGAGCCGCCCAGTCAAGACTCCTACGCCGAAGCCGTCGTAGGGCCGACCGTCATCAGCGGGGCGCAACCGCGCCCCGCTGACAAAGCCGGATCCCCCGCTGCCGACGTGAGCACCCTGCCGCTGCTTGCCGACGTCCGGCGATGATCCCGGCTACTTGGTGCTCGGGTTCCGGATCATCAGGTAGTGGAGCACTTCCACGAGGCCCGCCACGGTGTAGAAGTATCGTCCGAGCAGGTACACCGGCGCGGTTGTGGGGTTGTCGACGATGTCCAGGATCCAGTCCGAGAGGCGAGCCCAGTTGTTTTCGAGCTCACGGTTTTCGGTGCCGAGCCCGATATCGCCCCGATCCCGGATGCGGTGATAGACAAAGTTTTCGATCGCGCCGAAGCGGGCTGCCTCTGCCACAGCACCGATCAAGCGAATCATCTCCTGAGCGAGATGAGTCCGCTGCGGGTTGCTTCCGTTCAACTGGGCCGGCATGCCTTCGAGGGTATAAATCGCATCGTTCAGATGTTTCGCCGTGTAGCGCATGTCCTCGCGGTACGAGCCGCCGGGAGTCGTCGCGTAGTTGCCGGTCCACGGCAGCCGTGGCGGCTGAGGGATACCCAAAATGCCGGCGGCGCCATTCACCGCCGGATCGTTGAAGAATCGGTGTCCGACCTGTCCGGGGGTGGTACGGGCCCAGAATCCAATGACGTACAGGCTTCGGGCCCAGAGGTATATCGACAGGTTGTGGGCGCCGTTACGCAAGACCCGGATCTCGATCACCCGCTGGCCTCGGTCCGTCGTCTCGCCGACCCGATTCACGAGATCGTGACCGGCGACACGGCGCAGGCTGGTAATCATGTTGACGTAGTCCTGGGCCGCCATCTGGCGGCCATAGTTCGTGTCGTCGTCAAGGTCTGACACGTCCCAGTTGATTATCGTGTGCGGGTTCGATGGGTCGGCGTTCGCAGGCGCCGGGTGTACCGCTACGAGGAACGCCGCCATGGTCACCAACGAGGCGATCCAGGCGAGCACACCTCGCACATAAGAATTTCGCATCTCCGGGTCACACCTCTCGGTCGACGACGGTGACAACGCACCCGTCGGACACCGTGCCCGACGCGCACCGTCCGAACTGGAAAAATCGTGTCATGCCACTCTTGACGAACAGTTGATTCGTCATTCAGTCCCCATTCAGCCCATCGGCGGCGATGATGATCCGGATGCTCCCCGCTGATCATCTCGCCGGGTGCCCGGAGGCCGATGTCCTCCCGGCGGCCCTCCGCACACACCAGCACCCGGCATCGAAATCCATCGTTGCCAGTGATCGACCGTCGCGGTCTAATGACTGCAGGACCCAGCGCGAGTGTCGTCCAGACGGGGGTGCGTGCGATGACCAGGACCAGCAGCGGACTGTTCGACAGGTGGCGGAGGGGATCCGGCCGCGCGACGACCGCCCGACTCGCCCTGCTCACCCTCGTGTCCGCCGCGACGCTGATACCGCCGGGCAGTCCGGCCTCGGCCTACTACCCGGACCCGTACGCCTACGTCCCCGCCTGCACCAACAACGGCGTCTCGGTGGTGTCACTGGCCACGAACCAGGTCGTCAAGACACTGGCGGTGCCCTCGACTCCGCTCGGAGTGGGGATCAACCCCGGCGGTACCCGCGCCTACGTCAGCGTCCAGAACGCGGTCATGGTGTACGACACCCTCCAGGACACCCTGCTCACGGTCATCCTCAACGCGGGCCCGCGTCCCGGCCCGATCGAGGTCGACCCGACCGGCACCTTCGCCTACGTCACGAACCCCCGGTACAACGCCACGAGCCCGCTGACGGTGATCTCCGTCGAGACGAACACCATCGTGGCCCGCATCCCCAACATCGACGCCAGCTCGGGATTCGTGGCGTTCGACCCGACGGGTACCCGCCTGTACGTCACCGACTACTGGAACATCGTGCACGTCGTGGACGTCGCCACGCACAGCGTGATCGGCACGATCCCGGTCGGCACCTACCCGACGGGCGTGGCGGTCAACCCAGCCGGCACCCGGCTCTACGTGGCGAACGGGCGGGACCGCACGGTATCGGTCGTCGACCTCGCGACCCACGCCACCATCGCCACGATCCCGGTCGGCACCGACCCCGAGGGAGTGACACTCAACCCCACCGGCACCCGACTGTACGTCGCGAACAGCTACAGCGGCACCATCTCCGTCATCGACACCGCCACCAACACCGTGGTAGCCAACATCACCGCCGGGTACGGCGTACAGGCGATCGCGTTCAACCCGGACAACCCGACGGTCGGATACTTCGTCCGATTCGCCTCCGGCAACGCCCTGTACCGCTTCAACACGACATCGAACACCACGCTCGGCGCCGTCGGCGTCGGCAGCAACCCCTGCGACCTGGCCGTCAGCCGGGGATACGGCGCCTGACAAGCTGCCCGGAAGGCGCCACCGGCTCCGACTTCAGGCACAACCACGGTCACTCGACCTGGCGAGACTCGTCGCGCCTTTCAGGATCCTCCCGGTATTGGCCAAACATCGTGCGCCCGATATTCGGGTTCCTCATGGCCGATGAGGTGATCGGACCCAATATTCCTGCATGTCATGAACGACCGGGAAGACGAACGCGAACCTGTCCCGTCACCTTGTCCGGCCGCAATGACAGCGGACGCCCTCGTCGATTTCGGCGTCGAAGCGGTGGCGCAGATCGTGGCCCAGCGCAACCAGCTCTCGAATCTGCTGGAAGGTCAGCCGCCGACCTTCCCACATCAACTCGGCAAGACCGTCGGAGTACGCAGGCGCAGGGACATCCTCGGTCATGTCGACCTCGCACAGCGCGGCAAGGTCACCGACGGGTATGCCGAGAAAGTGCGCGAACCCGCTGACGAGTTGCGGGTCGAGCGCCTTACCTCCGAGGGAAATTTGGTTAACCGTGGGCCTCGATAGGTACGGGCCGCCCGAGTAGAGCAGTAACTGCGCGACGGATGTGCCCTTTAAGTTGCGGTAATGCAAGAGTCTGCCAATGATCGCGCTTGCCCTGTCCTCAGGGAAGGGGCGAAGCGGCGGAAGCAGTCCTACTAGTGGCTGCTGGGGCATGGCCCGGGCCGCGGCAAGCAGGATCGGCCGGGCAGGCGGCACGGCGACGAAGTCCCAGGCAATCCGACCCGGGTCGGCCTTGGGATCCGTGGGAGCAAGATCGGCGGGCAGCTGCTGTCCGGCCAGCACGAACAAATCGGCTAGGTGCCAGCCCAACGCGGGAGCAAGGCGTCGCAACGCCTCCGGCGTCGCGATGTCGCTGCCCATCTTGCTGGCCACGGTCGCGGCACTCCAGCCGCGTCGATCCGTCAGCCGGCGTAGGAGAACCTCGAACTCCATGCGACCTCCCCAGCTCGTTTGTTCAGGGAGCATTGATTTGCGACACGTCACCCACCCTCACACACTACCCGTGGCAGACCTCGGCCGCCGAGATCAACTACCGTCGCTGCCCCATTCTCCAGTCGCGCCACGTTGCGTTTGGCGCCATGGAATAGCCGTTGGCGGTCAGCGCCCGGGCGGACACGTCCTTAACCGGCATATAGCCCTCGGCATTGTTGGGCCAATAGTGGCCCGAACCATTATTCCAGTCGGTAATCTGGCCGTTACTAGCCGTGAAGTTTCCTGCCATGAACACCGGCTGTTCCTGCGCGAGACTAGCGTGTCCGGCGCCGAATTCGCCGTAGGTGTCGAGCTGATCGTGAGGCATGGACCGGACGGATCCGTCGCGCATAACAACGAAAGCGTGGTCGCCGTCGGCGAGATTCGCTCCATCCGATTGCCAGGAGCCCACCGGGATTGTCGGCTGCGCCATATCGTCTGCACCGTTTTCACCCATCCGGAAGACCTTCTGAGGCAGGATCGGGCCGCTCGTGCAATTGTGCACCAGGACTGGCTGGTCACCCGCCACCACATAGTACGTGTGGACATCGGCCACGGTGAGGTTGTGGACGGTCGCTCGCAGGACGGTCGAACGCTCGACCGCCGTGATCTGGACGTGGGTGCCGGCGCTGGTCCGCAACCACTGACCCGACCGGAGATCGGTCGCCTCGATCCACTCAGCCAGTTCCGGGACCCAGAACGGGTGGCCATCGGTGGCGGTAACCTCGGCCGTCTCCGAACCGCGTTCACCATCGGTGTCGATGATGACCTTCACCAGGTGCTTGACACCCTCACCCTTGATCGTGGCGGTGACCGTGTGCACCTCGGTCCGACCGGTCTCGGCGTCGGTGGCCCTGACCTTGTCGCCCGGCTTCACATCCTCGATCGGCTTCGTGGAGCCGTCCGCCATCGACACCCCGGTGCCGGGGACGAAGCTGTTGTCGAGACAATCGCCGTCATCCGTCTTACCGGCGCCGCCACCACCACTGGAACCGCCGTTGTTACGAGTGGTACCACCCGTGGATCCTCCGGGCTTGGACGTTGCCTTGCCACCGCCACCCGACTTACCCGCGCCAGAACCGGCGGAAGATCCTCTTGGGTTGGACTTGGCCTGGGCCTGTTTCTGGACCGGGTTTCCCGTCTTCTTGGTGGCGTTGACAGCACTGTTGCTGGTTGTTTTAGCCTTTTCCGCAGCCTTTTTCTGCGCCGCCTGTGCGGCCTTCTTCGCCCGTTCGATGGCCAGTTTCTTCGCGTTGAGCGCCGCCTGCTCCGCCGCGCGGGCGGCGGCCAGGACCGCCTCGGCGGCCTTCTTCGCCGCCCGCCACGCCTGGATCGCGTTGATCGTACGGTTGATGGCCTTGACCACGGACGGGATCTTGGCGACCTTCGTCCACGGGATCGCCCCGATGATCAGGCTGCCGCACGCCCACAGGTCACCGCCGAAGCAGTTCATGGCGTCGTTGATGCCGATGAACTCCTTCAGCATGTACCAGGCCGAATCGAGGATCACCGACATGAGCGAGCGGCCCATGTTCGCCTGTGCCTGGGCGACCATCGCGGCCGACAGCCCCACCCCGGCCAGTGCCGCCGCCAGCTCCGAGGCGGTCAGGCTCACCGACAGACCGGTCGGATCGGACAGCGTGACGGGGTTGTTGTGCGCGTAGGCGTACCCGTTGGACTGCAACGGGTCGGCGAGGTCCAGGATCGGGTCCGCGGAGAGGAACCGTCCCACGACCGGGTCGTACAGACGGGCCCCGAGCTGGGTGTAACCGGAGGCGTCGTCCCGGGCCGCGCCGAGGAACCCGGCATGGGTCTGCATGCTGACCGCGAGCGGAGCGGTAGCTCGCTGGTTGCCGAACGGGTCCTGCTTGCGAATCCGGGTCAGCATCGCGCCATAGATCCCGATCTCCGCGTACGGGCTGCCCTGGTGGTCGTTGGCCACGGCCAGGAGGGTGGGACCGCCGGTCCCGTACGCGTACCGCACGATGGTGCCGCCCGGGGCGGGGTACGAGCGCTGGATGTTGACCAGCACACCGCCGCGTTGCACGGTGATCACGGTCTCGCCCAGGTAGAGAGTGGCCTGACGGTCCTGGATGGTCAGGACCTGACCACCACCGGGTCCGTAGATGTGCCGGGTCTCGTCCTGCGGCTCCCAGCGTTGCGCGGCGGCGGCGCCGTCACAGGTCGCCAGCACGAGCGGCGTCCCGCTGACCGTGGCCCCATCCCTCACTGCCACGCAGAGACCGGAGGCGGGGTGCTTGAACTGGCCCGTGGACAACCGCTCCAGCCGCTGGTTGGTCGAGCCGACGCACTTCTGTAGCTGGAGTGCCGACCCGGCCGTGTTCGCGGCCGGTTGGGCGCACCAGTTGTCGTGCACGGTCAGCGTGCCCAGGTTGGCGTTGGCCTGGCCCGGGACCGTGCTGAAGTTCCACTTCTGGGCGATCGTGCCGTTGCAGTTGTACGACTGGATTGGCCGGTTGGCCTCCGCAAGTGATCCGGACAGGTCGATGCACATGTTCGCGATACCGAAGTACGCGGTCTTGCCCTTGCCGCCCTGCCCGGTGATCCGGTCGATCATGCCGTCGTGGGTCCAGGTCAGGTTCTGCTGGTCACCGTTCTGAACGGAGGTGACGGACCGGGTCTCGCCGGTCAGCTCGTACAGCCGCTCCGCCTCGGCGGTGACCGCAGCACCCTCCGGGGTGACGAAGTTCTTGGTCACCTTGGTGAGCGTGCGGGGCTGGCTGCCGTCGGCCTTGCCGTAGGCGTACGTGGTTGTGGCGTCCTTGGTGGTGTCCCCGGTCAGGTTCTTTTCCACCAGCTTGGTGCGGTTGCCGAGCAGGTCGTAGGTGTACTCCTGCCAGTAACCGGCACCGTCACCGCCGGGCGCCACGTTCACCGCCCCGCCCGCACCGAGCGGACCTGCGGCGCAGCTCCCCTGGTCCGTGGCGGTCCACGCGGTCTTCAGCTGGCCGAGTGCGTCGTGCGTGAAGCACTGCCGCTCCGCGATCCCGGCCGCCGCCTCGCGGATCGCGGTGACGTTGCCGGCGGCGTCGTAGGAGTAGGAGCGGTCCGAGACGAGGTTGCCCGGGACAACAGCCTGGTCCCCGGTCTGCTCGCGGTAGACCCGCTGGTTGGTGAGGGCACCGCTGGCGTCGTCGAACGAGGCCATTGTCCACACCCGGTACGGCTGGGCGCCGAGAGTGGAGCGCAACACCTGCCCGTACGGCGAGTAGGTGGTTTCGGAGGCGTACCACTCGTTGCCCGACACGGACAGCGGCAGCCCGTCCTTGGTGTAGCGGACCAGGATCTTCTCGGATGGGAAGCTGCCGACTGCGGGCAGCGTGCTCGACTCGGGCAGACCGGTGTCGGTGTAGGTGTTCGTGTAGGTGTAGGACGGGCGCAGGCCCCACGTGTCGGCGATCGACTGCGGCAGCGTGAGAGTGGTGGATGTCGGCTGGTAGTCGTTGGTGTAGCCACCGACCGTCTGCGTGTACGGCAGCCCGTCGGTGTACCGGGTGCTGCTGGCGGGTAGGCCCTTGCCGCCGGGTACCGAGTCGTAGGTGTACTCGGCCAGCAGGGTCCCGCCGCTGTCGCCGAGGCGCTGCTGGGTCGGGCGGGACAGCTCGTCGTACCCGTTCCAGATGGTGATGTTGCGGGCGTTGGTGCTGGTCACCTGCCGGTCCCGGTGGTCGTACGTCAGCCGGCTGGTGCCGCTGTCCGGGTCGCTCATCGTCGCCAGCCGGCCGCGCTGGTCGTAGGTCCAGGTCCAGGGACGTGCCGGGGCGGCGGAGCTGGTGGCCTTCACCATCTGGCCACGTACGTCGTACTCGTAGCGCAGCGAGGTGAACGTGGTGCGGGCGGCGTCGGTGAAGGTGTCCACCCGGCTGGTCCGACCCAGCCCGTCGGTGTACAGGCGGTAGGACGCCGCACCGGTCGGATTGATCACCGTGGAGTGGTCGGCTCCGTACGTGTACCGGGTGGCCCGCTCCGGTGTCTCGACACCCCGCAGGACCGGCATCTCGGTGAGCACCCGACCGAGACCGTCGTAGGTGTAGCGGGTTGCGTTCGGCACCGCAGTGTCCGCCAGCGGTGAGAACAACTGACCCATCGGGGATCCCGAGGCGAGATAGGCGTTGTTCGTCTGCCACACCTCACCCGACGCGTTGTACAGCGTGTCCGTGATCAGGCGACCACCGCCGGTGGCCTCCTCCTGGCTCTGCCGCTCGCGACCCAGGCCGTCGTAGAGGGTGACCGAGGTCTGGATCCGGTCCTCATGGCCGCGGCTGAAAGTGGTGACGTACGGCGGCTTGCCGGCGGGTACGGCGTACTCGGCCCGGAAGTCCGGGACGGCCGAGGTGGACGGGGTGCGACCGGGAGCCCAGGCTTCGAGGAGTCGGCCCAGCGGGTCGTACCGGGCCTCGCTGACCCGGCCGTTGACGTCGGTGGTCATGATCGAGGTTGCCCGGCCCGGATCCAGTTCCTGGATTTGCTTGTGGCCCAGCGAGTTCTCCTGGGTGACCGTGAAGGCCTGACCGGTCGACGGGGTGTAGGTGATCCTCGACGTCTTCTGGTCCGGGTCGGTTGCCTGGGTGACCCGGCCGATGGCGTCGAAGCCGGTGGTGCCGCCCGACTGGAAGCCGGAGCTGTCGGCCTTGAGCGACCAGGTCTGGGTGGCGAGCCCTCGGGACGAGGTATCGAGGGCGGTGTTGTACTCCTCGGTGTCATAGGCGACGCGGCCCGCGCCGGTCAGCGTGGTCAGGTTGTCGAACGTCGCCGCCGCGCAGGTCGTCGGGCTGGTACGGGTCTGCCGGGTCAGACCGATGATGTTCCGGTCGGTCTGGTGCAGGTACTCGACGAACGTGCAGGACTCGTCGCCGGTCCTGCCGGTGTCACCGAGGGATTCGATGTGCGTGGGCAGGCCGTGGGTGTTCTCGTAGGTGGTCTTCGTCTCGACGGCCCGCAGGGTGCGGTTGTCGTCACCGGTACCGGAGGACCGCGCCCAGGCGACCTGGCGCGGATCGTTGACCCGCCAGGCGATCAGCGGACTGAGACCGTCCTGCCGGTTGCGTCGGGCGAGTTCGACGGCGCCGGGATACGTGACGCTTCGGGTCAGCCAGTTCGCGTCGGTGTCCCCGGCGTTGGAGTAGGTGAGTTCCTCCGCGACCCGGCCGGCGAACGCCTCCCGGTCCATGGCGATCTCGGCGCCGGTGACGTCGTTCATCGGCACGGTGTCGCCCATGCCCCGGAAGTAACGGGTCACGGACTTGGTCGGTACGCCACCGACACCGGATTCGGATCCGGACGGGTCGTCGGGGTCCGGGTCGGTCTCCGGAGCGTCCGCCCCGCTGAGCACGGTGACCTGCTGGAAGCCGGCAAACTGGGAGTACGTCCGGGTCGACTTCTTGGTGAACTCCTGCTCGGCGAGCCGCCAGCCCGGGTTGTCGTAGGCGTACCGGGTCACGCTGCTGAACGCGCCGTCCACGTTCGGGAGTTCCTCGATGCTGTCCACGACGTACTTGTGGAACCAGTCGATGTCCTCGACCGCCGGGTCCGGATGCCAGAACGCCGGATAGCACAACCGGTTGTTCGCCTTCAGCCCGGCCGTGTCCGTCTTGCCCGGCAGGCCGGTACCGGTGGCGCAGCCGCCCACCGGAGCCTTGTACGTGACGACGGTCTCCCCGCCGTACTCGCTGATGACGCGGGCGATACGCAGCCGGGAGAAGCCGGGGCGCGCGTCGTTGCGGACCCGGTTGGGCATGTCCTCCGCGTTGGCCTCGAACCGCACCGGGTTCAGGGTGATGCGGTCACCGCCCGTACGGGCATGACCGGTCCGAGTGATCGACTCCAACCACAGGGCCGTGTTGGGGCCGGTCCTCAGGATCGGGAACGACTGCTTGAGCTGGTACTCGTCCACCGTCTGGCGGTCGGTCGTCTCCGGACGCCGCTGCGCGGACGTGGTGATCTTGTCCAGCCGCTTGCGGGAGAAGAACGACGGTCCCGCGTTCCAGCACTTCTGGTTGTCGGCACACCGCAGGTCCGCCGGGGTGTCGTACCAGATCCGGTACTTGCTCGGATCCGTGCTGGCGAAGTTCGCGTCGGTGCAGGTGAGCGAACCCTCGGTGAAACACCGCTCGGCCACGGCGAAGGACACCTGTGCCAGGGGCGCGGCCGAGAACAGGGAGTTGGTCCGCTGGCCGTAGTCGATCCGGGTCAGGTAGCCGCCCCGGTCGTACCCGACCGGATCCTTGAAGTTGAAGTTGCGGGCGTAGAAGTTCGTTTCCTTCGCCCACCACAGTGACATCGCGTTGCCGTGGACGTCCTCGACGTAGTCGAGGGACCACCGCCACGCCTGGGTACAGGCCGACCCGGCCCAGTTACCCGCCTTGTAACACGGCTCGCCCGCGTGGTTGCCGTACACCGGCACTGTGAGGACCGAGTTGGTGACCGGGTCGTCCGCGGCACTGCCCCGGTCGGACCAGCCGGGCAGGCGGTGGCGACCGAAGTGGTACCGGTTGCCGTCCCTGGTGGTGACGACCCAGTACTCACCGTCCGCGTCGCCGTTGGCCAGCCCGGTGTCGGTCAACAGCTGTACCTTCGAGCCGTCGCCGTTGGCGGTGAACCAGGCCCCCTTGCCCTCGTCCCAGACCAGTTCCGTGGTCATCCCACCGAGGGACAGGGTCGCGTTGTCCGAACCCCAGCACAGGTCGGCGGTCCGGTGCTGCGCGTTGTTCGAACCCGACCTCTTCGAGTCCTCCCGACAGTTGGCGTAGCTACGCGTGATCGCACCCGCGTTGTAGTCCCAACCGTCGCCGATCCAGGACGCCTGGTTGTTGGTCGCCGAGGTACGGCCGTCGACCGACTGCGACGAGTACGACAGCGCCACCTTCGGCATCAGCCCACCCGCCGTCTCCGGCACCTGCACCTGGTACGAGTAGGTGAACGCACCGGAGGAGGAACCCGCGGCCCAGGAACCCGAGGACAACAACGGGGTCGCGGTGAAGTCACCTGCCGCCGACGCACCGGTGTCCAACACCCCGACGACGCTCGAACCGCCAGCCAGTTCGGCCGCCCGGCCCGCGACGCCGGGTGCGCTCCCGGTGTCGAGCAGCGGACCGACCGGCACCCGACCGGTCACGACCCGACGGGTCGGCTGGTCGGCATCGTTGGTGTTGACCCGCGCCGCCTCGGCCGGGACCAGCTTCACCTCACTGGGTACGGCCCGCGCGCCGCTTCCGGTGGCGACGGAGAAGGTCGCCGTTCCGGCGCCGTCGTCGGGGGCGCAGTCACCGGTGTCCGGGGCGTCGTACACGCAGGTCGGCAGCAGCATCACGCCGAAGCGGTCGGCGGCCTGCGGACCGTACAGGTCGGCGAACGGCGTGTAGTCCACGCTCAGCGCGACCTCGGCCGCCGGGTCGGCGGTGGCCGGCGGCGTGATCTTCATGATCAGGCCCGACACACCCGCGACCTGGGACGCCTCCGGGGCGGCGAGGTCAACGGTCCAGGTGCCCGCGAGCGCGGCCGGATCAACACCCTCCGGCACGCCGAGCGCGACCGGCAGGTCGTCGACGGGCCTGCTGTCACCGGCCGCGGTGCCGGTCAGATCGACCGCCCCGGTGTCCTGCTGCCACGGGGTCACCGCCACCGGCTCGTACGGCACCACGGCGACCTCGTCGGCCGTGGTCAGATTCGTATCGGCGTCCTCGTCCTGGTCCACCCGGGGAGTCGACGGGATGTCCGGCAGGTCGACCTGCGTTTCCGCGCGGTCCATTCCGGCGCCGGGCACCGCCCACGCCTCGGCCGGCACGAGCGTCACGACCAGCGTCGCGACCAGGGACATCACCAGCCCCCTACGGGAGCGGCTCAACCCTTGACGGGCTGATTTCGTGGGGGTCCGTCGGCCGCGCCACCCCCGAGACAGCAAACCGGTACCACGCATACGTGTCGACTCCCACCCAGGCATGAGAACAAGAAAGGTGCGGAAAAGACCCCGGAACACACACGCCAGCCAAGGCACGTGCGTGAGCACTCTGCGTCAGGAGGAGTCGCTACTCAAGGTCACAAGATGTGACCGATAAGAGATTTGCGTGATCCACGTCACGGTGCGATCACTATCGGAACGGCCGGAAAGCAAGAGTTAGTCCACAACGGACAATCTGCCGCATGCCCGTTACTCCGTACTACCAAAAGCACACATACGCGCTATAGCCGACGTAACTCTTCGACGGCCTTCGTACACGCGTAACAGATCCATAACGGTCACGGGATAGACGTACTCCCCTGCATCCATGCGATCGTGTGCGCGCGTTCTGCCCCGATGGCCCGCCATCCGGACAGAACGCCCGTCTTCCGTGTCCATCGTCTTCCTTGTCGACCGTGTTCCTTGTCCACCGGTTCCTTGTCCGCTCTGGGACTCAACGGGGGTAGACCTGCCGTGATCGCGCCTCGCCTGCTCAGCCCACTCGTGCGCACGCGTACCCGGCTGGTTCTCAGCCTGGGCCTGCTGCTGGCCGCACTCGTCGCCGCCCCACTCCCGCCGATCTGGTCCCGAGGCGACGAACCCCGCAGGGTCGTCACCGGGGCCACGCCGGCCGCTCCCCTGGACGAGGTCGGCGCGATGACCGAGGCCCGCCGCACCGGCGAGGAGGTCCCGGTCGAGACAGCCACCACGCCCACCTCGCTCACCTGGGCCCTCCCCACCGGGGAACTGCGCTCCACGTTCCACGCCACGCCCCAGCGGGCGAAGAACAGCAAGGGACACTGGGCGGCGCTCGACAACACCCTGACCCGTACCGGGAAGACCTCGGGCGGTCTGGACATCAGTCCCGGTAACGCCCCCGTCCCGGTGCGCTTCTCCGGTGGCGGCACCGGGGCCGGTGGGAGCACCGTGCTGGCCGAGGTCGACGTCGACACCCACACCATCGCGTACACCTGGCCCGGTCCGCTGCCCGAGCCGGTCCTCGACGGCCCGCGCGCCCTCTACCCCAATGTCCTGTCCGGGGTGGACCTGCTCGTCGTCTCCCGTGAGGACGGCGGCTTCGCTCAGCTCCTGATCGTCAAGAACCGGGCGCCCGAAACGGTCAAGGCAGTCGGAGCCCTGCGCTACGGCCTGCGGTCCACCACCGCGGTCTTCCGCCACGACGCGACCACCGGTGGTGTGCTGGCCATCGACCCGAAGAGCGGCAAGGAGATCGGATCGATCCCGACCCCGTTCGCCTGGGACTCCGCCGGCCGCAACCCCGAGACCCCCGAGGGCACCCCCCGCACCACCGTCGACACCCCCGCCGACGTGCTCAAGCTGTCCGGCCTCAACGGCAGCGAACCGGGATCCCACGAGGCCCAGATCCCCACCCGCCTCGACGGCGATGGCACCGGCAACGCCGAGTTGCACCTGGACGCCGCCGCCACCGGCCTGCTCACCCGCCAGGACGTGCTCTTCCCCGTCTTCCTCGACCCGACCCTGATCAGCGGCACCCAGGCCTGGGCCACCGTCTACGCGCAACACCCGAACACCAACACGTACAACGGCACCAACTTCAACTCCGGGACCGTCGACGCCCGAGTCGGGTACGAGAGCGACACCCCCCTCAAGACCCGCTCCTTCTGGCGGATGGGCTACAGCAGCGCCCTACGGGGTGCCACCGTCAGCTCCGCCACCTTCAAGGTGCTCAACACCCACTCCTGGAGCTGCACCGCCCGCGAGATGCAGCTCTGGCTGGTCGGCGCCATCTCCTCCGGCACCACCTGGAACAAGCAGCCGGCCTGGACGACCGAACAACAGAAGCGTTCCTTCGCCCACGGCTACGGCAGCAGCTGCGCCGACGCGTACGTCAGCTTCAACGTGCAGAACGCGGCCCAACAGGGCGCCAACAACGGCTCGACCAGCATCACCCTCGGCATGCGCGCCACCACCGAGACCGACACCCAGACCTGGCGCAAGTTCAAGGCCACCTCCGCCGAACTCAGCGTCACCTACAACCGGGTGCCCAACGAACCCACCGGCGGCACCACCACACCGGGCGGCGCCTGCGTACCCGGCACCGGGGCCGGCGTCACGGTCGGCAGGACCAACCTCGTCCTCAGCGCCACCGCCACCGACCCCGACGGCAACCTCAGTGGCCTGCGCTTCCGGTTCTGGAAGAACGGCGCCGCGATTCCCGCCGGCACCCTGGTCACCTCCCTGAGCAGCGGCAAGGGCAGCCTGACGATCCCCTCCACCAGTCTGGAGGACCGGGCGACCTACTCCTGGGACGTACGCGCCGAGGACTCCTCGAACGCGTACTCCTCGTACTTCCCACCCGGCAACGACCCCTGCCGGTTCACCGTCGACGGCTCGGCACCACCAACCCCGGTGGTCACCAGTGACGTGTTCAAGGAGGCCACGCCCGACGGCGCGACCTGGGCGACCGTCAAGTTCGGCCAGACCGGAGCCGTGACCTTCACCGCGACCGGCGCGACCAGGTTCGGATACCTCCTCGACGGGGTCAGCGAGACCTCGGTGACCGCCACCGCCGGTGCCGCGACCGTGCCCAACCTGGCACCACGACACGCCGGACCCACCACCCTGCAGGTCTTCGCCTACGACGCGGTCGGCAACCGCAGCGGCCGGGCCGACTACACCTTCTACGTCCCACCCCGTGACGTCGCCGACGGGCCCGGCGACACCGGCGGCGACGGCATCGCCGACCTGAGCGTCATCGACGCCAGCGGCAACCTGCGCACCTATGCCGGTGACACGACCGGCGAGTTGAACACCTCACTCGCTGCCTCCTACACCGGTGACCGGACACTCAATCCCTCCGGCCACTGGTACGACCCAGCCACCGGCAGAGCCGCCCTCATCACCAAGTACGCCGACGCCTACCCCGGCGACGGCACCACCGACCTGTTCGCCCGTACCCCCGACGGCGGCTTCTGGCTCTACCCCGGCGACGGATACGGCAGCTTCAACGTCGACCGCCGACTACGGGTCCTGCTACCGGCCAACGCACCCAACCCGACCACCTGGACCCAGGTCAAAGCCGTCGGCGACATCACCGGCGACAAACTCCCCGACCTCGTCGTACGCGCCGGAACCGCGTTCTGGGTGCTGACCGGCTACACCGGAGCGAGCTTCCAGGAGGCGATCCTGATGGAGGGCACCACCTGGGCCGGCCCGGAAATCGTCAACGTCGCGGACATCGACCTCGACGGCACACCCGACCTGCTCTGGCGCAATGTCACCACCGGCATCATGTATATCCGACACGGCAAACCCGGCCCGGTCGCCGGCAGCGTCGACCTCAACTCGCTCAAACTGCCCGGCAACTCCCGCAGCGGCGACGTCTCCTACGGGAACAGTTGGACCTCGACGAACGTCACCGCGGTGGTCGGCATCCCCGACATCAGCGGGGACCGGATTCCCGATCTCTGGGCCCGCAACGGTCCGGACGGAAGCATTCGCGTCTACCACCCGTCCGCCACCAACACCAACCCGTTCGTGAAGGTCATCATCGCCGAGAACTGGAGCACCATCAGAGCCTTCGGCTGAACCCACAGAACCATCCGGCAACGGCGGCGACTACCAGCAGTGGGCCTACCAACCTTTCTAGTGCTACGACCGTAAACGTTGACCGGGTTGGGCCAGCCCGCTCGGATGGCGGCCTGGCCCCTCGTTGCGGTGCCCTCATCTCCCGCTCCCGGGCACCGACCTGCGCGTGCCAGGGTTTCAGGTAGCCGCGCGATCACGCCTCGGACCCGTGATCGCCGGGGGTCTCCGGCCCGGTCGGCGAGTCGGAATCGTCACTCGGCCGCTGCCGACCTCGCAACGCGTCGGGCAGCGCGACAAGGGCCAGCACTCCGGCCACCACGCTCAGTGCGACCATCGGCGACCAGCGGACCAATACTGTCGTGACCAGCAGCAGGACGACCAATCCGATGATCCGCGACCACGAGAGCCGGCGGAAGATCTCGTACTCCAGCCACACCCGGCCGCCGAGGAAGAGCACCGGGCCGCCCACCACGAACAGAAGCCACGTCGGCCGCAGCGACCCGTACGGATCGGTGATCACCAGCTCGTAGCTGGCCGCGGTGACGAGCACGCTGAGCACGATCAACCCGTGCGTCCGTTCCGACGCCGCACCCAGGTGGCCGGGCATACGCGCCCGACCCAACGCCTCGGTCAGCAACCGACCGGCGCGGTAGAAGTAGATCCGCCACAGCAGCACGCTGGTGGCGAACGCGACCGTGAAGGCGGCAGCCCGCACCGAGGAGTAGCTCGTGCCACTGAACACGGCGGCGATGACAATGATCGTCTCGCCGAGCGCGATGAGGAACATCTGCTGGTGACGTTCGGCCAGATGCTCCCCGGCGATCCGCCAGCGACTCACCGCCGCAGCCCCCAGCCACGGCAGCGGCCAGCCCAGAGCCCAGGCGACGTAGTCCACGGTGAGCGCGGCAGCCCACAGCGGCAGGCGTAGCTGTTCCGGGCCCAACGCGCCGACCAGCCAGAGCGGTGCGGCCGCCGCAGCCCATGCGGCGAGCCGAAACGGCACCAGCCGTCGTGGATGGCCACGCAGCGCGGCAGCGACCACCAGCGGCCGCACCACCATCACCACCAGGTACGCGACCGCGAACGGCAACGCCCGCTCCTCCAACGCGCGCGGCAGCGTCACCGCCATCACCAGGGCGGCGAACATGGTGCCGACCACGACCGCCTGGATGACCGGCCGCTCCGGCTCGTAGCGACTGGTGATCCAGATGGTGTGCGACCAGATCAACCAGAGCGCCAGGAACAGCAGCAGGGTACGACCGAGCCCGGCGACGAGCGTCCAGCCGGTGTCGCCGCCGAGGTCGGCGAACCGTTGCGAGACCCGGGTGAGGGCGACAACAAAGGCCAGGTCGAAGAAGAGCTCCAGGAACGTGGCACGCCCCGAACTCATCCCAGAGCGCAGCAGTGTGTCACCGCGTCCCGCCACCATTGTCCGCCCCCGTCTGCCCCTCGTGGCACCAACGAGTCGGCCGCCGGCAGGTTGCGCAGGCCCCTGCCGACCCCGTACCCGCAGTCGGCAGGAACTCAGCCGTTGGCTCACGTTCTCGGCGACGCCCTCCGACGGCGGGCCGTCCGCTCGCTCATGCTCCGGTGGTGGCCATGCCGGGCATCACGGGGGCGGCCGGCGTGCCGCGCCCGATTCGGATGTCCTGCGCGGCCGACACCTGGTTGATCAGCTTGATCAGGGACACGCCGGCCACCGCGCCGAGCACTGCCGGCACCAGGGTCGACGGTATGGCGGAAAAGTAGTAGTAGTCGACGTGCTCCTGATAGTCGTCGGGGCCGTCGAGGTCGGTCGGCAGCGCCAGGAAGTTCCAGAGGTCAAAGAGTGGAAGCGCCACGCCCGCGATCCCGTAGACCACCCAGCTACCGATCCAGATCCGTACCAGGGTTTGCGTGTTCGACGTCCACACGCTCTCCCGGACGATGTTCGCCACTACGCGCGGTGGAACGACAAGGTATACGAACGGCACCAGCCAGCCGGCGATCGCCCAGCCCTTGTGCAGCGTCGGCACGGCACCTGGGAACGCATCCAGGTTGACCCGCGCCAGGTAGCACCAGACGATCATCAGCACAGCGGCGGCGGTCAACGGAACAACGAACAGCAGGCCGACCAGGCCCGTGCTGAAAAGAGCGCTGTCGATCGCGTCCGGGTCGAGGTCCCGCTTGGCGCGCTCAACCAACTGGCTGTCCACGATCATCATGACAGCGAGCAGCAGGTGAGCCACCACCGCGAGACCGAGCGCATTCGATGTCGCCCGTCCGACGCCGCTCAGACTGTACGTACGTGCCCAGGGAATGACCGCCGGGGCGCCCGTCGGAGTGCGACAGACCGCGCACGCCACGGTGGTCGACGCCTGTTCGGTATGACAGGTCTGACAGCGCATGTATGTCTCTCCAATGTGGTCAGTCACGTCAGCCTACGGACCCCCCATAGCACCCCGACCCCCGCACCGCCGCTGACCGATTCCGCCGACGATCTTGCAGTTGTGGCGCCCGAATCATGGCACTCATCCGGAATTGTGAGCCACCACAACTGCAAGATCGCCGGGCCGAGCCGGGCCGAGCCGGGGTGGAGGGGGTGGACGGGTTCAGGGGGTTGTCGCGTTGTGCTTTGCGACGAGGGTCGGGAGTTCGTCCAGCGAGTCGATGCGGAACGGGGACTGCTCGGCGACGGCTGGTAAGTCGAGGATGTAGCCCCACGGGCCGCGCCGGATCAGGCAGGTCTGCATACCGGCCTCGATGGCAGGGCGTACGTCGTTGTCGGGGCGGTCGCCGACGTACAGAATCGAGGAGGCGTCGCCACCGCCGGCGCGGATGACGTGGTCGAAGAAGGCCGCCGACGGCTTCGCCACACCCCAACCGGCGGACGTGCCGATCACGTCCACGGGTAGGTCGAGGGCACGAAGCATCGTCTCGGCATGAGCCGGTTGGTTGCCGGCCAGGCCCACGAGCGGGCCCTGATCCTTCAGGGAGGTCAGGCACGATCGCGCGTCCGGGTAGAGGTCTTCTTCGCCGAACGTCTCCGGTTTGCCGGCAGCCGCCCGAAGTTCGAGCTCGGTCGCGAGATCGAAACCGGGCCGGAAGACCCGGAACGGTTCCTGCCAGTCCAGACCTCGGGCGATCGCCGCGCCGAAAACCGCCGAGAAAGTGTGCCGGGGAACGCCGAACCAGTCGGCCCACATCGCGAACTCGCGGGACTCGTCGAGAATCGTCCCGCCGATATCAAAAAAGACCGCATGGATCACTGGTGTTCCCCCCGTTGGTCGTCGGCCATCAACCACTCGCCGGGCAGTGCCTGCCGTACGCGGGTTATCCCTTCGGATGAGGCCGCCCGCGCCCACAGCCACGTTGCGGCGTCGTCGCGCAAAACCACCCCGTCGGCGCCGAACCACCTCATCGGCCGTCCGTCCGGATCCGCCCACAACGGGTAGTCGGGCAACGGCAGCCGCCGGAACCCCCGCTCCAGGTCGTCGATCGCCTGGTCGTCGAGTTCCCGGTTGTCCGCGAAGACGTCACCCGACAACATCCACTCCGACAGCACCATCTCCACGCACGCCATCGAGACCCGGTCCATGAACGGCCGCCAGAGTCGCTCGGCCGATCCGGACACCTCCGGGCGGAACACCGCCGGTGGATCGGGGTCGGCGAGGGCGGGCAGCGGGACGCCCCACTGCGCGCCGTGCTGGTTCTCCACCCGGAAGACCAGGACCTGGCCCGTGTCGTCCAGGTGCAGTTGGGCCGGGGCGAGCAGATGGTCCTGCACCCGCGTCAGGTCGTCACACCTGCCGATCAGGGCGTACACCGCGCGCAGCGACGCCGGCAACGGGAACCCCAGCCGGGCCGCAGCCGCCCCCAACTCGTCCTGGTCGCACCCGTCGCCGTCAACCACCGGATTCGCGTACGCCTCGGCGAACTCCCGGATGAACCGACATGCCCCGGCGGCGTCACGAACGGCAGCCGCAACTCCTTTGTGGAGGTCGAAGCCGCTGTTCACGCCGCACACCATACCGAAGCAGGTGCGGCTGCCCGCTCCACCGTGACTCAGCCCGACGCACCTGCTCAGCCTCGCACCGGCATCGAACGATGCGTTCGATCGACGTTAGGCGACGTATCTGGTCCAAACGGGCGGGCCCGGTTCCGCAATTGCCTGGATACAGTTCGTTGACAATCTATTTCGCATATCGAAAGTACAAGCGGCTAACTGTGCCGTACGAGAAGCAGACGGCGCGTAGGACGATCGAGCTGGCCCGGCGGGAGATCGGCAACCTGGGAAGGCGCGAGCCGAGCATCAGGAAATCGTGGGAGGACAACTGGCGCCCGTGGGCGGCAGGCACAGCGCGCTGGTCGTTGTTCGCCGAATCAACGAAGGGGACGAACAAGATGGGGATTTTCAGCAAGAAGAAGAGTGCCGCGACCGGCGCGGGCGAGATCGGCACCTTCACCTCGCCCCACTCCCTCGCCGATACCCTGGTGGTGGTCTACGGCGGGGTCGCGTCCCAACTGAGCGTCGCCGAGCGCGAGATCCAGGCGCCGGGGCTCGCCGCGTCCATCTATCTCAGCCGCCTGGACACGACGGGTCTCACCGTCACGGCAGGCAACAAGATCGAGACCTACTTCCAGTTCCGCGTCGATCTGGAGGCGCAGGGCAACGGCTGCAAGGGCCACGCCACCTTCGACCGGCCGATGTCGGACATCAACAGGTGGATGGGTAACGCGATCAAACTGACGTTCGGCCTGCGGAGCGCGCTGACCGAATGCAGCGTGCAGGTCGAGAACTGGCGGACCGGCTGAGGGCATGGCTCCTGCCGGGCTCCGTCCCGGAGCCGGCAGGAGCCCTTCACCGTGGAGGTGCCACCAACGTCGAGCGTCAGGGCTGGTTGAAGCCCAGGGTGTACGCACCCCCGCCGTCGACCGCCATGATGACGTAGCGGTACTGGCCACCCGTACCGGTGTAGGTGAGGTGCTCGTCGCCGAGCACGACGTTGCTTCTCGCGACGGTGCTCCAGGTGCGCCCGACGAACTTCTGCAACTCCAGGCTCAGCGCCTTCCCCCCGGTCATGCACGCGCTGTGGGTGCCGGTCCCGGCCTGGAAGGAGCCCCCGTTCGGCTCCACCACCGACGCGTTCGTACGCGCCAGGCTGCCCGAGTAGATCGACGCGTACGTGTTGCAGGGCGTTTCGGGCTGGGCGGTGAGCGTCAGCCCGTACGCGCCGAGGATCTCCCCGACCGGCTGGAAGAAGGTACGTCCGCCGTTGACGCAGTCACCGGATCCGCCGGAGGTCACCCCCTGCGCGTGCGCACCGGCCACGAACGGGCCGCCGGAGTCGCCGCCCTGGGCGCACACGGTGGTCTCGGTCAGCCCGGTGACCGTGACCCCGACACTGGCATAGGAGACGGTCTGGTTCAGTGAGGTGACCCGCCCGCAGTGCCAGCCGGTGGTGGCGCCGGACCGGCAGGTCGTGGTGCCGATCGGGGCGGAGAGCTGACCGACGATGGTGAAGTTGCTGCCGTCCTGGTAGTTGACCCACGGTTGGGGCACCCACGATCCGTTGGTCGCGACCCAGGCGAAGTCGCCCACCTGCCCGAAGGTCGAGCCGGCGAACGCCCCCATGCCGGTGCCGTTGATGTGCCTCACGGGTTCCCCGGCCGAGCCGCAGTGTCCGGCGGTGACGAAGCCACCGGTGACGGAGAATCCGACCGAGCAGCCGGCCGAGCTGGTCCAGTACCGCTCGCCGCCACGGATGTCGAGGTAGGGCACGGGGTTGTCCGTACTGGCTTCGATCCGGACGGTCGTGGGGTCGGCGCCGCTGGCGTTGACGAACCGGGTGGCCGCTGCCCCGTCCCGGGCCAGCACGGTCACGCTGTTCGTGGTCGGGTCGACCCGCCAGCCGGTCACACCGTCGACCGAGGCACCACGCGACCGGCGGTCCAGTTGTGCCACGACCGCGTCGAGTTGCCGGGCGCTGTGGCGTACCAGAATGGGGTTGGCGCCCGCGGCCCGGATCGTGGCCTGGTGGGCGGGGTCGGTGACGGCGACGGACAGCCGGTCGGCGCCGGCCGGCAGCCAGCTTCCGGCGAAGGTGTCGCCGAGCGCGGCCGGCAGCGACGCCGCGACCCGGCGGGCGCGGTCGTCCACCGCGAGTTGGCTGCGGGCCTCGGCGTCGGTGAGGCCCAGGTCGCGCCGGAGCGCGGCGAGCATCAACCCCGAGGCGGCGCCGCCGTGGGCGAGCGTGGTCGACCCGGCGGGCGCTGCCGGAGCCGGTGGAGTCGCGGCGATGGCCTGGGGTGGGGCGATGACGACGATGGCGAGTGTGGTGAGGGCGGTGAGGACGAAGCGGCGACGTGGAGGCATGCGGTCTCCCTGTGTCGGCCCGCCGGGCGCGAGAGGGCGGAGGTGATCGCGCCGGTCGAGGTTTGATCACGCATGCTAATCAGACAATGATTCATGTCCATACCAGAGATCAACCATCGGACGGGCGCAGTGCCCGCGTCCCATCCATCGGACCCCCTGTCGCAGGGGCGGACGGTGGTCGGACGAACGCGCGAAAGAACCGCCGGCCCTGGAACAACTTCCGGGTACGGGCGATGACTGTTCATCCGCCGAACAGCGCCCACACGGCACAGGTGACAACCGCGAGCAGGACGGCCCCCAGCATCACCCGCAGCGTTGACAGCTTGCCGCGCAACTCGCCCTGGAGCGGCTCCAGGGTGCCGCCGAGTTCCGGCACCGACGACGGCCGGAAGACCACCGCGCCGACACCCCCCTCGGGTACGGAGACGAGACTCCTCGTACGCCGTCCCGGTATCCCGCTGGCGCGTGGCATCCAGGCCACGACGGCAGGGCCGCCGGCCCGGACCGCGATGTCGTACGGGTCCCAGCCGGGCAGGCGATGTTCGGCGTCCTCGACGGCCACGACGGGTGTGGCGTACTCGGCGTAGGTGTCGTCGAGCCACCACTCGGGCCTGACCGGAATGACCCGCAGGATGCCCTGCCCCGAGGAGACCGGAACCGTGGAAGGGGCGCTCTCCTTCGCTCGGAGGTCGGTCACCACCTCGGGGGTGAGTGCCTTGTCCTGAACGAAGAACAGCTTCTCGGTCAGGCCGGGTCCGAGGACGGCCGTGGAGAAGGCCAGCGTGGCGAAGAAGGCGCCGCCGAACATGACAAGAACGGCGACTATGAACAGCAGCCTGTCGACAATCACGATGTCGATGTAGTCGGCGAACGCGAAGAGACCGACCCCCGCACCGAAAACCACGACGGAGATCAGGATGCCGATGACAGCGTCGCGGCGAGCCTCCGGATCCTGTCGCCGTACCCCCATGGGCGGAGCCTAACGACGGCCCGCAACCTGCGAAGATCGCCAACCGTGGCGTACCGTCTCCACATGAGACACTCGGCCCGGCGGTCGGTGTCCGAGCGGGAGGTACCGGCAGTGTCCGATCCGGCTTCGACGCCTGTTCACCTTGCCTCGGCGTTGGACGGTCTCGCCGAGAATCCGGAGTTGCCGGCGGAGCTGGTCCGTCGGCTGCTGGGCTACCGGCGAGGCTTGGGTCATGCGGCCATGCGGGCGGACCTCACCCCCGAGATGATCGCCGAAATCATCACCGCGAACCACCACTGGCTCATGCACAGTCTCGCGCTCAACCGCCACCTGCCGGACGCGGTTCGACTGCAACTCGCCGGGCATCGGGATTCCTCTGTCCGGGCCGCGTTGGTCGTGAGCGGACGCGACGCGGGCAGGGACGTGTTCGTGCGACTGATCGACGATCCGGACAAGCAGGTGCGTCAGTATCTCGCGGAGGGCGACCACGTACCCGCAGGTCTTCGTGCTCGGTTGGCGGCTGATCGTGACCCCGAAATCCGCGCGACGCTGGCCCGGTGGTGGCCGCAGGCTCCGGAGGAGGTACGGCGGACCCTGCTGACCGACCCGGAGGACAAGGTCCGTGCGGCGGCCTGCTCCACCTACTATGCCCGGCTCCCCCACCCGATCCCACCGGCCGACCTCGTCCCGGGCCTGCTCGCCGACCCGGTCACCCGGGTCGGTGCGGTGCGGCACTGCACGCTCACCGCCGAGATCGCGCTGTGGCTGTCCGACGACCCGAACCACCAGGTGCGGCGTCAACTGGCCGAGCATCCACAGCTCCCTTCGGACCTGCGCGACAAACTCGCCGAGGACCCGAGTGCGTGTGTGCGGGTGGGCATCTTCGCCCGCCCCGACACCCCGGAGCCGACCCGATCGGAGATCTACACCGAGATTCAGCAGCAGGGCTCGAGGTCGCTGATCGACGCGCCCGACGACGAACTCGACGACAACGCCGCCCTGCAGCAGGTCGAGGACTACTTCGCCCTGGTCGAGCTAAGGGATCTGCGCCTGGACTGGGTCACCGCCGACCCGCTCCCGCACGTCGGCTCGCCGTACGCCTGCTTCCGGCTCTCCGCCGCGTGCAACCCGTCGCTCCCGCCGGAGGCGGTGATGCGGCTGCTGGACGACAACGAGAGCAACGTGCGTACGACGATGGCCAGGCATGCTCCGCACCTCGTCGACGAGGACGCCGCCGAGCGGATCGACCGCACCTTCCGACCTCGCAAGAGGACGCGCTGGCGTCCGGCGGACGATTTCACCTTCTCGTCGCAGACCCTTCGCCGGTTCGCGACCGATCCCGACCCGAGGATGCGCCGCCTCGCTCCCCGTGACCCCGACCTTCCCGCCGACCTGGCCGAGCGGTTGGCCGACGATCCCGACAGCTCCGTACGCCGAGCCGTCGCCCCGCACCCGCGCCTGCCCACACCCGCGCTGACCGCGCTGCTGGCGGATCAGGACGAGTGGGTCGCCAAGGCAGCCGCGTCCTCGCCGTCGCTACCGACGGCGGAGATGGACCGGCTGCTTCGCCTCGCCGGCCTGTGACCGCTATCGGTGACCGCTGCACGGGCTTTGCTCGGAATAGATCGTCGCAGCATTCCCTCACTCCGGACCGACCCGGATAGTAGTTTCGATAGACGAATGGTCGGGGGCGGCAGGGGGTCGGGGTCCATGGGTGCCGAGCGGACGAATATGGAACTCATGCAGACGCTGGACGACGCGTGGAACAACCAGGATCTCGATTTGTTCAACAACCGCCACCACGAGGACGTGGTGGTGCGGTGGCCGGGCAAGCCCGAAACGCATGGGCAGCACAACCACGAGGCCGAGGCGATCCAGTTCTTCAAGGCGTTTCCGGATCAGCACCTGGACAACCGCCCGTACAAGGTCCTGTTCGCCGATGGCGACTGGACCTGCTCGATCGCGCACTGGACCGGGACCATGTCCGGGCCGATGCAGGGCCCGGACGGCAAGGAGATTCCTCCTACCGGTAAGTCCTTCGCCGTCGACTTCTGCACGGTGGCACGGTGGGTGGACGGGAAAATCGCCGAGGAGAACCTGTTCTACGATCTGACGACATTCATGAAGCAGATCGGGCTCGCCTGATGGCCTTCGCCCGCGGCACGTTCCCGAATCAGGACTGTCCGCGCCGATCGAAATCCTCGACGCTCGACCCGCCCGGCAGGCGGGTCTGGAAGTCGAGCACTCCGACCCAGGTCGGGCGGACCGCGATGCGGACCATTTTTGCACCGGGATGGTCGACCGCGGCGACGTTGGCCGCCCCCTGCTCGGGCCCGGCGTAACGGCGCTGGGCGAGTGCGTACTCCGGCACTATCCCGTCGACGTCGGTGACCTCGGCCCGCCCGCGTACGAGCAGCACCTCCGGCGGGGTGGAGGCGGCGTCGATGGTGACGGCCACCGCCGGCCTGGCCCGCAGGGCGGCGACCTTGGCGCCGCCGAAGGTGGACAGCACCACCTCGGTTCCGGTCCAGTGGAACAGCATCGGGAAAACCCGGGGTGTCCCGTCGGCGGCCACGTACGCCACCCGGGCCAGCTCGGTCGAGACGAGCAGGCGCTGCGCGACCGGGCTGTCCAGCAGGCGTACGTCTCCCTGGGGGAGGCTCATCACCTGGTCGGCGTGCAGCACGGTCACCGGTTCGGTGCCGTCGAATCGGCGCTGGTACCGCTCAGGTGTTCGGCCATCCGCTCGAAGGAGCTGGACCACCCCTCCTCCAGCCCCGCGCTCTCCGGACCGGCGGCGATCCCGGCGAGGTGGAACGTCATCTCCGTCTTGTCGCCGAGGTCGGCGAAGGTGACGGTCACCAGCGCCTCTTCGGCTCCGGCCCGCGCGTCCTCCGGTACGGGTACGGCGAGCACCAGCCGCTCGGGGGCGACCACCTCCCGGCAGGCGAAAACCACCGGGTATTCGGCGCCGTCCTCGTCGCCGACCATGCGCAGGCGCCACTGCCCACCCGGTCGGACGTCCATGTCGATCGTGGACAGGGGTGTGGTGAGCCCACGTGGCCCGAACCACCGGGCGACGTGTTGCGGGTCGGTCCACGCCTGGAAGACCAGGGCTCGTGGTGCGTCGAAGACCCGGGTGATCGTGAACTCCCGGGTGGGTTGACCGCTGGCGTTCGTCGTCTCAGTCATCCGTACCGTCCTTCTGTATCTCTCGCAGATGGTCGGAGAGGCGGTCGAAACTGCCTTCCCAGAACTGCCGGTAGTCCGCCAACCAGTCGGTGACGTCGCGCAGGGGCTCGGGGCGCAGCCGGCACGGACGCCACTGGGCGCTGCGGCCACGGGTGACGAGTCCGGCCTGTTCGAGCACCTTGAGGTGCTTGGAGACCGCCTGGAGGGTGAGCGGCAACGGCTCGGCCAACTCGTTGACGGTGGCCTCGCCCCTGGCCAGCCGGGCGAGGATCGCACGGCGGGTCGGATCGGCCAGGGCCGCGAAGGTGGCGCTGAGCTGCTGACTGGTATCCATGCCCTACTCAACCAAGTAGCTAATTAACCGACGGGTTGAATATACAGGCCAACACCGGTACGTCAAGGAGAACGGGCAGAAGGATCAGCTCCGACTACGCCGCGTCGCGGCTGAACAGTTGGACCCAGGTGCGGTGGGTGAAGCGCCAGCCGGCCTCGGTGCGGACGAATCGGTCGTGGTCCTCGCCGATGTTCCAGGGGGTGCTGATCGATCGGCCGTCGGCGTCGTTGAGATACACGGTCAGCACGGTCACCCCCTCGGCGGTGTCGCGGCCGTCGGCGTCGACCCCGGTGGCGACGAAGCGCATGTTGGACGCGAGGTGTCGGATGCCCGGAAAGGGGTTGTTCCGTTCGAGCTCCTCGCCCCAGGCGCGGATCGCGTCGCGACCCTGGGCAGGCTGGCCGATGTCGAGTACGCCGTTCTCGGTGAAGAGTTCGTGCAGGGTGCTGGCCCGACCGGCGTCAACCCGCCAGCCGCTTTCGCCGACGAGGCGGGACAGGCTCACATGGTCGGCGTCGCTGACGAGGCCGGGCAGGTGGGATCGTTGGTCGGTCATGTCGCTCACCGTTCGTGTCGTTCCGACGGACCCTCGCCGGCACCCGGCGGGGCTCGCTTGGCGGAGTCACGGCGGATCGCGTTTAGCAGTGGCGGGGAGTCCCACGCCGGTTCCCCGCTGAACCACCGTTGCAGCGCCGGGGACGGCGGACGTACGCCCCCCAGTGTGTAAAGCGCGATCGCGAGCAGCGTTCCGCCAACGGCCAGCCCGAAGCAGACCCAGAGAGTCATCTGGACGCCTGCCGCAGGGTTCTTCCCGACGGTCGCGGCGACGTACAGCAGGATCGGCGCGATCATGAACGCGGCCACCGCCCGCAGCAGCTCGACGATCGCGAACACCCGCTGGAGAGCGGCGTTGCGCAGTGAGAAGCCGGCAATGAACAGTGCCGGGGTAACCGTGGCGCCGACGCCGGCCCCGATCAGTCCCGTTCCGATCAGCGTACGGATGGTGGTGGGTGGAACAGCGAAGGCGATGAGCGCGATGCCCGCGATGAGCGAGAGCGTCCCAGCCAGCGCGAAATAATGGATTGCCCGCGTGGTGAACACCTTCGCGAACACGATCGCCGCGATCACCGCCCCACCGAACTCGGGGAGATAGAGCAGTCCCAGGTCCAGCGGCGAGTGTCGGTCCCGGAGCACGACGCCCGTCAACGCGATCGCGGGCAGGGAGGACGCCGCCGCGGACATGGCCACCACTATCCCGGACACCGGTAGCGTGCTCGTCAGGGGACGCACGATCAACAGCGGACGCCGGGCCCGGTACTGCTGCACCAGCAGGATGATGATCAACGCCACCCCCACAGCCAGCGGCGCCAACGCGGTGGCGTCGAGACTTCGGTGAGGCAGGAACTGTGAGGCTCCGTAGAACGCGGCCACACAGCCGGCGGTGGCCAGCACGACGGCAGTCGGGGAACGCGTGGCCGTAGGGTCGGCCGGCGGCACGTCCTGGAAGGTCAGCAGCGACAGCACCAGCGCCACGACGGCGATCGCCGCGATCACCCAGAACAACGGCCGCCAGGCGTTGGCCTCGGCTTGGATGCCAGCGATCAGCGGGCCGAGCGTGACCGCCCCGAAGATCGACAGGTTGAGGACCACCGCCGTCGGGCGGAGCTTCCCCGGTGGGAATCCCGTGACGAGCGGCGGCACGGCGGCGATCAACAAGAGACTGGTGCACAGGCCCTGAAGTACGTGCCCGACGATGAACAACGCCGGCCCGGTCGCCGCCGCCGCGAGCACCGAGCCGATCACGAGGATCGCGGTGTAGATGATCAGCATCCGGCGCTGGGGCAGATGCTGGGCGAGCTGCACCGACAGCACTGTGCCCAGCGCGTACCCGGCGTTGGCCAGGCCCTCGGCGAGACTCGTCTGCGCCGCGCTCATGCCGATCTGCCGGGCGATGATCAACATGAGCGGATCCAACGCGGCCGAGAGCACCAGGTACGGAACCAGCGCGGCGACGACCATCGCTGCCACCGCAGGGTAATGGCCGGCCAGCGGACCTTTCCTCGTCATCCGGCAGCCTCGCCATCCCCGCAGTCACGCCAGTGGATCGGAGCGGACCGTGCTCCGCAGGCCACGGACGCGTAGTTCGACAGCCCACCATCGGTGCCAAGGGCAGAGCATCGCCCAGCACGATCGATGGGGTCGCCGACGTTCATCCAAATCCGTGCCCCGGCGGCACCGATCATCCCATTCAAGATACTCCGCAAAAGGGTCTTATAAGTGGAATTGCGAAGGGACGAGCACGAGCTGCCGCGCCCGCCGTCCGGCCCGATGACCCGCCCCCTCAGGCGGCTTCCGGCCGTCAGGGCAAACTGAGGTATGGGCATCGACTACGGCTTCCAGGTGTACGTACATCGACGTGACGCGCGCGCCCCGGAACGAGGCGTACCAGGAGTTGCTGACGCGGGTCGCGGAGACGGGCTGTTGACTTAGGTAAACCTAAGTTGCACCATGAGCGAAGGCGCTACCCAGGAGGCACCGTGTCAGCACCGCTCTTCTCGTCGGTCATCCGTACCGCCAGTCAGGGCCCGCACGCCGAGGTCAACAACGCGGCGTTCATGACCAACCTCCTCGGTGGCCACCTCGGCGTGGACGCCTACGCCCGCTACACGGAGCAACTGCTGTTCGTGTACCGCGCCCTGGAGGGTGCCGCCGACTCGCTGGAGGACGACCCGGTCGCCGGGCCGTTTCTCCGGCCGGAACTGACGCGGGTGCCCGAACTGGAGCGCGACCTGGCGTACCTCCTGGGCGAGGACTGGCGCGACCGGGTCGCGCCACTGCCCGCGACCCGGCAGTACACCGCCCGCATCCTCAATGTCGCCTCGACCTGGCCGGCCGGGTACGTGGCCCACCACTACACCCGGTACATGGGCGACCTGGCGGGCGGGCAGGTGATCCGGAGCATCGCGGAGAAGAGCTGGGACCTGGACCGCAAGGGCGACGGTGTCCGCTTCTACGTATTCGAGGGCATCGACAATCCCGCGTCCTTCAAACGCGACTACCGGGCGCTGCTCGACGCCCTGCCGGTGGACGAGCCGGAGAAGCAGCGGGTCATCGAGGAGTGCCGGGCCGCGTTCACCCTGAACGGCGCCGTCTTCGCCGAACTCGGTGCCCTCTTCCCGCTCGGCGTACGAGAGGCCGTCTCGCCGCCGGTCAGCACGTCCGTCTGATCCGGGATCAGTCGGCGCGACCCCGGCCCGCTCGGGGTTTCGCCGAGCGTGGTGGCGCGGTGCGCATGTGGTCGCGGACGCGGCCGAGAATGGCACCGAGGGTGCCCAGATCGCGCTGTTCGAGTGCGTCGAGCAGCAGTCGCCGGACAACTTCGATGTGGCCGGGCAGGACCTGCGCCACGAGCGCGCGGCCGACATCGGTGACGGCCACGACAACACTCCGCTCGTCCTCGGCGGCGGGTGATCGGGTGACCAGTCCCCGCTTCTCCAGCAACCCGGCCTGGTAGGTCAGGCCGCTGCGGCTGTAGACGAGACCGTCGGCGAGATCGGTCATCCGCAGTCGGCCTCCGGGCGCCTCGGCGAGGCGGGCCAGAATCTGGAACTGGACGTTGCTGAGGTCGCCATCGGCCCGCAGGTGCCCGTCGACGGCGTGCTGCAACAGGCTGCTGACCTCCATGAGGGCGAAGTAGGCGCCGAGCTGCTCGGCATCCAGGGGCGCTGTCTCATGGCTCACCCCCACATTCTACTTGCTTCGAATTCGAAGCAGGCTGTAGTCTGCAACTGCTTCGAGTTCGAAGCAACTTCCAGAGGAGGAAGCGTCATGAAGGTCGTCCGTTTCCACCAGTACGGCGACGCCGGCACCCTGCGCGTCGAGGACGTCGAGCAGCCCACCCCCGGCCCCGGGCAGGTGATCGTGCAGGTGGCCGGCACCTCGTTCAACCCGGTCGACGCCACCATCCGCGCCGGCCACCTGCGGCAGGTCTTCCCGGTGACCCTGCCGTTCATCCCGGGGATCGACGTGGCCGGCACCGTGACGGCGCTCGGCGAGGGCGTCACCCGGTTCGAACCCGGCGACCGTGTTGTCGGGCTGCTGCCGATGACGGTCGACGGTGCCTCGGCCGAGTACGTGGCCGCCCCGACCGAGGTCCTGGCCGCCGCGCCGACCACGGTGCCGCTGGCCGACGCGGCAGCACTGCCGGTCACCGGGCTCACCGCCTGGCAGGCCCTGTCCGAGCACGCCGACGTCCAGCCGGGGCAGCGGATCCTGGTCTACGGTGCCGGTGGCGCGGTCGGTGGTTACGCGGTGCAGCTCGCCGTCCAGGCCGGCGCCACCGTCGTGGCCACCGCCGGCCCACGCAACACCGACCGGGTACGCGGCTACGGCGCCGACGTACCCGGTCGCGACATCGACGGTGTCACCGGGCAGTTCGACGCCGTGCTGAACTTCGCCCCGGTCCCGCCGGAGGAGATGGCCACCCTGGCCGGCCTGGTGCGCGACGGTGGCGTACTGGTCACGACCACCACGCCCGGCCCGCAGGACGAAGCCCGCAAAGTCCGTTCGAGCAGTGTGTTCGTCCGTGCCGACGCCGAGCAACTCGGGACGCTCGTCGACCGGGTCGACGCCGGCAAGCTGCACATCCACGTCGCCGACCGGGTCGGCCTGGACGAGCTGCCCGAGGTCCACGCCCGCAACGACGCCGGAACGCTGACCGGTCGGACCGTCATCATCCCCTGAGCTCCCGCCCCACCCGTCCGCACGGAACTCTCGACCAGCGCGGGCTCCCGTCGACTCCACAGCGGAGTCGACGGGAGCGCCGAGCCGCAGTGGCGTGAGATTTTGCACTGACAGTGCACTTGCCCTGGCTTCCGGTCCTGTCTAGCGTCGGACCATGGCTGCCTCCTGGACGTTCGCCGTGGCCCGTGACGACCTGGCCCGGACCACCCTGGTCGAGGGGGTGACGCCCGCCCTGTCCGAGGGCGAGGCACTGTTGCGGGTGGACCGGGTCGGGCTGACCGCCAACAACGTCACCTACGCGGTGCTCGGCGAGACGATGCGGTACTGGCGGTTCTTCCCGCCCGACCCCCGGGGGCTCGGACCGCAGTGGGGACTTCCGCCACTCTGGGGGTTCGCGGAGGTTGTCGAGTCGACGGTCGCCGGGGTCACCCCGGGGCAGCGGGTCTACGGCTACCTTCCACCCGCGGGTCACCTGGTGGTGCGACCGCAGCGGGTGGACGCGTCCGGGTTCCGGGACGCGAGCGAACACCGGGCCGACCTGCCCTCGCCGTACAACGTGTACCGGTCCGTCACCGGCGACCCGGCCTACCGGCCCGACCAGGAGGATCTGCTGATCCTGCTCAGGCCGCTGTTCTTCACCTCCTTCATGCTGGCCGACCAGGTCGTGGACAACGGCTTCCACGGCGCGACGTCGGTGGTGCTGTCGTCGGCGTCCAGCAAGACCGCGTACGCCGCCGCGTTCGAGCTGCACGGTCGCGGCCCGCGCCTGGTGGGGCTCACCTCCCCCGGCAACCTCGCGTTCACCCTCTCCCTCGGCTGCTACGACGCCGTGCTTCCGTACGACGAGGTGGACAGCCTGGACATGGTGCCGACCGTCTATCTCGACCTGTCCGGTGCGCCCTCGACCCGAACCGCCCTGCGGCAGCACCTCGGTGACCGGCTCGTCCGGGACATCGCGGTCGGTCTCACCAACCAGACCCCGAACGCGGACGCCGCCGGAGAGGTCTTCTTCGCACCGACGCAGATGCGCAAGCGCAGCCTGGACTGGGGCCGCGACGGACTCGACCGACGGTTCACCGACGCCTGGCAGCGGTTCGCCGGGGTGGTCGGCGGGTGGCTCGACGTCCGGGTCGGCTCCGGCCCGGACGACCTGCGGCGGGCGTGGCTCGACGTCCTCGCCGGTCGTACGCCACCACGGGTGGGCGAGGTTGTCCAGTTGTGAGCGGTGCGCCCCCGGGGCCCGGGGTTCACTGAAGTCCGGCGCCCCGGATGTCCGTCTTCGTAGAATCGCCGCATGCCCAAGATCGCCCAGTTGCTGGCCTCGCCCGTGCATCGCTACACGGGACGTCCGGCCGACGGTCCGGCACCGGCGCCACCGGGCGAACTGGTCGAGGAGATCCGGATTCGGGAGGGTCTCGGGATCGTCGGCGACCGGTACTTCGGCAAGCCCGCGCACCGCGACGCGAGCATCACCGTGATGGCGCAGGAGTCGTTGCCGCCCGGCGCCGACCTCGTACAACTCAGGCGCAACATCCTCGTCTGCGGGGTGCCCGTCGACGACCTGGTCGGATCCGTACTGGTGTTGGACTCGGGCGACGGTCCGGTGCGGCTGCGGGTGAACCGGCGGGCCCACCCGTGCGCCTGGATGGACGCGACCGTCGCCCCCGGCACCTGGCGGGCGCTGCGGGGAAAGGGCGGCGTCCGCTGCACCCCACTCGACGACGGCATCCTGCGGATCGGCCCGGTCCGGGTCACGATCGAGAGCTAGCCGGCAGGGTGGCGCGGCGACCGTTCGGCCGCCGCGCCACCCTGCGGTTTTCTCGGGGTACGGACTCAGCTCGGGCTGCAGGAGACCGTCGGCCAGGTCCAGTTCCCGTTGGGCTGGATGGTGACGCCCCAGTTGTTGCCGCTGCCGTTGGGCTTGGCGCTCAACACCTGGGTGCTGGGATAGGTGGCGTTGACGTTCCAGGTGGAGAGGACCCTCGCCGGGGACGGGACGTTCATCGTCACGGTCCAGGTGTTGGAGCCGGACACCGAGACGTTGAGGTTGTAGCGGTCGCTCCACTGCTGACCCGCGGACAGCGTCGCGGTGCAGCTTCCACCGCCGCCGCCGCCGCCGCCACCGCCGCCGCCACCGCCGCCGCCGGAGCCGCCCAGCGTGATGTTCGAACTGCCGCTGCTCTGGTAGCCCTCGGTCGCCATGATCATGTAGTTGTGGTTGCCGAGACTCATTCCGTTACGGGCCCACGCGTCGAAGTGGTTGCCGGAGGTGATGGTTCCACCCGTCTTCTTCGACTGCCGGACACTCCAGTACTGGTAGAACGTCGCCGTACCGATGATCGAGGGCTGGTTGACGCGCTGCGTCTGGTAGATGTCGTACGTGCCGCCGTCGCTGCTGACCGTGCCCTTGTACGTGCCCGTCGGCCGGTAGGTGCCCCAGTTGTCGACGATGTAGTACTCGATGAGCGGGTTGGTCGTCCACCCGTAGAGGGTCAGGTACGCGTTGCCGGACGGGTTGAAGCTGCCCGAGTAGGTCACGCTCCGGCGTCCACCCGTACTCCAGCCCTTGCCTGCGACGAAGTTTCCGGTGTTGCGCCACGAGGTGCTGTAGTTGCCACCGGATCCCAGCTCCATGGAGACCGATCCGGGGCTGTCGGTCCAGAACGAATAGAAGTAGCCGTTGTTGGTGCCGGTCTGATTCGAGGTGATGGCCGCGTACGCGATGCCGGGCAGCATCGCGTTGGCCGCCATCATCGCTACCGCGCAGGCACCGCCGACGAGGAGCCGGGCGAGACCACGTCTGCGCGTTGTCGGGTGGGACGGGACGTCGTTCATGGGCGTGCTTCCTCCTCGTGAGGGCTGGCGGGGAGACCAGACAGCGCGGTACGACCGGCGGGACTCTGTCGGTGGCCGGGGACACGGCCACCGCGTCGGCGTCGTACAACGCGGGTGGGGTGGGCCGGTCGTCGTGCACTGGACGACCGATGGAGCGGGTCGCGGTGTGTTGGTACGGATCGACACTTGTCGACGTCAATCGATGGCGCCAGTATTGGTACGACCCTGTCGGATTGTCAACAACTTCCGGAAACATTACGGAAATCTGATCTTGGCTGGGTGCGGAGACGGGGAAAGCCCCACCTGCTCGTCGTTGGAATCCGAGTCAGGGGGTGAGCGAGAGACTCCCCCACTCGAAGGATCGGGATTCGCGTACGCGGGCGCCGAAAGTTCCGGAGACTTTCCGGGCCACACAAAGCCGAACGGCCCGCTCGATCCCTGTCCTGTGTGGACGGGGTGAGCGGGCCGGGTCGGGGTGCGGGTGCCGGTGGGGTCAGTCGAAGCTGAACACCAGCGGGAAGACGAGGACGACCGCCCAGGCCCAGACCGCGTACACCAGCACGTACCGGGTCTGCCAGCGTTCGAGGCGGGCGAAGGGCATGCGGCCACGTACGAAACCGAGGAACAACCAGGCCGACCACGCCAGGTTGGTGAGCAGGATGAGGTTCTCGCCCAGGGCCGCGGTCTTGTTGGGACTGAAGCCCCATTCGGTGATCCGGCCGGTGATCGCCACCAGCACCAGGACGTCGATGACCAGGGCACTGACCACGAGCGCGAGCTGCAGGCGGTCGAAGAGACCGGGCCGGGCCGTGAGGTCACGGGCCGAGATGGCGTACAGGAGCAGGCCGAGCACGACGACGAGCAGCAGGTCGAAGAGGATCAGCGCGTCGCGCTCGACGTCGATCCCGTTGGTGGTCCAGACGATGGCGACCAGGAAGGCCAGCAGGGTGGCCGCGAACAGGGGCGTGAAGACGCGGGTCAGCACCGGCGCCATGTTCTCGATGACGCTCTGCTTGGCCTCCACCAGCCAGGCCGCCACGATGATCGCGGCCATCGCGCCGCACGGCAGCAGCCACCCCTCGATGAAGCCCTCGGCGTTGAGACCGATGGCCCGGAAGGTCCCCGCCGTGAAGGCGGTGAGCACACCACCACCGAGTCCGATGAGGGCAAGGTAGATCAGCCACTCCCCGGTGAACCGGATGAAGTCCATCCGTCGCCGGTCCGAGCGCCAGTCGCCGCCCACGTAGGCGACGCCGACGACCAGCCACAGCGCTAGCGGCAGATGGATCGCCGTGAGCACGAGACTCTGCGAGTCGTCGGCCATCGGGTACGCGTTCACGGCGACGCCGCCGAGCACGAACAGCAGCGCGAGCACCCCGACGGTCCGGGGTGCGACCCGGCGTTGCCAGACGAAGTACGCGGCCAGCGCCGGCAGCGCGAAGAGGCTGAAGTTGCGTACGAAGAAGGGGCCGTCGTCGTCCGAGATGTCCAGCCCGAACAGGGCCGGCACCTTGATCGCGAGCGCCGCGACCGCCGCACAGAGCACCATGACCGGCAGCTCGCGACGGGTACGGGCGGCGGCGGGCGCATCCGGCTCACCGGGCAGTACGAGCTGCTTCCACAACCGCTCGGAATGCTCCCGGGCGAACTCCCGCGACAGCTCGTCGAGGCTGCCCATGCGTTTGACCGCGATGAGGAACGCCTCGTCCGTGTGCAGGCCCGCCTCGGTCAGCTCGGTGACCCGGCTGCGCAGATGGTCCTCCAGCTCCTCGGCATCGGTGCGGTGCAGCTCCCGACGGCGCTGCATGTACGCCCGCCACTGCGCGATCTGGCCTTCCAGGTCGTTGTCGCTCTCGGCGATCACAGTCCCGCCTCCCACGCCGGGGCCGGGATCGGCCGGATGGACTGCGTCGCGCTCCAGACCCCCCGCAGGGCGTCGACAACCGCGGCCCACTGGAGGCGCTGCTCGGCGAGTTCGGCCCGGCCCTGGTCGGTGATGCGGTAGTACTTACGGCGGCGACCCCCGGGTGGGGTCTCCCAGGCCGAGTCGACGTGCCCCAGCCGCTCCAGCCGGTGCAGCAGCGGGTAGAGCAGACCGTCGGTCCACTCCAACTGCCCGCCCGACAGCTCGTTGACCTGCTTGAGGATCGCGTAGCCGTAGCTCTCGCCCTCCGCGAGGATCCCCAGCACGAGCGGCGTCGCCGAGGCCGCGACGAGGTCCTTGGTGATGTGCATGTGACCCCCTATACCTAGAACTGCAATGCATAGTAGTTCTAGGTATAGCAGCCGCGCAATCCGGACCGTCGCCGCGAGCCGCGATGTCCGGTTCCCGACAACCCGGCCGGGACGCCCTGACCGCCATCGCTCCGGACGAGATGGAGGTCGAGTTCGGCCTGAAGCTCAGCAGCCAGTTCGGCGTGGTGCTGACCAAGGGAACCGCCGAGGTCAACATCGTCGTACGAATGAAATGGTCGGCGCAGGCGTGAAGCTCGCCGACCGCTCGGGTTTCGTGGGTCGGGTGCCGACGTTGCGAGGTGCCACTTCGGCCGGACTGGCCCGTGTGGTCGGACCCCGACACCTGGCCACCTGCACCCACGTGGTGAATGTCGCCCTCGGCCTGGACCCGGGAGACGGCGGTCGGCCGGATCCGGGCCAACGGGTCCCGATCACGTTCCCGCTGACGGGACGGGCGACGCCGGTCCACGGCAGGGTCACCGCCTGGTCCCCGCCGACGCTGAGCGGAAAACCCGACTGCCGGGACCTCGCCGAGTGGGTCGCGTGGGTTCGGCGCTGCCGTACCGGATCTGCCGGCACGGCCGGACAGGAGCCCGCAGCCGCCACCCCTGACACGGGTGGGGGCTGGTCCCGCGCCGCAGCGAGCGGACCAGCCCCCACCGACCGACGCCTTATCCGGGGCCGGGTCAGGCCGGAGTCGGCAGGTCCTCGAACTCGACGACCTGGCGCACCTCGACCTCGACCTCCTCGAACAGGTCGGCGTAGCGCTGGGCGAACTCGACGGCCTCCGCCCGGTTCGCGAAGTTGAGCAGCGCGAAACCGCCGATGACCTCCTTGGCGTCGATGAAGGGACCATCGGTCGCGGTCATCGCCCCACCCCGGGCCTTACGGACCAGGGCGCCCCGCTCCGACGGGTGGACACCCTCGGCCATTATCAAGATGCCCTTCTCGACCGAATCCTGGATGAACGCACCCAGCTTCTCCATGAACTCCTGGCTGGGGTTCCATGCCTCCGGCGCACGCTCGTCGAGCCGGTGCATCATCAGAAACCGCATTGCCACTCCCTTGCCATCTCCGGCTGAGGTCCGGTCAGTTCCCGGACGCGATGACCAGCCGTCTCATACCCGTCGAACGACGATCCGCCGATTCGACACCCCCACCGGAAATATTTCCCCGCGCCGGCAGGCCGGGTCGTGGAGGTCACAGACCCGCGGTCCCCGTCAGGTTGTGCCGGTCGAGCCGAAGATCATGTCGAGGTGGGCGTCCAGGACGTTCAGGGCCCGCTCGGCGGTGTACTGGCCGCCGAGCAGGTAGACGCCCAGCCCCTCCATCAGCGCCAGCAGGCCCGCCGCGGTGTCCTCGGTGTTCGCCCCGGGCAGGACGCCGGCGAGGAAGCCGACCATCTGCGCGGTGTCCTCGCGCAGGCCGGTGGCGGCGGCCGGGCGTACGGCGGTGTAGGCGAGGAACGCCAGTGCCACCCGCCCGTCGTCGCGGGTGTGCTCGTCGAGTGGCAACACAGCCGCGATGATCGTACGCAGCAGCGCCCTCGGGGACGGTTCCTCGCCCAGCCGGGCCACCGCTTCGGTGACTCGTACCTGGTTGCGCTCGCGTACGACCGACAGCGCGAACGTCATCATCTCGTCCTTGGTGCGGAAGTAGTGCTGCACCAAACCCGAGGAGACGCCGGCCTGGGCTGCCACGTGCCGCAGGCTGACCGCTTCCAGCCCCTGCTCCGCGGCGACCCGCATCAGCGCGTCCGCGATGAGCGTCCGCCGCTCCTGGTGGTCGACCTTCTTGGGCATGGAATCGATGCTTTCACAGTGCCGTTTTGTCGGCGCTGACCGTACGCGCCTTCCGGACGAAGGCGTCGGGATCGTCGGCGTAGAGGCGCAGTTCGTCGACCGGGTCGGTCTCGCCGCCCGGCAGTACGAAGGTCAGCGGACGACGCAGCCGGACGTCGACGCTGGTCTGGCTGCCGACCACGATGTGCAGCACCCGGCGGTCGCCCACCTCTTCGACCTGGACCGATCTGCCCGAGGGCATCGAGCGGTAACTCCTGCTCACCGTCTCGATCTCCTGCCGCGGCACCGTGATGTCGATCCCCGCACCCACCCGCACCCGGATGCCCGTGTCACCGACGACGTGCGGGTGGATCTTGATGCTGGCGAAGAAGCCGATCATCCAGAGCAGGCCCCAGACGCTCAGCCCGAGCATGATCCACCGGGCCGGCTCCCAGGGCACGACGTTGCGGACGATCAGGTCGAGGATCGGTATCTCGACAACCGACAGGCCGATGAAAACCCCGAGGATCGGCTTGATCACCCCGAGGTAACCGAACGGTTCGTCGCCCGGAGCCAGCGGCAGCGGCCGACGCAGCGCCCACACGTACATGCTGCGCCACATCGCGGCCTCGGTCACCGCTGCCCGGCGCAGCAGCGCACCGGCCTTTCCCCTGGTCGGGGTCCTGGTATCGGTCGGGGTCCTGGTGACGGTCATGGTCGTCGTCCTCACGGCGGTGGCGGGTCTCGGGGTTCTGTCCGGTGCAGCGGGGTCGGTGCCCGGTCGGGTTCGGGTGGTGGGAGACGTCGTCGGTCACTCGACGGTGACCGTGCCGGCCACGCCGTCCACGGTGACGGTCTGACCGGTGGCGATCTTCCGGGTGGCGTCGGGGACGCAGATGACCGCGGGGATGCCGTATTCGCGGGCAACGGTCGGGCCGTGGGCCATCACCGCCCCGGTCTCGGTGACCAGCCCGCCCGCGGTGAGGAACAGCGGTGTCCAGCCGGGGTCGGTGGTCGCGGTGACCAGGATCTCGCCGGGTTCGACGTACGCGGTCGCCGGGTCGCGGACCACCCTGGCCGGCCCGGACACCCGACCCGGAGCCGCACCGACACCGGTGAGTACCCCGTCCGCCGCCGGTGCCACCGGCAGTACGGTCTCGACATCCGTGCCGTCGGACAGCAACGCCACCGGTACGGTCCTGCGGCGCGACTCCCGCCGGTGCACCGTTCTGCGGGAGATCACCGTCTCCCGGTGGTCGACGTTGCCGTGTACGGCGGTGTGCACCTCGTCGACGGTGAGGAACATGATGTCGTCCGGCGACTCCAGCAGTCCCGCGCCGGTCAGGTCGGCACCGATGAGCAGCAGTTGCCGGCGTACCTCCCGCAGCCGGTACAGGCCGGCGAACTTGCCCGCCTCCCGCAGACCGGCCAGGGAACGCGCTCGGCGCAGCAGGAATCCGGCCAGCCGACCCCGGACCGGGCGACGCCGGCGGGCCCGCGCGACGAGGTCGTGGAGGGTGGCCTCGGCCGTCGCGGCGGCACGTTCGAACCGCTTGTCGGGGGCCTGCTCGGGGTCGGTGACCCGCAGGTAGTTGGCGATCGCGGCGAAGACCGGGGTCGGATCCTCCTCCCACCGGGGGACACCGAGGTCGACCTCGGCGGCGCCACGGTGGCCGTACCGGTCGAGGAACGCCGCCAGGCCGATGTCCGGGAGCGTTCCGCGTACGTACCGGGCGGCCAGTTCCTCCGGGGGCGTACGCAGGAGCAGCTCACGGTGTTCACCGGCGCGTTGGGCGAGCCGCCACAGCGCCAGGTCCATCTCGATGGTGACGTTGTACGGCATCCCGCCGAGGACCGTGTGGATCTCGTCGGGGCGGGCGACACCCTTCAGGAGCAGGGCCGGCAGCGCGGCGGCGAGCATGCCGGTGACGATCGGCCAGATGATCTCGTCGGGGCTGTCCGTCTGGTCGTGCGCCTGCACGAAGGTCAGCCGCTCGGCGGAGGTTCGCAACCCGTCCGGCGCGGCCGACCGGAGCCTGAGCCGCTCGATGGCGTCGAACATGCGCAGCCGTGCCGCGTCGGGCCGGGCCAGCGTCCGTACGATTCCGACCACCGCCCGCGCGGCCGTACGCAGGGGTGGAGCCCCGGCCCCACGCGGACCCTGCGTGCCGTTGCCCTGGCCCGGGGCGAACCGGGGATCGGCCAGGATGTGCTCCATCGCCGCCTGGGCCCGGGGACCGAAATCGACCGCCATGAGCTTGACCAGGCGTTTACGGGTGGACCTGCCGCGCGCCAGGTCGGTCAGGTCGCCGTAGAGGCGCCCGCCGATGTCGACGATCTCGACCCGCATCCCGAGCGCGGCGACCATCGCCGCGACCGTCGACTTCAGGGTCGACATTCCCATCGGGGTGACCGGTTGCAGCATGCCCTGGACGTGGCCGAACTCCAGGTAGACCCGTGGCTGGGGCCGGTCGGTCGGCGGGGGCGGCGGGAACAGCGTGGTGATCGGCCGCGACTGCAACAGCCACAGGGTCCCCTCCCGGTCGAACGCCCACTCCACGTCCTGCGGGCGGCCGAAGTGACGCTGGAGCCGCTCCCCCGCCGCCCACAGGTCCGCCAACTGCGCCGGGGTCACGCAGCCCGTGGCGTCCTGCTCCGACCCGTCGAGAACGTAGTGGTCGACGTCGGTGACGCCGTCGACCACGGCCGTGCCGAGTCCGGGGGCCGCGTCGACCATCATCTCCGTCCGTCTGCCGGTCAGCGGGTTCGCGGTGAACAGCACACCCGCCACCTCGGGGGCGATCATCCGCTGCACGACAACCGCCATCCGTACCGGCTCGTGGTCGACGTCGTGGGCGTCGCGGTACGCGACCGCGCGGGCGCCGTGCAGCGAGTCCCAGCATTTCGTGATCGCGGCCAGCAGTTCGGGAACGCCGGTGACGTTCAGGACGGTGTCCTGCTGCCCGGCGAAGCTCGCGTCCGGGAGGTCCTCGGCGGTCGCACTGGACCGCACCGCCACAAGACCCCCACCGAGCCGCTCGTACGCCTCGACGATCGCCGCCCGCGGGAGTACGCCCAGCCGGTGGGCCTCGGTGGTGACGCAGAACCCCGGCGGCACCCGTTCACCCCGCCGGATCATGTCCCCCAGACCGGCCGCCTTGCCCCCGACCAGATCGACCAGGTCGGCGGTGGCCTCGGCCAAGGCAAGTACGTGCATCTGCGGCGTCCCCTCTTCGCAATGCGACTGCATTGCATCCCACGATAACCGACATGGCAATGCGACTGCAACGCAAAAGAGGAGCGGAAACACCGCCGCCCACGGTGACGTGGACCGCAGGGTCGGGCGGAGGGTCGAGCCGTACCGTCTCGCGACCGCACGCCGACGGTCGCGAGACGGTCTATCGGCTATCGGAAGGATGCGGCGTGGTCCACGGCCCACTGGGCGAAGGTGCGGGCCGGGCGGCCGGTCAACCGGGGCACCACGGCTGCCCAATCCTCGTTGACCGGGGCGGGCTCGCGGGCGGACCTGGCCCAGACCTCGAACATCCAGTCGACAAAAACGGCCGGATAACCGTCCCGGATCCACTGCTCACGGGCCTGCACCGGATCGTCCTCCTCGAACCTGACCTCCTCACCGAGAGCCGCCCCGATCAGGCCCACCTGCTCGGCCGTGGTGAGCGCCTCCGGCCCGGCGAACGTGTACGTCACCCCTGCGTGGCCCTCCCGGATCAGCGTCGCCGCGATCACCGCGGCAACGTCCGACTCGTGGACCGGCTGGGTCACCGCGTTGCCGTACGGGCGGCGTACCAGCCGATCCGCGCGTACGGACGGGGCCCAGCCGAGCCAGTTTCCGGCGAACTCCCCCGGACGGACGTGCGTCCACTCCAGACCGGACCGCTCGGCGGCCCGTTCGACGGCCAGGTAACCACGGGCGCCCCAGGCGTCATCGTCGGCAGCCGCGCCGGAGAGCACCACGATCCGGCGTACGCCAGCCGCCTTCGCCAACGCGACCACCTCCTCCGAGGTCTCCGGAGCCGCCGGGACCAGGTACATCCTGTCCACCGACCGGAGCGCGTCCCGGATCGTCTCGGGCTGTTCCAGGTCGCCCGCGAACAGTTCCACCCCGTCGGGCAGACCGGCCGTTGCCGGCGTACGGGTCAGCGCGCGGACGGGCTCGCCGGCCAGGAGCAGTTCGTCGACGATCCTCCGCCCCATGAAACCGGTGGCACCGGTCAGCAGGATCGTCATCCGGCTTCTCCCGTCCGTACCGGCGGGCGGAAGTCGGTGGCGTGGTCGAGGGCCCACTGGGCGAAGGTGCGCGGTGGGCGTCCGGTGACCCGCTGGTAGGTGTCGGTGGGTGGCAGCAGGTCCGGCCCTTCGACGGCGGCGGCCAGCAGCTCGATCAGCCACTCGGCCGTCTGCCGGTCGTAGCCGTCGTCCAGCCACTGCGTACGGGCCTGTTCCGGGGTCAGCTCCTCGAAACCGACCGGGGTGCCGATCGCCGCCCCGATCGCGGCCACCTGCTCCGCCCGACTGACCTTCGCCGGCCCGGTGAGCGTGTACGCCGCACCGACGTGCGCATCACCGAGCAGGGCCGCCACGGCCACGTCGGCGATGTCGGCCTCGTGCACCCACGGGAAAGCCGCTGCGGCGTACGGCGCACGCACCACCCGCTCATCCCGGATCCGCCCGGCCCAGTCCAGGGCGCCCACCGCGAGCAAACCCGGCCGTATGTGGGTCCACTGCGCGCCACTGGCTTCCACCAGCCGTTCGACCGCCCGATGCGCGAGCCGTTCCTCGGCGAGGTGTCGCCGCAGCGCACTGATGTCGGGATCGTCCGGGGCGTCGTCGGAGTCGAAGGCGGCCGCGGCGGCCGAGTGCACCACGAACCTGCGTACGCCGGCCCGAACCGCCAGGTCCACGAACCCCGTGCCGGGCTCGCTGTCAACCTCGACGAAGGGAAACAGGTAGACCTGCTCCACCCCGGCCAGGACAGCCTGCCAGGTCTCGGGCCGCGTGAAATCACCCTCGACCGTCTCGACCCCGGTTCGCGGCGGGGCGGCCGACGGTCGGCGGGTCATCGCCCGCACCGGCCTGCCGGCGGCCACCAACCGGTCCACCACCTGACGACCTGTGTTCCCGGACGCGCCGGTCACTAGGATTGTCATGTTGCTCCTTTCCGGATCCCCTGAATGGCGCAATGGACCGCCGCCGTACCCGGCCAAGGTTCACGGCGGCGGTCATCCGGACGATAGGCGGATTTCCGCGACCTCGCACATAGCACATGTGTGCCAATTGGCGGACGGGGTCGGTCTCGACAACCCTGCGCGTGTTCGCGAGCCGCATCGGTGGAGACGGGTCGGCGGGCCCCTGCTCCTGCTAGCGTCGTCACGTGAGTTCCGTGGTCAGGCAATCGGTGTCGGTGAGGTTCACTCGTCGTCGGTGCCTGTCGTGGCCGTCGGAGGTGCGGTCGGTCGGCTGGGTGCCGACGCGGCCCGCCGGGGTGATGCGGCATCCGGGTACGAACGGATGGCTGTCGTCGTGGGGTACGAACGCGCACGGTGAGATCGCGGGTTGTCCGCCGGGAGACGACCTCCGCTGATAGCGGATGTCGCTGCGACGACCACCACTGGTGGTCGCCTTTCCCCCGTTCCGCCTCCCCCCGTCATCGGGTCGACACCGCCTGGCCGTGGCTGTCGCCGCCGTCCGGGGCGGTTACCCCATCACTCGCGAAGGTGCCTGGTTGATGCGCTCGCCACTTCCCCCCGTTCCCGGTCCACCGGCCACATCCGTGCCCACCGTCACGGCTTGCCGGTGACCGCCGTGGTGGTGACCCGGCTGAGCCGGGTGCTGCGCGGCGACGCGGTCGGCGGCGGGCTCCTGATCGTCGCGGCGGTGTTCGCCCTGGTGTGGGCGAACTCGCCGTGGGTCGGTGCGTACGAGTCGCTGCGGTCGGTGACGTTCGGCCCGTCCGGGCTGCACCTCGACCTGTCGCTGCACGCGTGGGCGGCCGACGGGCTGCTCGCGGTGTTCTTCTTCGTCGTCGGGAACGAACTCAAGCAGGAGTTCGTCGGCGGGGAACTGCGTGACCCGCGTCGGGCGGTCCTGCCGATCGTCGCGGCCCTGTCCGGGGTCGTCGTGCCGGCGGGAATCTTCGCCCTCGTCACCCTGGGCAGGGGCGAGGCGGCGGCCGGTTGGGGCATTCCGATGGCCACCGACATCGCGTTCGCCGTGGCGGTCCTGGCCGTTGTCGGCCGCGGCCTGCCCGCACCGCTGCGCACCTTCCTGCTGACGCTCGCGATCGTCGATGACCTGGTCGCGATCATCGTCATCGCCGTGTTCTACTCCGCCGGTCTGGCGTGGCTGCCGCTGTTCGCGGCGATCGCCCTGCTGGCCGTGTTCGGTCTGCTCCAGGCCGGGCGCGGCCCGGCCGGCAGGCTGTGGACCGGTCCGGTGCCGGGTTGGGTGATCTTCGTGCCCCTGGCCGTGGTGATCTGGGCGTTGATGCACGCCAGTGGCGTACACGCCACCATCGCCGGGGCGGCGATGGGCCTGCTCATGCGTACGCGGGCCCGGCCAGGCGAGCGCATCGATCCGAGTCACCGCGTCGAGGAGGTGCTGCGACCGTGGACGAACGGCCTGGTCCTGCCGGTCTTCGCACTGCTGTCGGCCGGGGTCGTGTTCGGCTCACTCGGCGACCTGGTCGGTGAGCCCGTCGCGGTCGGGGTGTTCCTCGGCCTGGTCGTCGGGAAGGTGGTCGGGATCGCCGGGGGCGCGTGGCTGGCCACGAAGGTGTCACCGGCGCAGCTCAACCCGAGCCTGGGTTGGCTCGACATCATCGGCATGGCCCAACTCGCCGGGATCGGCTTCACCGTCTCGCTGCTCATCAGCGAGCTGTCCTATCCCGGCAACAGCCGGCTGGTCGACGACGCTAAGAGCGCGGTCCTGCTCGCCTCCGCCGTCGCGACCATCCTCGCCACCATCATCCTGACCTGGCGTGGCTCCCACCATCGGGGTCGCCCGGCGCACGGCGGGCGGGTCGAGACGGCGGCCCGGTACGGCCCGGCCGACGGCAACGGGGCGCGGAGGTAGGTTTTCTGCTGGTAGGAGGAGACTGTGCCCGAACCCGACGCCACACCCGTCGACCCGGACGTCGACCCGCGCCTGCCCGACGAACACCGAGCAGCGCGCCCCGGCCCGTGGCCGGTCCTCGCGGTGATCGCAGTCGGCGGGATCATCGGGGCGGAGAGCCGGTTCGGTCTGCAACACGCCTTTCCGCACCCGCCGGGCGGGTTCGCCTGGGCCACCTTCTGGATCAACATCTCCGGATGCCTGCTGCTCGGCGTACTGATGGTCCTGGTGACCCGGGTCTGGCCCGGCCGGGCACTGCTGCGCCCGTTCCTCGGCGTCGGAGTGCTGGGCGGATTCACCACGTTCTCCAGCTACACCCTGGAGGTGCAGCAGGCCGTCGCGGCCGACCACCTCCAGATCGCCGTGGCGTACGCGATCGGCACCCTGGTCGCCGGGCTGCTGGCGGTCTGGATCGGCTCGACCGTCACGACCGCGGCGGTACGACAGCTCGGGGAGGGACGATGACCGCTCTGCTCGTCGCCCTCGGTGCAGCCGCCGGAGCGCCGTTGCGCTACCTCACCGACCGCTGGATCCAGAACCGATTCGGTACCCGGTTTCCCTGGGGCACCCTGGTGGTCAACCTCGCCGGCTCACTGGTGCTCGGTTTCCTTGCCGCCCTACCGGCCGCCTCGGCTCTCATGGCCTTCGCGGGAGTCGGGTTCTGTGGCGCGCTGACCACCTACTCGACCTTCAGCTACGAGACGCTACGGCTGTACCAGGAGGGCAGCCGCGTCGCCGCGCTCGCCTACGCCGGGGTCAGTGTCACAGGTGGCTTCGGCGTCGTGTTCGCCGGTGTCGCCCTCGCCCACACCTTCTCCGGATAGCCGGAACCGATCACCCGACGACACGTCGCCGACCGCGTCCGGGCACCCCGCTGACCGACCGAGGACCTTCCCGACACCCGCAGGTGCCCGGTGGACGCCTGCGTCAGTCGGGTACCGCCAACGCCTGCTCCCGGAGCGCCTCCGCGTGCTCGTCGGCGGACGGCTGGTGCAGGTCGCCGACGAAGACCGCCACCGCCACCCCGTCCACGCCGAGAGCGTCGTGCAGCCGTCGCCACGCGAACAGGTTGGGATGCTCGTACGCGGTGCACGCCTCGGCGGGGGCGAGCAGGTCGATCGCCCGCCGGAGCCCCGCCCGGTCGAGCCGGTAGGAGGCGGAACCGGCGCTGTGGCCACAGACCGTGGCGAGGACCGAAGCCGGCAGCGGATGGGCACCGACGTTGATCCGGACGAACTCGACCCGGTCACCGACCAGACGTCCCATGCCGTACGCCTTCGGGGTGACCCAGCCGGGAATCCCCGCCTCGAACCGCCGCCGTGCCGAGGCGATCTCCTCGACCGTTTCCCATCGTTCGGTCATACCGGCAAGCCCTCCGGAAGGTCGAATCGTTGCGCGAACGCGGACATCTGGTCCCGTTGCTCCTGCGGATCGGCCGAGGCGGGACTGATCACGATACGGGTCGCGCCCTGCGCGGCGAGCGCGGCGACGTTTTCGAGTGACATGTCGATGGAACCCCATCGGGTGTATTCGAGGGTCTGCGGGTCGCGGCCCGCCCCGACGGCGGTCGACCGGACGAGGTCCCACTGGATCGCCCGCTCCTCGTTGGTGAGGGCACCGCCGGGAAAGTAGCCGTCGCCCCGGGCGCCGGCCCGGCGAGCGGCCGGGCGGCTCGATCCCCCGACGTGGATCGGCAGGTGGGTGACGCCGAGCGGCTTCGGGTAGCTGCTCAGGTCGTCGAAGTCGAAAAACTCGCCGTGGAAGCCGACTCCCCTGTCGTCACCTTCCCAGAGCAGCCGCAGCACGTCGATCGCCTCGTCGGCCCGCCGGCCCCGGCTGGCGAAGTCCACACCGAGCGCCCGCGCCTGACCGGGGAGGGTGCCGAGGCCCACGGTCAGCAGTCGCATGCGGCCCCCGGAGAGCACGTCGATGGTGGCGAGACGTTTCGCGAGCAGCACCGGGTGGTGGTACGGCAACAGCAGGACACCCGTACCGAGCAGGATTCGTCGGGTGTGCGCGGCGACGAAGGTCAGGCAGTCGAGCGGGTCGGTGTACGGCAGCGACGGCGGCACCGGCATCGCCCCGAACGTCGCGCCGGGATAGAGGACAACGTGCTCCGGCAGGTACAGGGCCTCGAACCCGCACGCCTCGGCGTGCTGCGCGAAGCCCACTATCCGGTCGGGGTCCACGCCGTAGAACGGTGTGCTGTAGCTGATCGCGAACTTCATGGTCATCCCTCCACCGGTCGCAGCGACGCTAAACCCTGCCGCCGGTGTCAAGGCAACACCGACTGCTGCCGCCCGGACGGATGCGTACGGGCGGACAGATCCGGGTAACGGGGTGACAGCCGGCACGGGTGTGCGTACGCCTGCGACGATTCAGACAGATCCAGGGGGTGCACATGTTTCTGATCTTCGGCTTGCGCACGAAGGCCCAGCGGTTGGGGACGGTGCTGATGGCCTGCCGGGCGTGCGGACAGCCCGGGAACCTGCTGGTGATCCGCGAGGTCACCAAGCTGAGCCTGTTCTTCGTCCCCCTGATCCCGGTCAGGACGAAGTACGTGGTCCAGTGCGTGAATCCGTACTGCGGTGACCGGACGAAGGTGAGCGCCGGGGAGGCGCGCAGGCTGCTCGCCACCGGTGTCGGTTCGGCGCACTGAGCATGCTCCGCCGACCGGTGCCGGTCAGTCCTCCGGGATCGAGTCGATCACCGAGACCAGTACGCCGCGCGCCTGCTCCAGGTCACGGATCATCCCGTCGACCCGCGCCTTCTCGACCAGCAGACTGGACCGGAGCGCGGGCGACGGCCGGCCCTCGAAGCAGGGCAGCAGTTCGGCGATCTTCTCGCTGCACAGCGCCGCCGAGTACAGCCGCTGGATCAACTCGACCCGGCCCACCGCGTCGTCGTGATAGCGGCGCTGCCCACCGGCGGTCCGTTCGCTGGCGAGCAACCCCTGCTGTTCGTAGTAGCGCAGCGAACGAACGCTGACACCGCTCGCGGTGGCGAGTTCACCGATCCGCATCGTCGCTCCGATCCCACACTTGCACCTGACACCCGTGTCAGGTTCTAACATACGCGGCATGCCCGAGAACACAGGATCGAACGAGGTACGTCAACTCCGCGTGGTCGTCGAAGCGGCGGACTACGAGGCCGCGGTGACGCTGTACCGGGATGTGCTGGGGCTCCGGCCGGAAGCCGCGTTCGCGGGCGAGGGCGACGCTCGCGTGGTCATCCTCGACGCGGGCCGGGCCACCCTGGAACTCGCCAACCCGGCGCAGCGAGCGATGATCGACAGTGTCGAGGTCGGACGGCCGGTCAGCCCGCACATCCGCCTCGCCTTCGAGGTGGACGACACGACCACCGCGACGGACGCCCTGGTGGGAGCCGGCGCCGAGCTTGTCGCCCCGCCGACCCGGACACCGTGGAACTCGCTGAACTCACGACTCGAAACCCCCGGCGACCTCCAGATCACCCTGTTCCAGGAACTCGGCGGGCCGCGTACCGGAGACGCGTCGCGGGGCGACGTTCCGTTCGCGCTGGTGGACGTGTTCGGGGACGCCCCGCTCACCGGAAACCCGCTCGCGGTCGTGGACCTCACCGACTGGGGTCAACCGGTGGACGAAGCCTGGTACCCGACCGTGGCCCGCGAGCTCAACCAGTCCGAAACCACGTTCATCCTGCCCGGCCGGGACGGCGCCGTACGGGAACTGCGTTCGTTCACCGCCGGCGGGGTGGAGGTTTTCGGCGCCGGTCACAACGCACTGGGCGCCTGGTGGTGGCTGCTGGACTCGGGGCGCCTGACCCGCACCGAGCCCGGTACGGAGATCATCCAGCGGATCGGGGGCCGAAACCTACCGGTGGTGGTCAGGAACGACGGCCAGCTCGACATGCGTCAGACGGCACCCCGCTTCGGCGCGTACGCCGATCCCGATCTTGTCGCCCGCGCCGTCGGCCTCGGCCGGGACGACATCTCCGAGGTGCTGGCACCGCAGGTGGTGGACACCGGGGCCAACCATCTCATGGTGATCCTGCGCGGCGCCGAGGCGCTGGCGGCGGCCACACCGGACAAGCCGGCGCTGATCGCGGTCGCGGAAAGCGTCGCGGCGCAAGGGGTCTACCTTGCCTGGCTGGACGGTACCGAGCCCCGGCCGACCGCGCACGCGCGGTTCTTCAACCCGGGGGTGGGACTCGACGAGGACCCGGCCACCGGCAGTGCGGCAGGGCCGCTGGCCGCGCTGCTGCACCGTCACGAACTGCTCGACGCCGACGAGGAACTCGTCATCGTCCAGGGCGAGACGATGGGACGCCGGAGCACCATCCGCGCGACCGTCGGCCGGGACAACGTGGTGACCGTCGCCGGTCGCGGTTGCGTGACCGTACGCGGAAGCATCCACCCGCCGGGTCCGGCCCTTTCGTAGCCGCTGGCGCCTCGACCGGGTTGCGCCGCCGCAATACGATCGCATCGCACGCGATCGACGGGGGTCACGGTGGCTGACAGGGTCACGGATTCGGGGCCGGTGGACAGGATCGAGCGGGTACGGCGACCATGGCGGCGGTGGCGGACCCACCGCTACGAGCGCGGCGCCCTGGGCTACAGCTCGTCCGGATTCCATCCGTACGCCATCCACCTGGCGAACCGGTCCGTGGACAGGTGGCGCCCGTTCGCCACCAGGTACCCGGCCCGGTTGGCGCGTGCACTGGCCGTACAGGCGGCGTGCCTGCACGCGCGCGGGCGGACCGAGCAGGCGTCGAGCGCCCTCGACGAATGCCTCGACCTCTGCGCCCGTGCGCACGGTCCGGCAGCCTCACCGGACCTGCGGCGCGCCGCCTATCTGCTGGCCAGGACCGGCCGACCCGATGACGCGCTCACCCTGATCGAACGGGTGGTCGGCGAGGCCCGGTCGGGTCCGCCCGGCGAACTGACCCACGCCCTGGTCGAGTACGGCCGTCAACTGGTGCTCCACCAACGGTTCGGCGACGCGGTCGCCGTACTGCTGGAGACGGTCACCCGGGACGCCCCGGGCAACGCTGCCGAGACCCAGGGGCGCTACCTCCTGCTCGTCGCGCTCGGCGAGTCGGGCAGGTACGACGAGTTGGAACGGTACGCCGCACGGGATCTGCCGCAGTTCGCCAAGCTCGCCCGACTCAACGTGATCGAGCGCAAGCGCTACGTCAGCCTCCTCGCCGCGCTGGCCCGCTACCGGTCGGCGGCCGGCGGCGAGACCCGGGGCCGGGACACCGAAACGGTTCTCCGGACCCAACGGGACATCCTGCACCGGCAACTGGCCCGCCGGACGTCGATGTGGCGGGGAATCGGCACGCTCCTGCGGCAGAAGCCGGACCGGGACACGCGGCTGGCGAACCAGGCGGAGCGGCTGGAGGCGGCGGTTGCCGCCGAGGTCGCCGAGGTGGGGCGGCTACGGGAGGCCGGCGACAGTCCCGCGCTCGCCGACGCACTGGCCGCGCTCGCCGAGGCCCGATGGCGTACGGGCGGCCAGCGCAGCGAGGCGCTCACCGTACAGCGGGAGGTGGTGGACCTGACCCGTCGCCTCGCCCGGCAGGATCCCGCCGGGTCGGCAACGCCGCTGGTCGACCGACTGCGCCGATTCGCCGAGTGGGCCGAGGTGGTCGGGTTGCACGGCGACGCCCGAGCGGCGCGGGACGAAGCCGACTCGTGGTCCGCCGGCAACCACCGGGCAGGAGACTCCTGAACGACCGGGGGAGCGCCCACGATCGGACGCTCCCCCGGTTGCCTGGTCACCCACCGCCGACCGGTGCCCCGGCACCGATCCGCAGCGCCGCTAACGGAACTGGACGTACGTTCTGAACTGCTTGCCGTCGTCGAGCGAGAGGACAAACTCGCGGCAGGTTCCGGCCCAGCTCCGATCCGTCTTCCACGGATAGGTGTAGCGGCCGTGGCCGCCCGCCGAGAGCTTCGAGTGGCCGGGCGTCTCCGCCTTGACCGGCAGCGGCCCCGGCGTCACCGTCCCATCCGGATTGACGGTTTCCAGGGTCGCGCAGTCGACCAGCCGGGAGTACGGCGAGTTGCTGGCGAGAAGGTCGCGATCGTGGTCACGGCCGCGATCACGGTCGTGATTCCGGCCGAGGTCGAACTGCATCGGTGCGGTCGAGCCGGCCTTCACACTGTTGAGGGTCGGCTTCGCGGACCGGTTGGTGAACGGGCGCTCACATGCCGGGTGGGTGTCATACGCACCGGAGTTGTCGTCCCGGCCGGTGGTGCCCTGGACCGCGCTGTAGCCGAGGCCACGGCGGGCGAACGAGGCCCACAGGGTGCAGTTGTTCTCGCCCCCGGTCAGCGCCGCGTCGGCGGCGATGATCGCGTCCCGGCCGACCACGAATCCGGGTGCGCACCCCTGGATCTTCAACCCGTCGATCACGAGTTGCATGGCGAGGTTGTTGCCGCCGGTGTCCCAGCGTCCGTACGCGTTGCGGTTGAGCCCGTGCCGGTCGATCAGGTCCCAGGTCATGTCCCACAGCACGGCGGCCCAGCCGTGGCCGATCCCGTGCGGCGCGGCCAGCGAGGTGCCGTCGAGCCAGGCACCGGTCTTGATGCTGTCGTAGGTGAACGGCTGGATCTCCATGTTCCGCGAGTACGGCCGCGGCCGGAAGCCGTCACCGGAACGGCTGTCGGCGAACTGGGCGTACTGGCCGTAGCCGCGCGGGCCCTCGGGGTCGTCGAGATCCGGGTTGATCAGCGACACGATCGCGAGGAAGTCGCTCCACCCCTCGCCCATCTGTTCCTGCCCGCTGAGGCAGTTGACGTTCGGGCCGCCGGTCAGCCGGTTCGAGACGCCGTGACCGTACTCGTGGAAAATCGTCTCCGACCGGAAGGCGGCGTCGCGCATCGCCGGGCGGTCGACGTTGCGGTGCACCCGCCCGGACGCCGGGAGCGCCGCCCGCAGGGTGCCGCCGTCTGCCTGGCTCACCATCACGGCGGGGATGCCGACCGATGGGCTCATCGAACCGTTCATCACCACCGGGGCGCCCGTCGCGTTGTTCACGACCACCACCGCGACCGCACCGGCGGTTTCGGCGTTGACCACCTGCGTGTGGTAGTTGCAGGCGCTGGTGCGGTCGACCAGGGCGATCGACCCGGCCGGCAGGCTGTACGCGGTGCACCCGTCGCCCACCGCGTCGACGCCGTCGTCCACCGCGACAACCTGGCCGCTGAAACCGGCGTTGGTGGGCGCGGGGGTGAAGCGGGCGTACTCGGCCTCGTAGATGGTGGCCCCGGCGCCCGCGCCGATCGTCACCGCGTTCGGGAGCCCGAACTGGTTGCCCGGCCACAGGAACATCTGCATCCGGGGTGCACCCCCGTCCTGGGCGGGGGTGGAGAAGTTGGCGTTGTTCTGGCCGGAGCCGTCCTGCGCCTCGCACCGGACGTCGTCACCGCCGACGCCGCCGCGTTCGTAGTTGTTGACCTGGAAGTTGCCGCCGACCTCGTTGAAGCCGTACCGGTAGGTCAGGTCGTGCACGATGTTGCACCAGTAGAAGAGGTTCGCCACCGCGGCGTCGGTGTAGGTCTGCGGCTGCTGGTTCAGGTCCGCCGGGAAGTTGAAGTCGAGACCGGGGCCGCCGTCGGGCACGCTGTTCGGGTCGGGCTGGTTGTTGGCGTCGCGATCGGCGTACGCGCGGACGTTGTTGCCCTGCGTCGTACTGGCCTCCGCGCCCGCCACCCCGTCGGTGTCGTGCCAGCCGTACGGGGAGGCCGTCGCGTCGGCCGGGTTGGTCACCAGGCTGCGCGGCCCCTCGTTCGGGTCGTTCTTGGGGAACGTGAAGACGCGGTAGCTCGAACCGTCGTTGACCCGCTTGGGCGGGAACTGCGGCCGGACGTCGACCGGGCGGGTAGGTCCGTTCCCGGTCGGGCCGGTACGGCGCCCTAGGGTGCTGGCCAACTCCTCCGGCGCGTCGTGGGTGGTCCAGTCGTCCACGTTGAGCAGTGCGCCGGTCGTACCGTCGACGGTGGCGTTCCAGAGGTGGGCCTCGTCGGAGTCGTCGATCACCAGTTGCCAGGCGAGGCGAAGGCCCTCGTCGGTCCGCTGCCAGCCGAGCCGGGCCGGGATCGGCTGCCCGGAGATGCCGCTGCCGGAGACCACCGTGCGTCGGGCGGGTCCTGCGCCGCGGTCGAGCACCTGTGGGGCGGCCGGAGCGGGCAGGTCCAGTGCCTCGGCGGCGGCCTGCACCGCGGCGGGTGCGTCCAGGACCGCGCTGCCCGAGGGCCGGTCCGCCAGGCTGGGGGTCAGGGTGTGGCCGACGAAGACCACGCTGCCGTCGCGGGCGATGCTGACCGTGGCCGTCGCGCCGAAGACCTCCAGTTCCTGGAACCGCTGGGACAGGTTGACGTGGGTAACCCCGTTGTGCTCGCTGGTGTAACTGGAGGAGACGACCAGGTCACCGAGGTCGGCTGCGGTCACCCCGTACCGGGTGGGGTTCGTACGGAGGTAGTCGATCGCGATGCTCTCGGGCTTGCCCTGGTTCGGGCCGGTGAGGAACAGGGCGTTGCGGCCCTCCGTACCCGTTTCGCCCGTGGTGTTGTCCGGTGCGGCCGAGGCGGGCTGTGCCGCCATCGGTGTCAGTACCGCGACCAGCGCGGTGACCAGCAGAGATGCGGTGTGGCGACGGACCGGAGTGGGGTGTGGACTGAGTGGCACCGGTGCTCCCTTCGTTGCGCGGGTACGAGGGCGCTGGAGATCACAGAGTGGGTTTTGACTGACAGTACGGATCACTTCACGGTCGGTCGTCCGACGGATGTTCAAAATCATCAATGTCCTCTGCTACGGCTGTCGGACCCACCGCCCTCCGGACCCGACACTTCGCTCCGCGTCGCGCCTTGACCCCAAGTCCTGTTGAGGTTTTAGCGTGGTTACCGATCGGCAGAGCCAGGGGCCGGGCCGAACCGGGCCACGGTGGATCGAGAGGACGACACTGATGACCGGCAATTCCGCGACCACCGAGGCACCACCGGCCGTGACGGTGCTCGGCCTGGGTGAGATCGGCTCCGCACTGGCGAGCGCCTTCCTCGCCGGCGGGCACCCGACGACGGTGTGGAACCGTACGCCGGGAAACGGTGACGACCTGGTCGCCCGGGGAGCGCGGCGGGCCGTGACCGCCCGCGACGCCGTCGCCGCCAACCCCCTCGTGGTGGTCAGTGTGAAGGGCAACACCGCCGCACGCGAGATCCTGGAATCGGCCGGTGACGCGCTTGCCGGCCGCGCCGTGGTCAACCTGACCGACGGTACGTCGACCGAGGCGAGAGCCGTCGCCGGGTGGGCTGCGGAGCAGGGTGCGGAGTACCTCCACGGGCAGATCATGACGATCGCCCCCGGCATCGGGCACCCGGACAGTGTCGTGTTCTACGGCGGAGCCGACACGGTCCATGACCGCTACCGGTCGACGCTCCGGCTGATCGGTGGCCGCGGCACCCTGGTCGGCGCCGACGCCGGTCTACCCACCCTGTACGGGATGGCCGTGCACGGAACCATGTGGGGAACGCTCAACGGATTCCTGCACGCCGCCGCACTGCTGTCGAGCGAGGGCGTCGAGGTGAAACGGTTCCTGGAACAGGCAGGCGCCTCGGTCTCCGCGCTCCTGTCCCACCTGCCGTCGATCGCCGACGAGATCGACCGTGGCGAGTACGCGACCCCGTACGGCGGGCTCCGGCATCACCTGCCGTCGGTCGAGGACCTGGTCCGGGAGAGCCGGGCGCGGGGTGTCGACGAAGGGTTGCCCGACTACACCCGGACCCTGGTGGCCACGGCAATCGACGCGGGTCACGCCGACGACAGCTACTCCCGCCTGGTCGAACACTTCAGGCAGCGGTGAACAACGCCTGTCGTCGGCCGACGCGGACGCGCGTGCTCGGCGGCGGGCCGGTGCCCACCGCCGAGCACGCGCCGGTTGACCGCTACTTGGCCAGGAAGGCGAGCAGGGCCTCGTTGACCTCTTCGGCATGGGTCCACAGCAGACCGTGTGGGGCCCCTTCGAGCTCGACGTAGTCGGCGTCGGGCAGGAGCTTGTGGAACGGGCGGGCGGTCGCGTCGATCGGAAGGATGTTGTCCGCCGTGCCGTGCAGGATGAGCACGGGTACGTCGATCTTCGGGATGTCGGACCGGAAGTCAGTGATCCAGGTCGGTACGGCGGCACTGGAGGCGTACCAGGAGGCTCCGGCGGCGACGTTCCAGCTGTTGCGCAGCGCCTCCTCGGACAGCCGGGTGCCGAGGTTCTCGTCGGTGTTGTAGAAGGACTTGTAGAAGTCCGTGAAGTAGGCGTACCGGTCGGCGGTCACCGCGGCGAGGATGCCGTCGAAGAGTTCCTGCGGCGCCCCGGTCGGGTTGTCCTCGGTCTTGAGCAGGAACGGTTCCAGCGACGCGAGGAAGGCCGCCTTCGCGATCCGCCCCGAGCCGTACGTCCCGAGGTAGCGGCCGACCTCGCCGGTACCCATCGAGAATCCGACCAGCACGACGTCGGTGAGGTCGAGCGTGTCGAGCACGGTGTTCAGGTCCGCGGCGAAGGTGTCGTAGTCGTATCCGGTGGTGGGCTGGCTCGACTGGCCGAAGCCGCGGCGGTCGTAGGTGATGACCCGGTAGCCCGCCTTGAGCAGGGCAGCGCTCTGCTTCTCCCACGAGTGCCCGTCGAGCGGGTAACCGTGGATGAGGACAACCGGCTGACCCGCACCGTGGTCCTCGTAGTAGAGGTCGATGCTGGTGCTGTTCTCGGAGCCGACGGTGATGAAGGGCATCTCTGCCTCCGATGATCCTGTGATCCTGCTGAGAACGGTCGTTCTCACCTCGTGGTAGTAGCCTAGACAACGATCGTTCTCCGCGCACCATCCGGAACGGGGTCGATCGGGTGAGAGGTGTCACCCCGAGCGAGGGAAGAGGAAGACGGTGACCGGAGAGAGCCAGCGGCCGGACGACGACGCCGTACGGGCGAAGGTGCTGGAGACCGCGGACCGGCTGTACTACACGTACGGCGTCCAGGCCGTCGGGATGGACACCCTGCGCGCCGAGTCCGGCGTACCGCTCAAGCGGCTCTACCGCCTGTTCCCCTCGAAGGAGTCGATCGTCGAACAGGTCCTGCTCGGCCGGCACGAGGTGTGGAACGCGCTGGTCGAGAGCGCGATCGAGACCGGCGATCCCCGTCAGCGCCTGCTGGCGATCTACGACATGCTGTCCCGCTGGTTCGACCAGGACGACTTCCGCGGGTGCATGTTCATCAACTCGTTCGGCGAACTCGGGTCGACCGCTCCCCGGATCGCCGAGATCGTCCGGACACACAAGGAGGGTTTCCAGGTACGCCTGGCCGAACTCGTCGCCGAGTCCGGGGCACCGCCCTCACTCGCCCCCCAACTGGCGATCCTCGCCGAGGGAGCCCAGACGACGGCCGCGATCGCCGGCACCAGCGACGCCGCGACACACGCCCGCCAAGCCGCCGAAACCCTCATCAACGCGGCCCTGCAGACCAGCAGGACAACCACCGGGTAGACCGCCCGGACCACAGCCGGACATCGGCGGCCCTGAGTCTCGGCGGCCACGACGGTGGACGGCCCGGCGTGCGGCCCTCCCGGCTGTCAGAGAGCGGGGTGCTGGTCGCGGACCGGGCTCAGCGACTCCAGCAGCGAGGCGATGTACAGGATCGTCGATTCCGCGTGCCAGTTGGCCGCCACCTGCACCCCGATCGGCATGCCCTCGCCGCTCGTGCCGAACCGCATCGACAGGGCGGGAAGTCCGGTCAGGTTGAACGGAACGGTAGGCGTCATCAGCCGGAAGGCGTCCACGGTCTGGCCGTCGACGGTGAACTGCGTGAGGGCGTGTGCGTGTGCGGGGATCGACGTCACCGGGAGCAGCAGCGCGTCGTACCGCTGGAAGTACTCCGCGAATCCGTCCCGCAGCCGCTCGACACCCTGCTCGGCCCGGACGTAGTCCTGCACCGGCGTGTCGGGGGTCGAGATCATGGTCTTCGAGTACCTGAACCTCTGGTCCTCGTGCCCCGCGGTGGCCTCCTGCATCGCCGGTTTCATCTCCATGACGTGCTGCCGGGCGAAGAGATCGAAAGGGTTGTCCCGTTCGAGTGCCGGGATGGTCACGGCGTCGACCCGGAGCCCCGCTCCCCGCAGGGCGTCGGCGGCCTTCTGCACGGTCGCGGCGGTCTCCGGGTCGATCGGGCCGAGTCCCGAGTCGACCAGCCAGCCGACGCGGACGGGCCGGTCCGGCGAGGGACCCAGGCCGGTGTCGAAGTCGTACGGAACGATGGAGAAACCGTCGGCACCGTCGGGACCGGCCAGCAACGAGTACGCCAGTGCGAGGTCGCGGATGGTCCGGGCCATGGGGCCGGCGTGCCAGTCACGACGCGGCTCCCGTGGCCAGGTCCCCGTCATCGGGATGCGCCCGTGCGTTGGCTTGAGGGCCACGACACCGGTGTCGGACGCCGGCCCGCGCAGCGAGATGGACAGGTCACTGGCGAGCCCGAGCGGCGACATCCCGGCCGCGATCGCCGCGGACTCCCCGCCGCTCGAACCCCCGGAGGAGCGGTCGAGGTCCCAGGGGTTGTTCGTCCGGCCCGTCAGCAGGTTGTCGGACTCGATCCAGTACGCGAACTCCGGAAGATTGGTCTTCGCCAGGAGGATCCCACCGGCACGCTTCATCCGCGCCACGGCGGTGGCGTCGGTGTCCGGGACACGCCCCGCGAAGATCGGCGAACCGCGCTGGGTGAGCACCCCGGCGGTGTCGAACGAGTCCTTGACCGTGAAGGGCACGCCGTGCAGCGGCCCCACCTCCGCCCCCGACGCGAGTTCCTCGTCCGCCGCCCTCGCGGCGTCCAACGCGCCGTCGGCGAGCGTGACCACGGCGTTGATCTTCGAATTCGTGGCCTTGATGCGGTCGAGGTACGCCTGAACCACCTCGACCGAGGAAGCTTTCCCTGTGCGGATGAGCTCGGCGAGCTCGGTCGCATCACAGCGGTTCAAATCCGTAGTCATGATGGATTCTGGGGCGGAACCGAACCCGGGCAGGCACGTCGAGGCAGAATTTCGCCTCTCCGGGTGAATGCCGTCGCCTTTGGCGATGTCAGTCCTGGCTTTGTGCCATCACCGCGAAGTGGGGCCGGGACAAGGGTCACCCACGCAACAGGGCGATTGCGAGGGCGGCCATGAGTGCGGCGACCAGGCCGTCGACCACCCGCCAGGCGCCGGGACGCGACAGTGCGGGGGCGAGCCGGTGCGCACCGTAACCAAGGGCGGTGAACCAGACCACGCTGGCCAGGACCGCGCCCGACCCGAACAGCCACCGGTTGTCGTACTGGTTGGCGACCGAGCCCAGCAGCAGCACCGTGTCCAGGTACACGTGCGGGTTCAGGTACGTGAAGGCGAGGCACATGGCGATCGTCGTACGCAGCGGAACCGGGCGGTGGTCGGTCGGCGTCAACCTGTCGGGGCGCAACGCCCGCCTGGCCGCGAACAGCGCGTAACAGATCAGGAACGCGGCACCCACCCAGCGAACAGTGCCGGCGACCGCCGGGCGGTCCGCGATCGCCGCGCCGAGGCCGGCTATCCCGAGGGAGATCAGCAGCGCGTCCGACGCCGCACAGGTCAGCACCACCGGGAGCACGTGCTGGCGGCGCAGCCCCTGACGGAGGACAAAGGCGTTCTGGGCGCCGATGGCGGCGATGAGGGCGATGGAGGCGGTGAAGCCGGCGAGGGTCGAGGTCAGCACCGACCCGACGCTACGGTTCGGCCTGATCGCACTCCAGCTAAAGATTTTCGTGCCCGATTAGCATCTCTTAACATGGCACTCGACTCCGGCCAGTTGGCCGCACTCCAGGCGGTGGTGGACGAGGGCAGCTTCGAGGCCGCCGCCCGCGCGCTGCACATCACCCCGTCCGCGGTCAGTCAGCGGATCAAGGCGCTCGAACAGGCCGCCGGGCAGGTGCTGGTCCGGCGTACCCGACCCTGCCAGCCGACCGAGGCGGGCCGTCCCCTGGTCAGGCTGGCCAGCCAGCTCGCACTGCTCGAACGGGAGGCACTGGACGCCGCGCGTGGCCCGCTGACCGGGCAGCAGACCCGTACCCGGATCGCGGTGGTGGTCAACGCCGACTCGCTCGCCACCTGGTTCCTGGGCGCGCTCGCGCAGCTGCCGAGCGATCTCGCGTACTGCTTCGACCTGCACCAGGACGACCAGGACCACACCGCGGACCTGCTCCGCGACGGGTCGGTGATGGCCGCGGTGACGGCGCAGCGGGTCGCGGTGCAGGGCTGTCGGGTGCACCGGCTCGGCGCCATGCGTTACCTGGCCATGGCCTCGCCCGAGTTCCACCGCGCCCACTTCGCGGCGACCGACACCACCTCGGCGCTGGCGACGGCGCCCATGCTCCAACTCGACCGCAAGGACAGGTTGCAGCACCGCTTCGTCAACAAACTCACCAGACGGCGGCTCGACCCTCCGATCCACTACGTTCCGGCGGTGTCGGCGTTCACCGAGGCGATCAGGCTCGGCCTGGGCTGGGGCATGGTGCCCGAACGGACCGCCCGCGAGGACCTGGCGGCCGGTCGGCTGGTCGAGATCGCCCCCGGGCGGCACCTCGACACGCCCCTGTACTGGCAGTCCTGGCGCCTGGAGTCGACCGCCCTGGCCACCCTGACCAGCGCCGTGCAGGCAGCAGCCGCGACGGCACTGCGCTGAGCCACCGCCCTGCCGTCGACGACGCGGCCCGGCGGCCGGGCGCTACCCGTTCCGGTCAGGGGTGCAGGCCGAGGTAGGTGATCGGACCGGCGTCGGTGACGTCGACGGGGTGGAAGCCGAGCCGGTCGTAGAACACCCGCGCGTTGGCGTTCGCCGTGACCATCCCGAGATGCAGGCCCGGTACGCCGGCCCGGCGCAGCGCCGCGGTGAACGTGTCGATCAGGGCCCGCCCGTGACCGGTGCGCTGGTACGCCGGCAGCACGTCGATGTGCAGGTGCGCGGGGTACCCGGCCAGTTCGGGCAGGACCATGCGCTCCGGGGTGTGCAGGAGGTGCGCCATGACCTCGTCCGGCGTGGTCGGCTCCCCCGCCGGTGGTGGATAGTCGTCGCCGACCCGGGGCAACCACTCTTTGCGGAACCGGCGGACGAACACCCCTGTGTCGGCGGTGCCGAGGACGTAGCCCACGGCCCGCCCGTCGTGGTCGAGCACGAACGCCAGGTCCGGCTCCAGATACGCGTACGGGTGGGCGAAGATGTTCGGCAGGATGCTCGGATCGGCGTACGAGCCGGTGGCGTCCTGTCCCGCGTCTGCCGTACGGATGCAGATGTCGTGCACCGCGTCGAAGTCACCGGGCCGGTACGGGCGGATCAGCATCGTGTCGCAACCTGCCGTTTCGCGCGGACGGTCGGGCCACCGGACATCGGGCGCCGGATCGAGGTTTGTCGAACGGCCATCGTACGGTCCCCGGGTACGAGGCGCGGGACGCGTTCGCCCGACTGCTGTCGATCAGGAGAAGCGCTCGATCGTCACCGGGATCAGCCCCTGGTGCCGCATGACCGCCATCAACCCCCGCAGCACGGGTCCGATCCGGTCCGCGCGCCTGCTCCCCAGGTCTACGGTCAGGTCCAGGCACCAGGCGACACCGGGACCGACCCTGCGAACATCCCACCTGAAGAGGTCCTCGGCCACCCGAAGTTCGGCGCTGCCGGCCACCCGCGCCCGTGGATCGTCGGCGTCCGGAGACACCCTCATCTGCCACCGGGACCGCAGCCTCGCCAGGCCGTCATCGGGCAGGTCGTTGACGAAGAGGATCCGGTAGAACCGAGTGCTGTGAAAGCCCTCGGGGACCTCGCCGGCCCCCAGCCGCAGCGGCGGTGCGGTCGCCAGCGATTCGGCCGCGCCGAAAAGGGAGCGCAGCGTCTGTTCGTCAGGCAGGTCACCGCCACCGAGCCAGCGGTAGACCTGCACGACCTCGTCGCGGTCCGCCGTGGCGATCCGGCTGCGAAGACCCGCATCCGTCCGTACGCGCCGACTGAAGGGTGCCGCACCCACCCAGCCGTCCAGGACTGTCCACCTCGCACTACCCAGGGCGAGCGCCGTGTGGTCACTGGCGAGTTCGAACTCCTCCACGAGGACTCCGACCGGCGCGGCGGGGGCTTCACCGTGGTGTCTCTCGGGCTGGATCAGGTAGTAGTCCAGGAACAGGTGCGACGAGGATGCGGGGACGTCGGTCCTCCGCGGTCGGCGTACGGCGGTCTCCATCGCCGCAACATACTCCCGCCCGGACCGGTCACCACGACATGGCGACAGACCGCACAGACGCCGCTATCACCACGGACCAAGGTGATAGCGGCACCGGTCGTTGATCACTAGCAGGGATCAATGAAGCTCTGCACATGTCCCGAGTCGAGGTAGTAGTCACTTACATATTGCGGAGAGCCGAAGGGGTTGTCGAGCTTGACCCAGATGTTGTAGCCGAAAACGGGTGTACCCGTAGTCCAGCAATGCATCTCAACTCGATATCCACCGGGGACAGTGGAGACGATATTGTTGATATCGGTGCGCGGCGATGAGCGGACATTCAGGTTGCCCGAAACGTGTATGACGAAGGCGCATTTGCCGGTGTCGTCCCAGGGGCAGGGGTGCGTGGCGGCGGATGCCGGCGACCCGAACAGCAGGGTGGAACAGAGTGCCGCCACGACTGCGGACACAAAGAGGACAGAACGTCTTGCCATGATTCATCTCCCTGGGTGTGGCTGGGATGGCGTCATTCGTTGATCACTGCGGGTGCACCGTGGCCCTACCGACCGGGTGCGCGTGGATCACGATCATCCTCTGCACCAGAGGCGAGAGGCCGCGTGATCACAGGTGTACCGAATGAGAGGGGCGTTCACCACCTGGGTGTCACCGTCCATGGTGATGCAGAGCCCACTGACCGCGTTCCTGAACTCGTAGTAAGGGCTCCCATCCCGCTCCAACTTCCAGAAGCGTGGCTTGGTACGAATGTGTTACGGACACAGACACCGCTCGGCCATGACCAACACGCGACGGCTCGGGCACGGCGGGCAGCATCACCCCGTCGCTCCTACGAGCGGATGCTGACCTCCGAACTCCCACCCCTTTCGCGTCTTGAAGAATCTTCGAGATGTCGGCTACATTTCCGCTACAACGCGGACAGTGATCCCGCGTCGGCAGGGTGCGAGTACCGGGCACCACGGCGTTCCGGGGGCGCGGGTGGAGTTTCAGGTGCTCGGTCCACTGTCGGTGAACCGTGCCGATGGGCCGGTCGACCTCCATCACGGCCACAAGCCGATGCTGCTGCTGGCGATCCTGCTGGCCCGCGCACCCCAGGTGGTATCGGTCGACGAGCTGCTGATCGGCGTCTGGGGTGACCGACCGCCCCGATCCGCACGCCCCAACATCCACCAGTACGTCCATCGGCTACGCCTCGCGCTCGGCCCCGAGCGCATCTGCCGGCACCCGTCCGGGTACGCACTGCAGATCGCGGACCACGAATTCGACGCTGCCCGGTTCCGAGCGCTCGCGGCACGAGCCAAGGTCGATCTCGGCGACGCTCGTACCGAGGAAGCCAACCTGAGCCTGCGGTCGGCACTCGACCTCTGGCGGGGACCCGCGTTCGACGGTTTCCTCGACTGCGAGCTGGTGGCGGCAGAGGCCACCCGACTCGAGCAGCAGCGGTGGTCGGTCCGCGAGCGATGGACGGAGACCGAGCTGGCGCTCGGTAGGCACCGGGAGATGGTGGACGTCCTCAGCGAACTCGTGGACGCCCAGCCCTACCGGGAACTGCCTCGGGCCCAACTGATGCTCGCCCTGCACCGCAGCGGCCGGCGGTTGGACGCGCTGGACCTGTATCGCCGCACCCGGAACCTGTTCGTCACCGATCTGGGAGTGGAGCCCGGCGAGGCGTTGCGACTACTACACCAGCGGATCCTCGTCGGAACACCGACCGCCGGTGGCGGCGCCATCGGGAAATCGCAGAATCTCGGCACCCTGAACCAGTTGCCGCCACTGTCGGTCTCCTTCGTCGGTCGGGTCGCCGAACGGGCACAGCTCGTCGAGGCACTCATGGCCGGATCCGCCACGTCCCCGGCGGTGATCGGAATCTCCGGCCTCGGTGGACTCGGTAAGACGAGCATCGCGGTCTGGGCGGCACATTCCGTACTGGATGCCTACCCGGACGGATGCGTCTTCGCCGACCTGCGTGGCACCGACACAAGACCGCCGTCCCATCATGCCGTGCTCGGCGCGTTGCTGCGCGCCCTCGGAATCCAGGGCACGGAGTTGCCGCAGGGACGTACGGCGCGACTCGGCCTGTTCCGGGCGATGACGGCCAACCGTCGCCTGCTTATCGTGCTCGACAACGCCGACAACGAGGCACAGGTCCGTCCGCTGATTCCCGGCGGCCCCGGATGCGGGGTGATCGTCACGTCACGGCGCTTCCTGGCCGGGTTGGAGCGGACCCACACCCTCGAACTGGATCCGCTCACCGACAGCGAGAGTGCCGAGCTGCTACGGACGCATGCCTCCCCACATGCCATCGCAGACAGCACCGGTGTGGCGGACCTGATCCGGTGGTGTGGCGGGCTGCCCCTGGCGATCCGCATCGTCGCGGGTCGGCTGCGGTCACGCAACGCACTCAGCCCGAGCCACCTCGTCCGTCTCCTGCAGGAGGCCGGCAACCCGGTGGACGAGTTGCACCTCGGGGATCTCAACATCCGCAGCACGTTCATGCTCAGCTACCAGCGACTGGGGCCGGCCGCCGCCACACTGCTGGCCCATCTCGGCCGGCTGGGGTACGCGCGTTTCACCCTGGACACCTGCCTGCCGCTGGTGGACGAGACGCACGGGCGGGTCCTCGACGCGCTGGCCGAACTGGACCACGCTGGCCTGATCACGGGTGAGCACCCCGGTCGAGCCATCGGGGCCGCCCGTTACCGGATGCACGATCTCGTCCGGTCCTTCGCCGCCGCCCAGGCTCCGAGCAGGTCGAGCGACGCCTACCGCGGCGTCCTGAAGCGACTGACAAGTCACTACATCGCGAGATTGTGCTCCAGCCGGGACTTCGTGCACGGCGGATCGCTGCACCACCTTCCGATTGTGGTTCCGCCCTCGCGACCCTTTCCCGACGAGGCCGCGGCGCTGGACTGGCTCGACGCCGAGGTGGACAACATCCTCGCGGCGATGCCGGCCATCGGCGAAGCGGGACTCCACGAGGAGGTCTGGCAGGTCGCCTACCTGTTGCGCCCGTACCTTCGCCTCAGGCACCGCTCGGATGACCGGCACACGGTCGGCAGGGCGGGCGTGGAAAGCGCTCGTCTCATCGGGAACCAGCTTGCCGAGGCTCTACTGCTCGAATGCCTGGCGACGGCACACCATGACGACGATCTCAAGAATCCGTCGGCCAAGCTGCACTACGAGCAGGCGCGACAACTGTTCCGTGCGGTCGGAAGCAACATCGGTGTGGCGACGTGCGAGGACCAGCTCGGCACCTATTATCAGAACATCGGCGAACTGGAGCTGTCCGAGCAGCACCACCGCAGGGCACTCGCGGTTCCGGAGTACACGAGCGACCCGGGCAACGCTTGTCGATCGCACATAAGCCTCGGCACCCTGTACGGCCGGCAGGAGCGATACCCCGACGCCGAGCGCGAGTTCACCACGGCGCTCACGCTCGCGATGGATGCCCACGACCAGTACATCGCGTGTTTCGCCCACCACAACCTCGCCTACCTCTACCGTCTCCAGGGACGGCGGGACGAGGCTCTGCTTCACGCGCACGCAGAAATCGAACTGGCAGTCGTCATCAGGAACAAGCTGCGCGAGGCACGCGCACGGGAATTGCTGGGTGACATCCACGGCGAGCACGACCCGAACTCGGCCACGACGGCGTGGCAGCGGGCGGTGGAGCTGTACGAGCAGCTCGGTAGCGATCGGGCCGAGGAAGTGCGGTCCCGGATGCAAAGCACCGGGTAGGTCAGTCGTCGGCAGTATCGTTCACCGATCTGCTGGCCGCGGTGACGATCGGGGACGTGGTGGAGACGAAGCTGCTGGCGGCGGCGCGGTCGGGTGATCCGGATGCGTTCGGCCAACTGGTCGATCCGTTCCGAAACGAGTTGCAGACGCACTGCTACCGGATGCTCGGGTCGATGCACGACGCCGAGGACGCGCTACAGGAGTCGCTGGTACGCGCCTGGCAGGCCCTGGGACGGTTCGACGACCGTGGCTCGATCCGGCCGTGGCTGTACCGGATCGCGACCAACAGGTGCCTGACCCTGATCGAGCGTCGCCGTCGCCGGGAGCTGCCGACCGATCTCAGCCCCGGCGCCGAACCACCGGCGGAGGTCGCGTGGCTGGAGCCGTACCCGGATGCCAGGCTGGGTTGGGCGGACCAGGGGCCGGAGGCGCGCTACGTCGCCCGCGAGGGAGTGGAGCTGGCGTTCGTCGCGGCGCTCCAGCACCTGTCGGCCGGGCAGCGAGCGGTGCTGATCCTGCGCGAGGTGCTCGGGTTCTCCGCCCGCGAGGTCGCCGAACTGCTGGACACCACGGTCGCGGCCGTCAACAGCGCGCTGCAACGGGCGCGCCGGGTTCTCGACGGTCGGCTCCCCCGGGTCACCCAGCAGGCGACCCTCGGGGCCCTCGACGACCGGACCGTACGGCGGCTGGCGGACCGGTACGCGACCGCGTGGGAGAACGGCGACGTCGATGCGATCGTGGCGATGCTCACCGACGACGCCAGGTACGCCATGCCACCGCTGCCACAGTGGTACGAGGGACACGACTCGATCCGAGCGTTCCTGATCGAGAAGCCGCTGACCGTGCGGTGGCGTTTCCTGCCGGCGTACGCGAACGGTCAGGTCGCGTACGGGACCTACCTGTGGGACGACGAGCGGGGGGTCTTCGTGGCGGCGGGGCTCGACCTGGTCGAGTTCCGGGGAACGAAGATCGCCGAGGTGATGTCGTTCCTGATGCCGGAGATCTTCGACCGGTTCGGTCTGCCCGACGAGGTTCCCGAGTAGTCCGGCCGACGATGTTCCGGGAATCCTGCGCCACGCACTACGGGTTCCCCGCGGACAGGGCGGCGATCATGGTGCCGGGTCCGATGACGGCGGGCCGGTCACTGACCTGCCCGTCGCCGAGCTCGACCACCCGCCACACGCCGTCCGCCCGCAGCGCCAGGTCGACGGTCACGAACGGCAGACCCAGACCGGAAACCAGCGGTACGACCGCAGCGAGGTCAACCTCCCGGGCAGGCGCCTCGTCCGGGGTGTCCGGGTGCGGCCCCACCAGTACGCACACCCCGTCGACCCACCAGGTGCGTACCTCGGCGGTGGTGAACCGTTCGAATCGGCGCAGGACAAGACCGCCGACGAAGTCGTCCTCGCGCAACTGGAGGAACCGGCTCGCCACCCGCCACGCGGCCACACCATCGGAGATGTCGGGAATGTAGGCCGCCTCGTGCCAGTGGTGCTTCATCGACTTGGTGTAGTCCCGGAGCACCCCCGGCCCCGCCCCCAACTCGGCGCGTACCCGGTCGAAGTCCGCCCGGTCCGTGCCCGTGGTCCAGGCCGATCGCGGCGTGACCTCGGCCAGCGCCGGATACCAACCGGGTAGCTCGTGTGCCCGGCGGTACTGCTCGCCGGTGGTCCGCAGGGTCACCCCCCTCCCGGCCAGCGCGTCGGCGAACGCGGCGTACCGCTCGCCGCGCAGCATCCAGCCCCGGTAGACCGCCGTACCGCCGCCCTTCACCGAGGCGACGGCCCGCTCGACCTCCTCGCCACGGGCGAGTGCGTCGTGGTCGACCAGGCCGACATCGAGCCCGGCGGCTCGGGCGGCTTCCGCCTCCGGGGCGAAGTGTTCGTCCGGACGGCGGGGACGGAGAGGATTGGCGGGCACCAGCAGCATCACGGGCACATTCTTCCGGCGACGGGCACGGGTCTCCAACCGATATCGGCAGGTTCAGTCGGGTGATCGGGATGCTGCGGGAGCGGGGCGGTGCTTCACTCGCGGTGAAACGGTCACCGGGCGTCCAGTTGGGCGCCGGTCACCGGCACCGGGAGGGTTCCGAGCAGGAACCGGTCCGGGCGGACGATCGTGACCGCCGTCCGGTGTGGCCCGGTGAGCAGGCCGTCGAGGTCCTCGACCACCGGGCAGCCCAGTCCGGTCGGCCGGCTCCGCCCCGGCGCGACGACCGCCAACGCCACCGCCTCCCTGGCCGCCAGCCACTGCCGGGCGCCCGCGTCCAGGTGCCAGAGCGGGTCGCCGCCGTAGCCGAGCACCGCCCAGCGGTGACCGAGCAGGTCGTCGAGGCGGATGACGGCGCCGTCGGGCGTACGGACCCGGGCGTCGGGCAGTTGCCGGCCGGCGCGGGGATGCGGTCCGGCGGTGCCACGGGGCAGGCGCGGGGCGGGTCGGACCTGTCGCCCGGCGAGCCGGTCGAGGCCCGGCACCGCACCGACCGTACGGACGACCGCGCGCAGCAGCGCCGAGCCCAGCCGGCTGCGGGTCTGTACGAGTCGACCGGTACGCAGCGCCATGGCGGTGGTGGCGAGCACGTCGGGGCGCCGCTCCCGCTCGTAGGCGTCGAGCAGTTCGGGGTGGTCGAGCCCGCGCGCGACCTGGGCCAGGCGCCAGGCCAGGTTGGCGGCGTCCCGGATGCCGCTGCCGAGCCCCTGGCCTACGAACGGCGGCATGGAGTGGGCGGCGTCGCCGGCCAGCAGGATCCGTCCCTGCCGCCACCGGGTCGCCATCCGGGCATGGAAGGTGAACACCGCGGCGCGGCGCACCCGTACCGAATCGGGGTCGACCCAGGCGCCGACCAGCTCGCGTACGGTCTGGTCGTCGACCATCCGGGCGGGATCCTCCCCCGGCAGCAGCATCCACTCCCAGCGGTGGGCGCCGGGGCGGAACATCGTGACCAGCGGTCGCGCCGGGTCCAGGACGTATCCGATCGTCGGTTCGGTGTCGGGGCGCGGGTCGGTGGTGACGGCGTCCACGACGAGCCACGGCTCGGGAAAGCTGATTCCCTCGTACCCGAGGCCGAGCAGCGTACGGACCGTGCTGGAGGCGCCGTCGCAGCCGACGAGCCAACCGGCCCGGATCCGGTCACCGTTGTCGAGTTCGGCGGTGACGTGGTCGTCGGCCGGTTCGACCTCGACCACCGATCGACCGGTGCGGAAATCCACCGTGGGCAGTGTGCCGATCCCGGCTCGGATCGCCGCCTCCAGCGCCGGTTGGTCGATCAGCGCACCGGCGGGCGGGGCGTGCTCCCCGGCCGGAATGTTCACCTCGATCAGCGGTCGCCGGTCGGCTCCGTACACCCGTGCCCGGCGTACGTCGGTGGACCAGCCCGAGGCGTCGGCCAGGCCGGGCACCCGGGCGAGGATCCGCCGTACCTCGGGGTCGACGGCGGCGGCGCGAGGCCGTGGACAGGGCTCGTCGTACGGGTCGACCACCGCCACCGTGACGCCGTGCGCGCCGAGCAGGGCGGAGAGCACCCCGCCGACCGGCCCGCATCCGACGACCAGCACGTCGACGTCCGTACCGTTTCCTGCCCTGGTCACGTCCACCCCCGGTGTACGCACCCGACGCTCCGGGCCTTCGCTGTGAGCTGCCGCCCCGACGTGGTCACCCGCCGACCGGCTGCGGCTCTCGTTCGGCCGTGAGCTGCCGGCCACGCCGGACCTGCCGGATGCCCACGAGGATCAGGGTAATCGCCGCGACCGTGAAGGCGATGTCGCTGATCAGCTCCTCCGTCGCGGAGACGGGGCGCCACGGGGCCAGGTAGAAGCCGTCCCAGGCGTGGGTGAGCAGGGCACCCCCGGCCAGCGCGAGCCGGTGTCCCTGGTCCCAGCGTGGACTGCGGGACCAGCGCAGGACGAGCCAGGCCATCCCGGTGAGCAGGGCGAGGCTGATGGCGACCCCGAGCCAGTTCTCCGGCATCCAGAGCAGGCGGGACGCGACGAGGGCGAGCAGCAGGACCAGTACCCGTCGCTCGGGCGCTCCGGCGCCGGGGCGGGTCGGGCGGTCCGGTACGCGGAACGCGGTCACGATGAAGGCGAGCGCGAGAACGGCGGCCACGGTGAGCTGGACCGTGCTGGCACTGAAGCCCTCGGTTTCCTGAAGGTCGGCGTAGATGATGGCGCCGCCGAGCAGGTACAGACCGGCGGTCGCCACCAGACCGGGCGTACGCAACCACGGGGTCGTGCTGCGGCGGGGAAACAGGGACTCGATGACGGCGATCGGTACGCCGATGCTCCAGATGGCGTGTCCGGCGACGAACATCAGTCCGAAGTAGCCGCTCATCCGCAGGCCGGGGACGTGGGCGATGCTCTGGAAGTCCACCCCGGCGTAGTCGGGGTTGAACAGTGACTGGTCGAACAGGCCGGCCTCGATGACGCCGTAGGCCAGCCCGAGCAGCAGCATCGTCGGCCAGCCCCGGCCGGTACGGCGGGCCAGCTCGCGGATCAGCAGCGCACCGCCGCCGTACATCGGTACCAGGAAGATGATCAGCGGCAGGTCGCGGACGGTGTGGCTGCCCATCACGTACTCGCCCACCCAGGGCGCGAGCAGGGCGAGCCCGAGGACGGGCAGCATCCGCCGACCGAGCCGGGGCGGCGGGGCCGGATCGACCGGCGGGGGCTGCTGGGTCATACCGACGAGTCTGGATTCCTCGCGGTGACGCGCACTACGAACCGAAGTCTCGTACCGCCGCGACTTCGGTCTACCGCCGGGTCTGTGCGGTGTTGGATCGACGGCGGCAAGCCGGGACACCGTGACGGAGACGGATGGGGAACAATGTCGGGCGTGGAAGCCCTACGCCTGGTGTTGCTCTATGTCCACCTGATCGGTTTCGCCCTGCTGCTGGGCGGTTCGATCGCCCAGTACGTGAGCGGCGTGCTGCGGATCAATCCGGCGATGCTCTGGGGTGCGGGCATCCAACTCCTCTCCGGCCTGGGGCTCGCGGCACCGCTGCGCGACGGTGACGAGCCGTCGCCGGCCAAACTCCTCACCAAGCTGCTGATCGCCATCGCGATCTTCGTGATGGTGTTCTTCTCCCGCAAGCGGGACGCCGTCAACCGTGGCCACTTCCTCGGCATCATCGTGTTCACCCTGGCCAACGCGGCCGTGGCAGTGTTCTGGCGATGACAACCGGGCGCCAGCGCACGGCGACCCGATGACCGTTCTGCGGGTACGCGGCCGGGCGCTGCCCGACGGCGAGTGGGTCGACCTGTTCGCCGACGGTGACCGGTGGACAACCGATCCGGTGCCGGCCGCCGAGCTGGTCGCCGAGGGGTGGCTGCTTCCCGGACTGGTCGACGCACACACCCATCCGGGGGCGGAGGTGCCGGGCCAGCCCCTGGACGAGGACCTGCTCCGGGCCGACCTGCTGGAACACAGCCGCACCGGCGTCACCATGATCCGTTCGCCCGGACTGGCCGGGGATCCTCCACCGTGGTTCGGCCAGGACCGGGATCTGCCTCGCGCGGTGCACGCGGGACCATGGCTCGCCCAGCACGGTCAGTTCTTCGACGGCTGGGGCGAGCGCGCCGACCACGCCGACCTGCCACGGGTCGCCGCCGCGCAGGCCGCCCGTACCGGCTGGGCGAAGCTCGTCGGCGACTGGGCCCCGGAGCACGAACCGGTCCCGGTGGAGGTGATGCGCGCGGTCGTGCACGCGGTGCACGCCGTCGGAGGGCGGGTCGCGGTGCACTCGCAACAGGCGGCCGGGGGCGCTGCCGCCGTCGCCGCCGGGGTGGACACGGTGGAGCACGGCATGTGCCTGGATCCGGGACTGCTGGACCGGATGGCCGCGCAGGGCACCGCCCTGACGCCCACCCTCAGGGTCATCACGAACTCCCTGGAAAAGCTGCGTACCCGACCGGACAGCGCGTGGCGGCGTTGGTACATGGACGGCGCGGGTGCGCACGCGGCGCTGGTGGCAGCGGCTGCCGAGGCCGGAGTGACCGTACTCGCCGGGACCGACTCGCGACCGCACGGCCGCATCGCCGACGAGGTCCGCGCGCTGGTCGCCGCAGGCGTACGACCGCACGTCGCGGTTGGTGCGGCGTCCTGGACCGCCCGGTCCTACCTCGGGCTCGACGGCCTCGTTGCCGGAGCGCCCGCGGACGTCGTGGTCTACGACGAGGATCCGCGGGCCGACCTCGCCCAACTGGACTCGCCTCGGGCGGTCGTGCTGCGCGGTCGCCTCGTCCGACGCCGGTAGCCGCCCACTTCCGCCTGTCGCCGGTGCGGGTGACCGGCCACCTGGCAAACTGCCGGTCATGGATCGGGAGCGGGTGACCGACTGGGTTGCGGCGTACGAGCGGGCGTGGCGTACGCCGGGGACCGACCCGCTGGCCACGATCTTCACCACCGACGCGAGTTACCTGCAGGGGCCGTACCGGCAACCGGTGCTGGGGCTGCCCGCCATCGCCCGGATGTGGGAGGCCGAGCGCGAGGGGCCGGACGAGGCGTTCCGGATGACCAGTGAGGTGGTCGCGGTCGACGGTGACACCGCGGTCGTACGCGCCGAGGTGCACTACGGCGAGCCGACAAACCAGGAATTCCGCGATCTGTGGATCCTGCGTTTCGCCGACGACGGCCGCTGCCGCGCGTTCGAGGAGTGGCCGTTCTGGCCGCCGAATGCCGGGGACACGTCGCAGGAATAGCTCACCGAATGCCGTCGAATCAGTGCCCGCGAATTCGATCGTATTCGTAGACCATTGCACGGCGGGTGCCGGGACAAGATAATGGTGCCCGACCGGCCCGGCGACCCCCTCTGCGACCGGCGGTGATTCCGGTCAGTCGGCCGACACGGTGCCGATACCTCGCACAACCACCACTCCAGCGCCGATCGTTCCACTGGACAGCGCCGTACGTTCATCGGGGCTTTGATTTGGCACGGTGGTCAACCGATTGCGGCCGGGCATGATGTTCGGGGCCAGTCATGAGCGTACAACTGCCGAAAAGGCGCAGTCCGTGCTGGCCGAACGCCGAACCGGCGTAGAAGGAGGAAGTGTGCGAATCTCGGTTGCCCGAACAGTTGCGCTACTGGCGGCGTCCAGCGCGGCGCTTGCCATTACCGCCTGTGCGCCCCCGGAGAAGGAAAGCGCCGCGTCGAACAGCGACGCGGCCAAGGCCGTGAGCGTGAGCGACCTCGGTGGGCTCGACAAGCTCGTCGAGGCCGCCAAGAAGGAGGGGCAGCTCAACGTGATCGCGCTGCCGCCGGACTGGGCCAACTACGGCGAGATCATCAAGGCGTTCAACGCGAAGTACGGCATCAAGGTCAACTCCGCTCAGCCGGACGCGTCCAGCCAGGACGAGATCAACGCCGCGAACCAGCTCAAGGGCCAGGACGGCGCCCCGGACGTGTTCGACCTCAGCGGCGCGGTGGCGTCGGCCAACACCTCGATGTTCGCCCCGTACAAGGTGGCGACCTGGGACGACGTGCCGGCGGCGCTCAAGGACGCCAACGGCACCTGGGTCAACGACTACGGCGGCTACATGTCGATCGGCTACGACGCGAGCAAGGTCCCGGCGCCGCAGAGCGTGGCGGACCTGCTCAAGCCGGAGTTCAAGGGCAAGGTGGCGCTCAACGGCGACCCGACCCAGGCCGGCGCGGCGTTCAGCGGCGTGGTCATGGCGGCCCTGGGCAACGGTGGCTCGGCCGACGACGTCAGCAAGGGCATCGACTTCTTCGGCCAGCTCAAGAAGGCCGGCAACTTCCTGCCGGTCGACCCGACCTCGACCACTGTCGAGTCGGGCCAGACGCCGGTCGTCATCGACTGGGACTACCTGAACGTCGCCCAGGGCGCCAAGCTCCAGGGCAAGCTCGACTGGAAGACCGTCGTACCGTCGAACGCGGTTGTCGGCTCCTACTACGTGCAGGCGATCAGCAAGGACGCCCCGCACCCGGCCGCAGCCCGGCTGTGGCAGGAGTTCCTCTACTCCGACGAGGGCCAGAACCTGTGGCTCGGCGGTGGCGCGCGTCCGGTACGGGCCGATGCAATGGTCAAGGCCGGCACCCTCGACCAGGCCGCGTACGGCAAGCTCCCCGTCACCAGCGGCGAGCCGGTGTTCCTGACCGACCCGCAGACCGCTAAGGCCAAGGAGAGCCTGGCGGCCAACTGGGCGAAGGCAGTGGGCTGACCGACGATGACCGTCGTTACGCCCCACCCGGACCCCGTGGCGCCCGCGCCCGGGGTCCGGCCCGCCCCGGCCGCCCGGCGCCGGATCAGCCTGCCGGGCCGTGACCTGCTCGGCGTCGTACCGTTCTTCGCATTCATCGTGCTGTTCCTGGCGATCCCCACCCTGGTGGTGGTGATCGGCGCGTTCACCGGCGACGGCGGCGGCTTCACCCTCGACAACCTGTCGGCGATCGGTACCTCATACATCATGGAGGCGTTCGGGCGCAGCATCCTGCTCTCCGCCGTCACCGCCGCGATCGGCGCGGTCCTCGGCGGGCTGCTCGCGTACGCGTTGGTCACCGCGAAGCCGGACGGCGTCCTGCGCCGGGTCGTCACCTCGGCGTCCGGTGTCCTCGCCCAGTTCGGCGGGGTGACCCTCGCGTTCGCGTTCGTCGCCACCATCGGGCTGAGCGGGTTCGTGACGGTGTTCCTCCGGGACCATCTCGGCGTCGACATCTACGCCCACGGGGTGTGGCTGTTCGAGCTGCCCGGCCTGCTGCTGGTCTACACCTACTTCCAGGTGCCGCTGATGGTGATCGTGTTCCTGCCCGCGCTCGATGGCATTCGTCCACAGTGGCGGGAGGCGGCGGAGAGCCTGGGCGGGTCGACCTGGCAGTACTGGCGAATGGTGGCGATGCCGCTGCTCGCCCCGCCGTTCCTCGGCTCGACGCTGCTGCTGTTCGCCAACGCCTTCTCGGCGTACGCGACCGCCGCGGCGCTGGTCAGCCAGGGCAGCCCGATCATCCCGCTGCAGATCCGGGGCGCCCTGACCAGCGAGGTGATCCTCGGCCAGCAGAACCTGGGCAAGGCCATGGCCCTCGGCATGATCGTGGTGGTCGCGCTGGTGATGTGGCTCTACGCGGTGCTACAGCGAAGGAGTTCGCGATGGCTGGGGTGACCCGACGCCGCGCCCGACGCCAGCGGGCCTTCCGCTGGACGATCGTCACCCTGCTCGGCATCTTCTTCCTGCTGCCGCTGGTGGCGATGCTGGAGTTCACCACCCGTGGCCCGAACGGCACGTACACCCTGGAGACCTGGAAGCTGCTGGTCGACTGGGGTCAGCTCGGCGAGACCTACCCGGATCTGGCGACCGGTGTCGTGAACTCGTTCGGGCTGGTGCTGCTCACCGTCGCGCTCACCCTGCTGCTCCTGGTGCCGACCGTCGTCTGGGTACGGCTACGCCTGCCCCGGATGCGCCGGCTGGTGGAGTTCCTCTGCCTGCTGCCGCTGACCATCCCGGCGATCGTGCTGGTGGTCGGGCTCGCCCCGGTGTACGCGTGGGTCACCTACTTCCTCGGCGGTTCGGCGCTCACGCTCACGTTCGCGTACACGATTCTGGTGCTCCCGTACGCGTACCGGTCGATCGACGCGGGACTGTCCGCGATCGACGTACGGACCCTGGCCGAGGCGTCCCGGAGTCTCGGGGCGAGCTGGGCGACGGTGATCTGGCGGGTGGTGCTGCCGAACATCCGCTCGGCGGTGCTGTCGGCCGCGTTCCTCACCGTCGCGCTGGTACTGGGCGAGTTCACCATCGCGTCCCTGCTCAACCGCAGCAACCTCCAGGTCGCGATCAACCTGCTCGGCAAGAGCAGCGCCACGATGTCGGTCGCGGTCTCGCTGACCGCGCTGGTGCTCGCATTTGTCCTACTGATGCTCTTGTCCCTCGTCGGCGGCGGCCGACGCCGGACTTCCCCGAAGGAGACACGGTGACCGGTACCACCAGCGTCGCCGCCGCGCCCGGCGAGCGCGACGGCGCCCGGCAGGGCGTCACGGTACGACTCGAATCGCTGCACCGCCGGTTCGGCAACACCTCCGCCCTGGACGGGCTCGACCTGGAACTCGCCCCCGGTGAGCTGGTCGCGCTCCTCGGCCCGTCCGGCTGCGGCAAGACCACCGCGCTGCGGGTCCTCGCCGGGCTGGAGGAGGCCGACTCGGGGCGGGTCCTGGTCGACGGCGAGGACATCACGAACCGGCCGGTGAACCGGCGCGACATGGGGATGGTCTTCCAGGCGTACAGCCTGTTCCCGCACCTGACCGCGCGGGAGAACGTGGAGTTCGGGCTGCGCCTGCGCGGCCGACCCGCCGCCGCCCGGCGGGAGCGGGCCGGCGACATGCTCGACCTGGTCGGCATCGGCGGTCACGCCGACAAGTACCCGCACCAGCTCTCCGGTGGTCAGCAACAGCGGGTGGCGCTCGCCCGCGCGCTCGCCATCCAGCCCCGGGTGCTGCTGCTCGACGAGCCGCTGTCGGCGCTCGACGCCAAGGTCCGGGTCCAGTTGCGCGACGAGATCCGCCGGATCCAGATCGAGGTCGGCACCACCACCCTGTTCGTCACCCACGACCAGGAGGAGGCCCTGGCGGTGGCCGACCGGGTCGGGGTGATGCGCGGCGGACGGCTGGAGCAGTTGGGGCCGCCGGCGGAGATCTACCTGCGTCCGGCGAGCGCGTTCGTGGCCGACTTCGTCGGCCTCAGCAACCGGCTGCCCGGCCGGGTCAACGCCGACACGGTGGAGGTGCTCGGCGCCACCCTGCCGCTGGTGGAGCCGGCCGACGCACCGTCGGACAAGACCGTGCCGGTGACCGCGCTGGTCCGCCCGGAGGCGGTCGACGTGGTCGCCCATCCGGACGGCAGCGGGCGCGTACTCGCGGCCAGCTTCCTCGGCCCGATCAGCCGGGTAACGGTGACGATGCCGGACGACACCCTGGTGGTCGCCCAGGTCTCCAGCTCCCGCCTGACCGAGTTCACCCCCGGCACCCCCGTCCGCGTCACCCTCCACCCCTCCCCCGTCGCCCTGGCCCGCTGACCCGCGCTTCCCGCGCTTCCCGCGCATGCGGCTGCTGTAGAGAAAGAGTGGCTATTCCGAGCTGGATGGCCACTCTTTCTCTACAGGAGGGGTCCAGCTCAGGGGATGGTGATGACGATCTTGCCTCGGCCGTGGCCGGTTTCCATGGCGCGGTGGGCGTCGGCGGCGCGGGAGAGGGGGAAGGTTTCGCGGATGTGTAGGCGGAGCAGGTTGCGGTGGTGCAGGTCGACCAGTTCGGCGAGCCGGGCGGCGGAGCGCAGGGCGGGGGTGAGCAGGATGCCGAGCGGTTCCGCCTGGTCGTGCTCGACCAGGGTGAGGATCCGCTTGCGGTCGGGCACCAGTTCCAGCGAGACCCGCAGCGCGTCGCCGCCGGCCCCGTCGAGCGCCGCCGAGACACCGCCGGGCGCGAGGGCCCGGACCCGGTCGGCCAGACCGTCCCCGTACGCGACGGGGGTGGCGCCGAGCCCGCGCAGGTAGTCGTGGTTCTCCTCGCGGGCGGTGCCGATGACGGTGGCGCCCCACAGTTGGGCGAGTTGCACCGCCACGGTACCGACCGCGCCGGCCGCCCCGTGAACGAGCAGCACATCCCCGGGACCCACGCCCAGGGTCTGGAGGGCGATGTGGGCGGTCTGCGCACCGGCGGTGAAGCCACCCGCGACCGTCCAGGGCAGGGACTCCGGCTTGGGCGTGATCTGGTCGGCGGGGATGACCAGCTGTTCGGCGTAGCAGTTGAGCTGGCCGAAGCCGAGCACCTCGGCGCCGACGGTCACCCCGGTCACCTCCGGCCCGACCTGGTCCACGATCCCGGCGAACTCGTTGCCGGGCACCCGGGGGAAACCCCGCCCGGTACCGGGCGGGGTCCAACCGGCACGGACCGCGCAGTCGTACGGCTGCACTCCGGCCGCCTTTATCCGGACCCGTACCTGGCCGGTGCCCGCCTGCGGGGTCTCCAGTTCCATCAACCGGAGCACCTCCGGGCCGCCGAACTCGGTGAACGCGGCTGCTCTCATCGCCACACATCCTCTCCTCGTGGAGAGGACAGTCTCCGACCTCAACATTGATTGAGGTCAAGCGTCGCGGACACCGCTGTCCCGCCCGGGCCGGAGCATCGCCGGATGCAGCAGGGGGGCCTCCCCGCGCCGGTACAGCACCGCCGGCCGACCCGTCGGCGGAATTCGCCGCTCCTTTGTGGCCACCACGAAGTCGTCGACCCCGGTGACCTTGCGATGGAAGTTGCGCGGGTCGAGCCGTACGCCCCAGACCGCCTCGTAGACCGCGCGCAGGTCGCTGATGGTGAACAGTTCCTGGCAGAACTCGGTGGCCAGGGGCGAGTACTCCAGTTTGGCGCGGGCCCGGTCGGTGGCGTCGCGCAGCAGCACATGGTGGTCGAAGGCGAGCCGGCCGGGGCTGAGCAGATCGTCGTCGACCGGCGCCCACCGGGCCGTCGCGGCGTCCGTGCCGGCGACCGGTGTCGGCAGGTCCGGTGCGATCGCCAGGTACGCGACCGACGCGATCCGCCCGCGCGGGTCCCGGTCCGGGTGCCCGTAGGTACGCACCTGCTCCAGGTAGAGCCGCCGACCGTCAATCCCGGTCTCCTCGGCGAGTTCGCGTACGGCGGTGTCGTCGAGATCCTCACCCGCCCGGACGAACCCGCCCGGCAGGGCTGGTTGGCCCATGAACGGCTCCTTGCCCCGCTCGATCAGCAGAACGTGCAACCGGCCCTGACGGATGGTCAGGATGACCAGGTCGATGGCGATCCGGAACGGGCTCGGTGGACGGGCAGGCACAGTGCGAGGGTAACCATAGAGTCCGCCCGTACCCGTCAGGCGGTTCGCGGCCGGCGGGTGGGACGGACCCCGGTTCGCCCGGATCGGACCGGCCCGACCGCTCGACCGGCGCGGTCCGGCGGCGGCGGTCATGCCGGGCCCGTGCCGATCCCGCGCGGCCCGCCGCTGATCGGCGCCGGCTGCCCACTGGCCCAGATCAGGTCGAACTCGCTGGCAAAATGGCGGTACCAGATCGGATCGCGACCGGCGTTGAGGGTGATCACCGCCTCCGGGCCGGCCGGCCGGTGGGAGTAGATGTCGACGGAGATCCGGCCGTCCACCTTCGCCGGGTCGACCAGGGTCAGGCCGAACGCCGGGACGAACTGGAGGAAACGCACCTCCAGCCGGCCGGTCACGTCGAGGCCGGCGGCCAGATGCTGCAACAGGTCGATGGTCGGTTGCAACCGGTGTTCGAAGACCCGCGCGTTGTCCGGTACGGCGTTGCGGCGGGCCGCCTCGCGAGGGCCGGGGCCGTCCGGGTCGAGGATGGCGACCCGGATCGACGCCCCGGCCGCCAGTCGCCGCTCCAGGTCGTGCAGGTGGCTGCGGATGGTCCGGCTCAGGGTGACCCCGACCAGGCGGATGTCCTCCGCGTCGTCGATCCGCAACACGGTTCCCGGGCCGGCGGCGGTGATCAACCGGTCGACGGACTCGGTCAGGCCCACCCTGCCCAACGACTTCGCCAGGTCCCGGATCGCGGAGTCGAGCCGGCGCATCCGCCGGCGGCCGGTCAACAGGTCGAAGACGATCAGACCGAGGATGGACAGGGTGGCGGCCGAGACGATCGCCGGGCTCGCCACGTCGAGAAGGCTGAGCAGGCCGACGGCCAACGCCAGGCTCGCGGTGAGGTACGCCTCCAACTCCCGACCCGCCAGTCGAAACCACCACGACCTGCGGGCGGGCGTACGCAACTCCTCCCGTCCCGGTCGCGGACCGCCGGCCGGCCTCACTGCCCGGCCCCGGTCAACCAGAGGTACGGCAGCAGCCGTTCCATCACCGCCGCGGCGTGCCGGGCGGCGAGGTCGTGATGCTCGTGTCCCTTGTTCCGGTCGGCCAGATCCGAGATGCCCCGGATGGTCAGCCACCCGCGCAGCGTCTGGTCGACGTTGATCTCCTCGTAGAACGCCTGGGCCACACCGCCCGCCTCGGTCTCCACCGCGAGCGTCCGTTCGTTGAACCGCTCCAGGTAGATCCGGATATCCGAGTCGGCATCAGTGATCACCGCGTCGCCGGATCCGACCGGACCACGGTGGATCCGGAAGTGCTCGTCCGGCTCGAGTTTGACGGTTCCCCGGTGCCGTACGAAGAACTCGTTGAGCCGGTGCAGCAGGACCGGCGCGATCGTCTGCGCCTGTCCCCGCCGCAGGATCCCGGTCGGTGTCTCCTTCCGGGCGTCGTAGTAGATCACCTCGTCGGAGATCACCACGTCGCCGATGTCCAGCCTCGACCTGATCCCACCGGCGATGCCGACCAGCAGGACGATCGGCGGCCGGTAGTGCTGGCGCAGGTCGCGGTAGGCGAGGGCGGCGGACCGGGGGCCGTGTTGCAGGGTCTGCATGGCGACCGTACGGAGGGTGCCGTGGTCGGTACGGACCGACGCCTCGTGCACCTGCGCCCCGCCGAACATCTGGTACGACGTGTAGTCCGTCATCCGGCCCAGCACGTCGACCACCGCCGACATCTCCTCCGGCAGGACGGTGAGGATGCCGATGTCGGCCCGCTGCCCGCCACCTCCCCGGTCTTCCCGGCCACGGCCGGCGGCCCGATGCCGGGGCGGTTCCGGCTCATGGTGGATCGTCTGGTTGCCGACGGCGGAACCACCGACGGTGATACTGCCCGATCCGGTGACCAGCGCCCCGATGTTGCGGGTGCCGTCGCGGTCCTCCGTCTCCCCTCCCATCAGGCACCCGCGCCGGGTACGGGCGCCGGTGCGGCTCCCTCCTGCTGCTGGGTCCCGATCGCGTCGCCGTACACGTTGATGCTGCCGCTGCCGGTGACCACCGCACCGGCGCTGAGCAGGGTCATCGCCCGCTGCCGGTACTCGCTGGTGTCCACGCCCCGACTCTGGAGGAAGTCGAGGATGGCGGCCAGGACCCGGCGCTCGATGACCCGCTGGTACTTCACGATGTCCTGGCTCTGGGTGTGGTTGCGGGCGTCCGGTGCGGTGCCCATCTCCCGGACGCTGGACTGGGCCCCGTAGTCGTAGCCCAGGGCCAACTCACCAGCGGCGGACGCGCTCGACCGGGCGAACGAGGCGACCACGCCGTCGTATCCGGCGCGGAGCAGGTTGAGCGGGGCCAGCGCGACGGTCAGCGGACTCCCGACGATGCCGCCGAGGATTCCCTTGAGGTAGGCGGTCGGTCCGGTGCCGTCCACCTGGTCGATGATCCGGTACCGCTCGTTGCAGGGTGGCAGGGCCATCGAGGTCAGTTCGGTGTAGAGCGACTTGCCCTGCACGGCGAAGTGGACGTACACGGTGGTGACCAGCTCACCGTGCCAGGAGACCACCTGGCAGACCAGGTAGTGCCGGGCCGGCGCCGTCGGGTACCGGACGACCTGGTCGACCTGTTCCTGCGGCAGGTACGGAACCAGCCGACTGGCCTCCGTTCCGGCGAGGAACACCCGGTCGGAGACGGTGAGCCCCGGCAGTTGCTGTTCCGGGTTGGCGGTCCCGATCAGGCCCCGCAGGTGGTCGCGTACGTGCGCGATGATGTCCTGTGCCTTGAACGGTGGCTGCTCGAACTCCCGTTCGGCCTCCGGCCGGTGCCGGCCGAGCGGGTCGGCGCCGCGGACCAGCCGCTGGGCGAAGCCCCAGGACTTCAGGATGTTGCCCGAGCCGATGAACGGCCAGTATCCGGCGTAGATGACGACGTTCCCGCCGCCCTGACGGTGGATCTCGTCGAAGCGCGGCGACGGCGCGGTGGTGGCGATCGGCTGCCCCGGCGCGAGCCGGTCGAGGTGCCACTGCCGCCACGCGCTCATGGCGACCGGCACCGCGATCAGCAGGGGCAACAGGACTAAAACGCCCAGGGTCAGGACGGTGTTGGCGGCGTAGATCTCCTCCAGGTCCTCGCCGGCGGAGAGGGCGGAGACGATGAAGGGGAGGCTGAGCAGAAACAGCGCGATCGTGGCGATCGTGTACTGAAGGAACAGCGTGAGGATCCGACCGAGGACGGCCAGGCCGCTGGACGGTTTGTCGCTCTGCATCTCCACCGCGGTCTTGCGCAGGACCCGCCAGGTCGCGACCCCCAGGTGGATGAAGAGCAGCACGTTCAGCGCGGCGAGCGCGGCGAACGGTGCGGCACAGAAGGAGATGACCAGCAGGCCGACGATGATCGCGTCGCGGATGTTCGCCATCTTCGCCGCGCGCAGGCAGTGATCGAGGACGGTGATGACGTCGTAACCGTACGACGGTGCGACCAGTCGCCTGACCTGGTGGTAGACCTGGTTCAGGCTCGCCCGACGGAAGCGGTCGTCGAGGTACGCACCGGCGCTGAGGTGCCGGGTGGCGCTGGAGACACGGTGCACGGGTGCCGGGCCACCGTTGGTGGATCCGTCGGGGTAGGCGCCGGGTGGGGCGGGTGCGGCCCGGAACTGGTCGGAACCGGTCGCCTGGTGCGGGAGTTCTGGATTCGTCATGACGTCCATCCATCGACTGTCGATTGTGCCGGGAGGCTTGCCGGACCTGCGTCGTGGAGCTGGCGTTGCGAGGTCGTGCCGGACGACGGAGCGGTTGGCGGTCGATCACCCGACCATTTTCGTCAGACTGACACTAAGTCGAAGGTAGAAGCCGATCCAAGTTCATGTCAAGTAGACGATTAGGTGTCGACCAGCAACAACAGCCCCGGCCGGTTCAGCGATGCGCGATAACGTAACCACCGACAGTGATCGACTGCGTCGGGTGAGCGGTCGCCCGCCGACCCCGACAAGCCGGCGACCGGGTCCACTGTGCCGGTTCCGACCGGCTGATCGACGCACCCGGACGTGCCGGTCGGACACCGCCCCACCTCGGTCGATGGCGGAAACGATCCGTCCGCGAGGGACGCCGGCACCCGCCTCCCGACCACCGTCCACCACCCGTACCGAGTACGGCGCCGAGAATCCCCGCCATCGGTCTCCACTGGTCCGACCAGGCCAATTTCACACTTGACCGATCGGAATTGCCCGGATCCGGTCGGATCACCGACAGAACCACGTGGATCGATCGTTGACGGCGGGCGCCAGGCGTGGTCTGATCGCGGTCGCGAAGATATCTCGCATTCTGCGAGCCAGCAGGGAGGACAACACATGTCCATGTTCCGTCGTACCGCGCTCGTGGTCGCCCTCGTCGCGACCCTGAGCTCGGTCGATGCGCTGTCGGCCACCACCACGGCCCGATCCGGCGCGGCAGCCAGACCGGTCGCGGAGGTCGCGGCCCTACCGACCGCCGCGGTGGCGCTCGGCGACAGTTTCATCAGCGGCGAGGGCGCCGGGGCGTACACCCCGGTGGTCGACGTCAACGGCGTGGCCCAGGGCTTTCCGGGCTGGTCGGCGCCGAACAACAACGCGTTCTTCTGTCACCGGTCCGCCAACGCCTCGCTCAACCAGGCGAACCTGCCCGGCATCCAGAGCCGGTTCAACCTCGCCTGCTCCGGCGGCCAGCCGTACGACATCGCCACCGCCTCGGTCAACCGGGCGAAGGGCCGTACCGTCGCCTCGCAGCTCGACCAGCTCCGCGCGGTCGCGCAGACCCACGACATCGACCTGGTCCTGATCGGACTCGGCTCGAACAACAGCTCCTTCACCTTCGGCGACGTCGCGTCGAAGTGCGCCAACCGGTTCGTCGCCGACGCCTGGACCGGCTGGTGGGAGTTCTGGGCCTACCTCGGTGGCCCGGTCGAGCAGGCCCCGTGCAGCTCCGGTGACCTGGCCACCCCGGCACAGGTCAGCGCCGCCACCGCCGAGACGACCACCGCCGTACGGCAACTGCTCAGCACCCTCGACCAGATCGACCCCGACGGCCAGCACCGGGTCGTCTTCCAGGACTACACCAACCCGCTCCCGTTCGACCTGGAGTCCAGGTTCCACGAGGAGGACGGCCGCGACGACAGCCGGGACAAGTTCCGTGACCTCGGCGCGGAACGGTACGCGGCCGGCTGCCCGATCCACCGCGCCAGCCTCGCCGCCGGTCACCTCTTCTCCGGCAACCTCGGCTCGCTGGTCCAGTCGGTGCACAACACGATGCGGGCCGAGTTCCCCGGCGACGACCTGGTGTACCTCAACGTCCAGCGGGCCTTCGACGGCGCCCGGCTCTGCGAGGCGGCGAACAGCCCGGCCGGTACGCTCGCCACCCCGATCCGGCTCCAGGACGGGCCGACCGGCGTCTTCCTGCAGAGCCTCTCCGGGTACGACAAGATCGCCATTCAGCGGATCGCGAACAGCTGTGTGTCGTACTTCCAGACCTGCCAGGAGTCGTGGCACCCGAACGCCGCCGGACACGCGGTCCTCGGTCAGTGCCTGACCGGGGCAGCCGCCACGGTCAACCGCACGGTGGCCTGCGTACGGTCCGGCAACGGGGCGATCAGCGTCTCCTGATCGCTTCCCAACTCTGCGACGGCACCGGCCGCCGCCTCCCGCGACTGCACGGGGGACGGCGGCCGGTGGTGTTCAGGACGGTCCGGTCAGCTCCACGGGTTGGCGGGCTGGTCGTTGATGTGGGCCCAGAACCGGGTGTTGGCCGCCGGGGTGCCGTTGGCCCAGAAGCTCCACCCGCTGCGGAGCGTGAACCGACCGGCGCTGTAGACCCCGTCGTGGAACTCAGCCATCCGCCAGCCGGCACCGAAGCTCGTCGCGCAGACCGCGTTCGCCGCCGCCAGGCTGGTGAGCTGCGAACCGAGCACCGGGGCGGTGATCTGCACGCTGCCGCTGGACCAGCCGGCGTACTGGTTCGGCACGATGCCGGCCGGGACCGGGGCACCGGTCCCCAGCAGGCAGAGCAGCGGCAGGGACGCGGTGGCCGGGGTGTCGCCGAGGTAGGCGTTGGTCAGTTCGTCGGCGCCGACCCGTACCACGTTGTCGGCGCGCTGCTCCAGCACCCGCCAGGTCATGCCGGCGTGCGTCACCGGCACGGTTCCGGTGTACAGGAGCAGGTTGGGTGAGCCGGTCCCGACGTTCGACAGCACGTTGGGGGTGGCCCGGCCGAGGATCGCCGCGGTCACCGTGGCCGGGGTGGCGGTCGGGTTGGTGGCCAGGTAGAGCGCGGCGGCGCCGGCCACGTGCGGGCTCGCCATCGAGGTGCCGCTGATCGTGTTGGTGCCGGTGTCCGACGAGGGCCAGGCCGAGGTGATCGCGGTGCCGGGGGCGAACAGGTCGAGGCAGGGACCCCAGTTGGAGTACGTGGTGTCCCGGCTGTCGGCGCTGGTGCTGGCGCCGACCGTGATCGCGGTGGGGGTACGGGCCGGGGAGAGGGCGCAGGCGTTGCCGTTGTTGTTGCCGGCGGCGAGCACGTACGTGACCCCGGAGTTGATCGAGTTGGTGACCGCGTCGTCGATCGGCTGGTACGCCCCACCGCCGAGGCTCATGTTCGCCACCGAGGGACCCGAGTGGTTGGCGGTGACCCAGTTGATCCCGGCGATGACGCTGGCGAAGCTCCCGCCCCCGCCGCAGTCGAGGACCCGTACGGGGACCAGGCGTACCGCCTTGGCCACCCCGTACGTGGTGGAGCCGATGGTGCCGGCGACGTGGGTGCCGTGACCGTTGCAGTCGTTGGTGCCGTTGCCGTCGGCGATGGCGGTGTAACCGGGGAAGACCCGACCGCCGAACTGGGTGTGGGTGGGCCGGATCCCGGTGTCGATGACGTACGCGGTGACGCCGGCGCCGGTCTGGTCGTAGTTGTAGGTGTTGTCCAGCGGGAGATTGCGTTGGTCGATCCGGTCGATGCCCCAGGTGGCGGGAGTCTGCGCGACGTCGATGCCGACCCGCTGGTCCGGTGCCAGGTAGGCCACCGAGGGGTCGTCGCGCAGGGCGGCGATCTGAGTCGGGGTGAGCCGGGCGGAGAAGCCGTTCAGGGCGGCGTCGTACCGGTGCTCGATCGCGACGCCCAGGGCGGCGGCCCGGGAGACCGCGGACCCGGCCCGTGCGGCGTCGGCGGTGCCGGGTTTCCCGTTCAGCACCACGATGTAACTGCCGGGGATGGCGGTGCCGGTCGCGGCGAGCAGTGGCGCCGGTCCCGCGACCCGGCCGGGATCGGCGCCGGAGGCGACACCGGGGGCGGCCAGACCGCCGGCCACCAGCGCGACGCCCAGGACCACGGACGCGGCTGAACGCCACCGGCTACGGACGGGTCGAGCGTCGTGCGGGGCCGGTCCGTTGCCGGATCCGACGTGCTGACTGTCGTACATGGACAGTGCCTCCTCGGGGACGACCGATCGGCCCGAGAGCCCATCTGATCAGGGCTTTTCCGGATCGAACGGCAAGCGATGACCTTCAATGGCTGGCCACACTTTTTCATCGATCCGGTCGCGAGTCACCACATTGGACAGTGCTACTTGTCGATCTATCACCATCAATGTCAACTGACATTTGCGCTCAGACGGGCACACCGCCGAGGATCAGCCGGCCGTACCGGAAGTCCGGCCGCCCAGTGCCCGCGCCCGGTGCGCCGCGTCGGCGACGAGCCGCCGCAGCGACCCCGGCTCCACCCCCGGCCCGGCCACCACCGCCGGCAACAGTCCGTCGAGGTCCAGCTCCGGCAGACCCGGCGGTACGGGCGGCAGCGCGGCCACCGGCAGCGCGAACGCCTCCGTCGCGGCGACCCCGACCGGTCCCGCCCCGAACCCCGGCACCGGGCTCGATGGCTGCCGTCGCAGGTCCCCGAGCAGCTCGGCGGCGCCCCGACCGCGCAGGAGCAGCAGCACGAACGGATCCGCGTCGATCAGCCACGCCGACTGGTAACAGAGCGCCGCCGCGTGCCGGCACGGGAACTCCCAGTCCGGGCAGGAGCAGTGCGGTTGCAGGTCACCGATCCCGGGCAGCAGCCGTACGTCGACGTCGTGTGCCGCGTCGACCAGTTCCTGCGGGACGTCCCCGTCGAGCAGGGCGGCGAGGTGACCCGCCTTCGCCGTGATCGCCCCGAGCAGCCGCTCCCACTCCGGGCCGGTGAGCCGCTCCACCTCCACCACCGTCCGGTACGAGCCACCGGCGTCGTCGTACACGGTGGCGGCGAGCCGCCCCGGGCTCACCGTGATCGAACCGACGTGTCCCCCGTACGCGAACCGCCGCCCCTTGCGGAGCTGGATGCTGTCCAGCGCGGTCTCCTCCATCGCGGTCAGCCAGGCCCGTCCCCACCACGACCGGGCGAAGCGCGGGATCCGGCGCAACCCCTTCGGGAACGCCGGAAAGCCCAGCACCTCGCCGCCGCCACTGCCGCCGTCGGTCATGCCGTCTCCCGCAGGGTCACCAGTTCGGCCAGTTCGTCGTCGGTCAACTCGGTCAGCGCCGCCGCGCCACCGGCCAGGACCGCGTCGGCCAGCCCGCGCTTGTCGGCGATGGTCCGGGCGATCAGGTCCTCCACCGTGCCCTCGGCGATCAGCCGGTGCACCTGCACCGGCCGGGTCTGCCCGATCCGGTACGCCCGGTCGGTGGCCTGGTCCTCGACCGCCGGGTTCCACCAGCGGTCGTAGTGGATCACATGGTCGGCGCGGGTCAGGTTGAGCCCTGTCCCGGCGGCCTTCAGCGAGAGCAGGAACACCGGGACCTCGCCGGCCTGGAACCGCTCCACCAACTCCTCGCGCCGGTGGACCGGGGTGCCGCCGTGCAACAGCCGGGTGGTGATCCCGCGCCCGGTGAGGTGCCGTTCGAGCAGCCGGGCCATGGCCACGTACTGGGTGAAGACCAGGGCCGCTCCCCCACCGGCGAGGATCGTGTCGAGCAGCTCGTCGAGCAGTTCCAGCTTGCCGGACCTGCCGCGCAGCCGGGGCTCCTCCTCGGCCAGGTACTGCGCCGGATGGTTGCAGATCTGCTTCAACGCGGTCAGCAGCGCCAGCACCAGACCCCGACGGGCCATCCCGGTGCTGAGCCGGATCTGCTCCAGGGTCTCCCGGACCACCGCCTCGTAGAGCCCTGCCTGCTCCGGTGTCAGGGTCACCGGCCGGTCGGTCTCGGTCTTTGCCGGCAGCTCCGGGGCGATCCCCGGATCCGTCTTGCGCCGGCGCAGCAGGAACGGGCCGACCAGCCGGGCGAGCCGGTCGAGGTCGGCCGCCCCGTCCGGGCGCACCCATCGCTCCCGGAACGCGGGCAGCGGGCCGAGCAGCCCCGGCGTGGTCCAGTCGAGGATCGCCCACAGCTCGGTCAGGTTGTTCTCCACCGGTGTGCCGCTCAGCGCCACCCTGGCCCCGGTATTGATGGTCCGCAACGCCTTGGCGGTGTCCGACGTCGGGTTCTTGACGTGCTGCGCTTCGTCGGCGACGACCATCCCCCAGCGCTGACCGGCCAGCCGGGCGGCGTCCAGCCGCATGGTGCCGTACGTGGTGAGGGTGAACCCGTCGGCCGGGTCCAGATCCCGACCGGTCCCGTGGAACCGGCGTACGGGCACACCGGGGGCGAACCGGCGGATCTCGCGTTCCCAGTTGCCGAGCAGCGAGGCCGGGCAGACGACCAGGGTCGGCCCGGCGGTCTCCGGATCCCGGCTGCGGTGCAGGTGCAGGGCGATCAGCGTGATGGTCTTGCCGAGTCCCATGTCGTCGGCGAGGCAGGCGCCCAGGCCGAGCGAGGTCATCCGGATCAGCCAGCGCAGACCGCGAAGCTGGTAGTCGCGCAGGGTCGCGGCCAGTCCGGCGGGTGCGGGCAGCGGCTCGGAGCCGCCGTCGGCGTCGACGATGCGCCGCCGCAGGTCCTCCAGCCAGCCGGTCGAGCCGACCCGCACCGACCGCCCGTCGATCTCGACCGTGCCGGTCAGCGCGGCGCCGAGGGCGGCGACCGGGCTCAGCGCAGGCAGGACCCGTTGCCGGGCCCGGCGTACGGTCTCCGGGTCGACCAGGACCCACCGACCGCGCAGCCGGGCGATCGGCCGGTGCGCCTCGACGAGCTGGTCCATCTCCGCCGCGCTCAGCGGGGTCCCGCCGAGGGCCACCTGCCAGTTGAACTCCAGCAGCCGGCCGTCGCCGAACAGCCCGCCGCTGCCGGCCGGCAGGTCCCGGCCGCCGCCGAGCAGCGCGGTGGTGCTCAACTCGGCGACCAGTTCCCGGGGCCAGTGCACCGCCACCCCGGCCGCCGCCAACCGGGCGGCGCCGCCACCGAGCAGGTCGGTGACCTCGTCGTCGTCGAGTACGAGGGTGTCCGGCACCGCGTCGTCGAGCAGGCGCCCCAGCGGCGGGAACACCCGCCCGGCGCGGCGTACGGCCAGGCTGGTGTCGGTACGGGCACTGTCCGACCGGCCCGCCCACGATCCCGCCCCGCCCGTCGGCGCCCAGAGCGTACGGGCGTCGACCAGCGAGCCGGGGTCGCCCCGGTCGGCGACCTGGAGCACCGCCCGCAGCGGCTGGGTGCCGACGTCGTCCGGATCGGCCTCGATCCGCAGCGACAGCCGGATCCCGGTGTCCACCGCGGCGATCTCCCCGGCCCAGTCGCGCAGTTCCGCGGCGGGTTGTGGTGCGTCGGCGGCGTAGGGGCCGGTGGCGTCGGGGCGCCGGGGCAGGGTGTCGGCGACCGCGTCGAGGAACCGGCGTACCAGCGTCACGGCGTCGGGGAGCCGGGGCGGGTCGTGCTCGGGCAGCGGGATCGCCCGCGCGGTGGCCGGCATCGCGGCCCCGAGTGCGGCGACCCGCTCCAGGTCGGACTCGTCGAACGGGCCGATCCGCCAGGCGTCGAACCCGTCCGGGGAGATGCCCGGCAGCAGCCGCCCCCGGCCGACCAGGTGCAGGGCCTCGTCGGCGGCGGCACCCCAGAACACCGCCGCCGGGTGGGCCGTACCGTCGTCGCGGCGGGCCCGTACGAGCAGCGGCAGGGCGTCGCGTACGGGCAGCCGGCGGGCCTCGACCGTACGGGTGGTGACCGCCGTCGGGTCGGCCGGATCCGGGGTGAGGACGGTGAGCTTGCCCGGCTCGCCCACCGGCTCCGGTGCACCCTCGGCGGTCCAGAAGGCCACCGTCCCGGCGCGGGGCGGATCGGCCGGCTCGAACAGGACGGCGCACCGCGTCAGCTCGACCCGCGGCCCCTCCCCGGTGGGATCGCCCGCCGCGACCAGCCCGCCGGTCACGCGCCCAGCCTGCGGTAACGGCGTACGGCGAGGGGGAAGAAGACCACGATCAGCAGGGTAGGCCAGAGCACCGCCATCAGCAGGGCGTGCTGGGCGATCCAGGAGTCACCACCCCACCCGGGGTTGCCGAACAGCTCCCGGGTCGCGGCGACGGTCGAGGAGAGCGGGTTCCACTCGGCGATCGCACCGAGCCAGCCCGGCATGGTCTGCGGCGCGGCGAAGGTGTTGGACAGGAACCCCAGTGGCCACACCAGGATCTGTACGGCAACCAGCGCCTCCGGGCCCTTGGCCAGCAGGCCGAGCCAGATCCCGACCCAGAGCAGCGCGAAGCGCAGCAGCAGGAGCAGCCCGATCGCGGCTGCCGCCCGTACCGGGCCCTGGTGCCAGGACCAGCCGACGGCGAGCCCGCAGCCGATCATCAGGGCCAGGCCGACGACCGAGTTGAGCAGGTCGGCGGTGCCGCGACCGACCACCACCGCCGACGGTGCCATCGGCATCGACCGGAACCGGTCGGTGACGCCCCTGGCAGCGTCGGTGGCGACCGCGGCGAACGTCGTCTCCAGCCCGAAGACCATGGTCAGGGCGAACATCCCGGGTAGCAGGAACTCCCGGTAGTCGCCGCCGCCCGGCACGGTCATGCCGCCCCCGAGCAGGTAGCCGAACATCAGCACGGTCAGCACCGGGAAGAGCAGCGCGATGACGATCTGCCACGGCTGCCGGGCCCAGTGGGAGAGGTCCCGATGGGTGATCGTCCAGCCGTCGGCGACGGCCCAGCGCAGCCGGCCGAGCACCGACCGGGGCGGGGGTGGGGCGAGGGTCGTCACGCGGTCACCTTCTGGTTGTCGGAGGCGGCGGTGCCACTGTCATCGGCGGTGGCCGGCCGCCCGGTCAGGTGCAGGAAAACCTCGTCGAGGGTGGGGCGGCGCAGCGAGATGTCCTCGGCGTCGACCCCGGCGGCATCGAGTCCCCGGACGACGGCGGTGAGCGCGGGGACCCGGTCCGCGACGGGTGCGCTGATCCGCCGGGTGTCCGGGTCGACCTCGGGCTCGGCGCCGGTGATCCCGGCGATCACCGAGGCGGCCACGGGTAGTTGGGCGCCGTCGGTGACCACCACGTCGATCCGGTCCCCGCCGAGCCGCGACTTGAGCTGGTCGCTGCTGCCCTCGGCGATGCTCCGGCCGTGGTCGATCACCGAGATCCGGTCGGCGAGCTGGTCGGCCTCGTCCAGGTACTGGGTGGTGAGCAGGACCGTGGTGCCGCCCGCGACCAGGCCCCGGACGGCGTCCCAGACCTCGGCACGGCTGCGCGGGTCGAGGCCGGTGGTCGGTTCGTCGAGGAAGAGTACCGGTGGGGCGAGGATCAGGCTCGCGGCGAGGTCGAGCCGCCGGCGCATGCCGCCGGAGTAGCGGCCGACGGGTTTGTCGCCGGTGTCGGCGAGACCGAACCGGGCGAGCAGTTCGTCGGCCCGGCGCCGGGCGGTGGCCACGGGCAGGTGGTAGAGCCGGCCGAACATGACCAGGTTCTGCCGGCCGCCGAGGATCTCGTCCACCGCGGCGTGCTGGCCGACCAACCCGATCTGGGTGCGTACCGCGACCGGGTCGCGTACGACGTCGTAGCCGGCGACCAGGGCCCGGCCGGCGTCGGGTCGGAGCAGTGTGGTGAGGATGCGTACGGCGGTGGTCTTGCCGGAGCCGTTCGGCCCGAGCAGGCCGTGCACCGTGCCGGGTTGTACGGAGAGGTCGAATCCGTCGAGTGCGGGGCGCCCACCGTAGCGCTTGACCAGACCCTCGACCTGTACGGCTGCCGCTGCCACTACCATCCGGACCCCTTAAGATCGTACGGCGTACGGAGCAGACCGTACACCGTACGGTTGGCGAGTGCCAACCCGAATCGCGAGCGTCCCCGGGAGCGACCATGACCACCGAGTACACCGGCAGCGGAGACCCGGCCCGGAGCATGGCCCTGCTCTGGCGCGGACCGGAGAAGCCGGCGCCCCGCTCCGGGCTGACCGTCGACCGGATCGTCGACACGGCGATCGAGCTGGCCGACGCCGAGGGCCTCGCCGCCCTGTCCATGCGCAAGCTCGCCGAGCGGCTCGGCGTCGGGGTGATGTCGCTCTACACGTACGTGCCGAGCAAGGCCGAACTGGTCGACGTCATGCTCGACGCGGTGCTGGGGCGGATGGACCGGCCGGACGAGGGTGACCTGGACTGGCGGACCCGCCTCGAACACATCGCCAGGGAGAACCTGACCACCTACCAGCGACACCCGTGGATGCTCGAGGTCGCCGTCCAGCGCCCCCCGATGGGCCCGCACCTGATCGCCAAGTACGACTACGAGCTGCGGGCGCTGTCCGGTATCGGGCTGACCGAGGTGGAGATGGACTCGGTGCTCACCCTGCTGCTCGGGTACGTCGCCGGTGCGGCCCGGGGCACGGTGGAGGCGGCCCAGGTCGAACGCCGGACGGGGATGACCGACGAGCAGTGGTGGGCCGCCCAGGCCCCGCTGCTGGAGCAGGTCCTCGACCCGGACAGGTACCCGGTCGCGAGCGCGGTCGGCAGCGCCGCGGGCGAGGCGAACCAGGGCGCGTACGACCCGAACGGGGCCTTCGAGTTCGGCCTGGAGCGGGTGCTCGACGGGATCGAGGTCTTCGTCCGACGTACGGATCACTCCGCCGGCCGGAGCCAGCCGGCGGAGTGAGTCGCCAGCTACCGGCCGATGGTGTCGAGTTCCGCGACCGCGTCGGCCGACAGCTCCAGGTCGGCCGCGGCGATGTTCTCCCGCAGGTGGGCCAGGGACGAGGTGCCGGGGATGAGGACCATCGCGGGCGACCGTTGGAGCAGCCACGCGAGCGCGACCTGCTGCTCGGAGACTCCCAGCCGGGCGGCGACGTCGACGAGCGTGTCGTGCTGCAACGGGGTGAAGCCGCCGAGCGGGAAGAACGAGGCGAAGGCGATGCTCTCCGCGGCGCACCGGTCGAGCAGGTCGTCATCCTGGCGCCGGGCCAGGTTGTAGAGGTTCTGCACGGTGACCACCGGCGCGATCGCCTGCGCCTCGGTGAGCTGCCCCGGGGTGACGCCGCTGAGCCCGAGGTGACGGATCAAGCCTTCCTGGCGCAACTCGGCCAGGGCACCGAACTGCTCGGCGAGGGGTTCGTCGGAGGTGCCCTCCGCCGAGCCCACCCGCAGGTTGACCACGTCGAGGACGTCCAGGCCGAGGTGCTGGAGGTTCTCCCGTACCTGGGCCTTGAGGTCCTCGGGACCCAGCGATGGGATCCAGGAGCCGTCCGCGCCCCGGCGGGAACCGACCTTGGTGACGATCCGCAGGTCGGCCGGGTACGGGTGGAGGGCTTCCCGGATGATTTCGTTGACGACCACCGGACCGTAGAAGTCGGCGGTGTCGATGTGGGTGACCCCGAGTTCCACCGCCTCGCGCAGTACGGCGATCGCCTGGTCGCGGTCCTTCGGGGGACCGAAGACGTGGGGTCCGGCCAGTTGCATGGCCCCGTAACCCATCCGGCTGACGGTGAAGCCGTCGATGCCGGTGAAGACGCCTCCGGTGGCAGTGCGGGTCATGTCGCCTCTTTCGCGTCGAAAAGTACATTCAGGCTATCGACCCCAGTAGCGACCAGCTCGGTGTCCGCGCTACTGGGGTCGGCCCGTGTGCTCCTCGACTGTGCGCCCTCGTGGACGCGGGTGACTGAGTCCCGGTTTTCCTGGGAGTGGCAGGGCCACCCAACCCGTCTAGTCCTGCCGTCCCTGCCATTTCGCGAGGAAGATGCGACCGAGGTAGCCGGTGATGATCCAGGCGCCGATCGCCGGGAGCAGCCGGAACTCCATCGCCCCGACGATCATCGCGATGGTGACCCCCAGCGCCACCGCCCCGACCACCAGGGTGACCAGCCCGAGGGCACCGGCCTGGAGCCGGTTGGCGGTGACCCGCCCGCCGGCCGACACGGCACCGGTCGAAGACGCCGCCGTTCCCGGTCGGGGGATCTGCTCCGGGTCACGGGCGGGCAGGTCGACCCGCAGCTCCGCCGGCACCCGGTCGTCGATGTCCAGCGCCTCCGCGCCCCGGTACAGGGTGGGCTCGATCCGGACCGCGATCGCGTCGGTGCCGATGAGCTGACGTCCGCCGTCCGGCCAGGCCAGCAGCACCGCGCACTCGTCGAACCGTACGGTGTCCGGCTCGCCCTCCGTCGGCACCAGGCTGACCCCCGACTCCCCCACCACGAGCCGCGACGACACGTTGCCCAACCCCTGGTACGTCGTGCCGCGTACCGCCTCCTCGGAGCCGGTCGGCGCGGCGGTGAAGCCGGCCCAGTCGGCGGTACGCCCGTGCGGTGTCATCAGCAGCGCCGAGCCGAGCGCGATCCCGGTCACCTCGTGCACCTGGTCGACCGTCACCGCCTTCAGCTCCCGCACCAGCTCGTCACCGGAATGCAACGGGTGGCCGGTGAGCAGGTTGAACGCGGCTCCGGGCAGACGTGCGGCGTCGGCCTCACCGGTGGCGAGCGACTCGGTGGACTTGCCGACCACGGCGGTCACGTCGGCCTCGTCGATCCGCCCCACCCGCAGCTTCGCCAGGACGTCCACGAAGCCGCCGAGCACCGCGTCCTGCTTCTCCGGCAGGGCGTCGGCGATCGCGGTGATGACGGCGAACCCGTCGCCGCGCGGGTCGTAGTTCGCCGCCGCCGTGTAGGACAGCCCGCTGCGCTGGCGCAGGCTGCGGAACAGTTCCCGTTCGAGTACGCCGGTGAACACGGTGGCGGCGGCGGTCCTCGGCACCACCGCGTCCCACGCGGTCGCCCGCGACGAACCGTGGAAGAAGGCCGGGGTGACCGGCAGCGCCGAGGACGCCACCGGTACGGTCTGCCGCTGTCCCGACGGCAGGTCGAGCGTCAGGCCCGGCGGCACGTCGTCGCCGGCGATCCAGAGCACCGCGTTCTCCCGGGTGAAGTACCGGGCCACCCAGTCCCGCAGGTCGTCGGCGGACAGCCCGGACAGCCCCCACTCGGGGTAGCTGAGCAGGCCGTAGTCACGGGCGCCGTGCCGCCACAGCGACATCTGGTCGGTCGCCGAACCGTTCCGGCTGCTCCACTCCGTACGCAGGATGGTCTTCTCGGTTTCCAGCCGGTCGGTGGCGAGGTCCCGCAGGGACCGGCAGACCCCGACCAGGAAGGCGGTGATGTCGGCGGCCGACCCCTGCATGTGGAAGTACGTGATGACGCTGCCGGTGGCCCCGTTGTAGTGGTAGTCCGCGGTGCCGACCGGGAAGAGCACCAGGTGTTCCAGCAGGTGGGTGATGCCCCGACGGGCGAGCGTCTCGTCGGCCTGCCCGACCCGGAACATCAGCCCCGCGTGCATCGGACCGGTGGTTCCGGCGAGCAGGGTCGGTACGCCGTCGACCTCGATCTGGCGGATCATCGCGCGCCACCCTTCTTGATCGCCCGGTCACGGAACTGCGTGAACAGATCCACCGGGTTGCCGAGGTAGGCCCACGGTGTTTCGCTGGCCAGCGGTCCGAGCCCGGCGAAGAGCCGGGCGGCCGACACGTAGTCGTCCATCATCGTGAGCATGAAGGCGAAGGTGTTCTCCACCGCGACCCAGCCGACCGTCCTTCGGTACGCCGGATGCAGGATCGACCGGGCGGCCGCCTCCTGCACCTGTTCGCGTACCTCGGGCTTGCGGAAGTAGCGGGCCCGTTCGTCGCCCTTCAGCTCCAGCAGCGCGTGTTCGATGTGCGCCTCCAGGACGAGGACCGCGTTCGGTGCCCCTTCCGGCGCGGCGAGCATCTCCGTACGGGCGAAGCCGTGCATCTCCTCCAGCGTGCCGCTCCACTTCGGAGCGAGCTGCTGGAGGAGTTGGGACTGTGCGGGCAGGTGGTGCGGGTCGTGCTCGGCGAGCCGGTCGTACCGGCGGCGGGCTTCCGACTTGCCCAGTTCCAGCCCTCGGGCGGTGATCAGGCGCTGGGTCCAGATCGCCGCGTCGCTCGGGTCGTACGCGGCGGCGTCGATGAGCACCTGTTCGGCTTCGCGGAGGATCTCGTGGAAGCAGATGAACTGGAGCCGGCTGACGTTCTGTGCACGTGCCCCGGTGCGTACCTTCCATGCCTGCTCGATCAGCCGCGAGCCCAGCAGACCGGCGGCGAGGGTGTCGGCCGGGTCGGCGCCGAGCCGCTCCCGGGACAGTTGGTCGGCCGTCTCGGACTCTCCCGCGAAACGGATCAGCCGGGTACGTCCCGCCGTTTCCTGGTCGGCGAGGATCGCGGTCACGCCGTCCCAGTCCCGGCTTTGCAGGGCGGTACGGAGGCGGGGCAGTTCGGGGTAGGCGGCGGCCGGATCCGCGGTGACGGCCAGGGGTGGGGCGGCGGGCATGGCGAAGATCATAAGCAGTGTCGCCCCGATCCGGTGGCCCCGGGCGTGACGCCCGGAGCGCGTCCCGGATCCGCGGTTCAGAGGGTCACGGGTAGGGCCGCGAGGCGCCAGGTGCCCGGATCGGGCAGCCGGCCGGATCCGGTAGGTGTGTCGGCGAGCGCGAGGTCGGGAAAGCGGTCCAGCAGCCGGGTGAGCGCGACCTCGGTCTGGGTCCGGGCCAGCGCCGCCCCGAGACAGAAGTGCGGGCCGTGGGCGTAGCCGAGGTGGGCCGACGGTGCACGGGCCGTGGCGGCACGATGCCACGGCCCGCGCAACACGTCGTACGGGCTGCGCCCAGCCGTCGGGCCTCCGGTCAGGCTCGTGTGCGGAACGGGGCAAGGGTCGCACGGATCTGGTCACCCGCGCCCCAGTCGTCGTCGAACTGGGCCAGCACGGCGAGGTGTTGTCGAAGCTGGACAATCGGCATGCGGGCCCGCCAGTCGGCATCAAGCGAGGTCAGGTCTGCATAGACGTCGAAGAACCGGTGCGCCTCGGGCGGGGGCGAGGTGGACCACACATGGGCGAGGTCGACCTCGGCCCACATGTAGGACACCGCCGGGTCGATCAGCGCGGGCTGCCCGTCCGCGGTGGCCAGGATGTTCTGTGCCCACAGGTCACCGTGCGTCAGACAGGCCGGCCGATCCGGCAGCAGGTCGGGCAGCCGGTGACACAGCCGCTCCAGCGCCGCTCGGTCCCCGCGGTTGAGTGCCGCCTCGACGCGCGGCTGCCCGAGCCATCGAAGCAGCCGGTGCTGCGCGAAGAAGGCAAAGCCGTCGTCATTCCAGGTATTGGTCTGACGGCGGCGGCCCAGCCAGTTGTCGCGGTGCCATCCGAAGCGAGGGTGGGTCGTGCTCGTGTGCAGGCGGGCGAGCAGGTGCGCGAACTGCTCCCAGAAGATCTCGCTGCGCGGCCTCGGCCGCAGCACCGACAACACCAGCAGTTCCCGGTTCGCCAGGATCACTTCGGGTGTCGCCACGCCGCCGAGCTCACGCAGGGCGGCCAGCCCTTCGGCCTCCGCGACGAAGACATCGTCGGCGGGCGCGTCGGTGAGGGCCTTGACGAACACCGGCGGCGCGTCCCGGCGGGTGGCTATGCCCGCGAGCGCCGCGAGCCCGCCCGTCGCCGGCTCCACCGTGACGACCTCGCGCATCCCGGCCCGGAGCAGGCACTCACGCAGGAACGACGTCGAGCGTGTCACGACGGACTCCTCCCGTCCGGGGTCTTGCTCGCCAGATCCGTCTTCTTCGTGGGCGGCAGCCACCGCCGCATCCGCTGGGACCCGACGGTGGCTGCACACTCCCACGAACAAAACCCCCACGAGCAGGACCCGCGTCACCACAGGTCCGGACGGATCTCCTGTTGGAGCCTAGGACAGGTGGGTGGGCTCCACCGGCGGCAGCGGGTCGGAGTAGACGACCGTGAGCGAGGTGTTCGCGGGGGTGAACCGCTTCCACTGGGTCTGGTTGGTCTCGCTCGCGGCGCGCAGCCCGACGGTGGCGGTGGTACTGGACGCGGACGCGCCCTCCTGGATCAGGTTACGCAGGGCGGCGCCGCCGAACGCCACGTTCCGCGGCGACTGCCCACACCCGCTGTACGCGGATGCGCTGACCTGGCCGAGCTGCGCCACCCAGGGCCCCTGGGTGCTCCAGGTCGTCGACGGGCTGATCGGGGAGGTCTGCCAGAGCTGCACCGGGGTGGGCTGGCACGACCAGGAGTGGTTGAGGAGGATCTGGAAGGTGGCGTTCTCGATGACCTTCCCCTGCAACGTCGCCGTGTCGAACTGGAACAGCGAGCGCCACACCCCGGTCGAGCCGGCGTCGGAGAGGTAACCGACCCGAGCCACACTGTCCAACCAGTACGGCTGGTTCGGGTACTGGCTGCTCACCGAGGTCCAACTCGCCGAACCCGACCAGTTCTGGCTGAGTGCCGCGGCGTCGCCGGTGGGCAGCGAGAACACCGCTCGCCGGGTCCCGTCCGGGTTGGCGTAGACCCGCTGGGTGGCCGTACGCCATCCGACGATCTCCACCGACGCGCCGGTGGCCCGGGCGCGTGCCGCCTCGTCGGCGCCGGCCGGGGATGCCGCGGATCCGGCCGAGGCCGGTGCCGCCACCAGACCGAGCAACAGACCGGCCAGCACAGTGGACGTACCGAGCATCCGGCTCAGACTGAACTTTCGCCCCCGCATGGACATCGCCTCCAGGACATGTCTGCATCGGCGTCCACCGGTCGCGGGCGCCCGAGCGTGGAGCCTAGGGACGGGGTCGGCGGACCGGAAGGGTGGATCGACACGTTGACGCCAGAATGTCAGGCCGCTTGACGGACGAAACATCACAATCGATGATCTAGGCATCGGCGGTCGGTGACCAACAAACCACCGACAGGCAGACATGATGACCTACGGGGAGGTTGCCATGCCGGACGACCGCGGCCCGATCAGCGACCGCGAGCGCCGGATCGTCCACCTGATCATCGCCGACTACAGCGACGAACAGATCGCCGCGGACCTCTTCGTCGCCGTACGGACCATGCAGCGCCAGTTGCGCCGCCTGATGGATCGGGTGGGGGCGCCGAACCGCTGTGCGCTCGGTGCGATCGCGGCCCACCGGGGCTGGCTCACACCCGAGGCGCTCGGCGAACCCGACTCCCCGCACCGGCCGGAACACGCGCCGACGGCAACGACTCTGGCCGCCTGACGTACGCCGGGGCTCACCGTCCCGCCGGGCCCGCATCCTGGCGACAGCGGACCAGAGAGAACCGGCCGGGGACGAGTCCGACCTGATGTGAGCAACCTTCGGCAAATGGCCGGGTTGCACCGTTTGCCATGTATAGGCTCTGCGTCACGAACCGTCACCGACCGTCACGAGTACGACCGAGGCGGGGAGGTACTCAGCTACCGCGACGCGGAGGCAGTCGATGATTCTCGGACGTACGTTGCGCGCCGTTGCGGCCCTCTTCACCGCCGCCACCCTGACCGCCGTCGCCGCGCCGACCGGGACAGCCTCGTCCACCGAGGTGCCACCGGCGGTCACCGGCATCGCACCCGCGCGAGTGGACGTGCCGCCCGCCCTCGCGGACGCGCCGCCCCTGATCACCGACGTGCCGCCGGTGGCCACGGATGTGGCGCCCGAGGTCACGGACGTGCCGCCGCAGGTCGCGGACGTACCACCGGCCTTCAGGGTCGTACCGCCCTCGGTCACCAGCATTCCGCCGACGGTCAACAGCACCGACATCCGGTTCTCCCACCCGGCGCAGACGCTGCACTACGGCACCGCCGAACAGGTGGGACTCGACCCCCGGTGGATCGACCAGATCGCCGTCGACATCAACAGCTACCTGCAACCGTCCCCGACGTACCCGGAATATGCCGGCGCGGTCGCGCTGGCCGCGCACCAGGGCGTGATCGTGGCCCACGACGTCGCGGGGTACGCCCTGCGTTACGCCGACGACACCCCGACCGAGCTGCCACGGGACCAGTGGATCGCGATGCAGGCGAACACCATCTTCGACGTGGCCTCGATGACCAAGCTGTTCACCGCGATCGCGGCGGTGCAGCTCGTCCAGGCGGGCCGGATCGGCCTGAACACCCCGGTCGCGCAGTACATCCCGGCGTTCGCGGCGAACGGCAAGGCCACCATCACGATTCTCAACCTGCTCACCCACACGTCCGGGCTGCCCGCCGACCCGGACCCGTCGCTGTGCGCGTACGCGAACAACGACGAACGCTGGGCGGCCGTCTACGCGGTGAAGCCGATCGCGCCGCCGAACACGATCTTCCTCTACAGCGACATGAACATGATGACCCTGGGACAGGTGATCGCGACGGTCACCGGACAGACCCTCGACCGGGTGATCGCGGAACAGATCACCGTGCCGCTCGGCATGACCGAGACGATGTTCAACCCGCCCGCGTCGCTCAAGCCCCGGATCGCCGCCGAGGAATACCAGCGGTCGATCGGTCGGGGCCTCGTCCGGGGCAGCGTGCACGACGAGAACGCGTACTGCCTCGGCGGGGTGTCCGGTCACGCCGGGGTCTTCTCCACCGCGTACGACCTGGCGGTGCTGGCCCAGACCCTGCTCAACGGCGGGGACTACGAGGGCACCCGGATCCTCTCCCAGGAGTCGGTACGCGAGTTGTTCACCAACTACAACCAGATGTTCCCGGGCCACGCGCACGGCCTCGGCTTCGAGCTGGAGCAGCGCCGTTACATGGGTGCGCTCAGCTCACCGGTGACGGCCGGACACACCGGATTCACCGGCACCTCGATCGTCATCGACCCGCTGGCGCACTCGTTCGCCATCCTGCTGACCAACCGGGTGCACCCGAGCCGCATCTGGGGCAGCAACAACCAGGCGCGGGCCGCCGTCGGCACCGACCTCGCGCTCGCCCTGCCCGTACGCCTCGTGCGGGGCGAAACCGACTGGTTCGCCGGGACCGCCAGCAACACGAATGCCACGCTGACGATCCCGCTCGTCGTACCCGACGGCGGCGCCGGCCTTTCCTTCGACCTCTGGTACGACACCGCCGACACCGACCTCGGTGCGGTGGAGGCGTCCTCCGACGGCGGCGCGACCTGGCGCCGGGTTCCGCTCTCACTGCGGCCGGACGGCCACCCCTGGCAGACAGACGGGGCGTTCTCGGGCTTCGAGGGCCGGCAGTGGTTGCAGGCGTCGGCACGGTTGCCCGGCGGGGTCACCGAGCTGCGCTGGCGCTACACCACCGGCCCTGCCCCGCACGGTCGCGGCGTCTACGTCGACGGCGTACGGGTGGACGGTCCGGAGGGTCCCCTGTTCGACGACAGCCGACCGGAGGACGGGGCACTGTTCCAGCCGGACGGATGGACGAGAAGCCGGACCTGATCCGTACCGGCAGCGGTCAGCCGGGCGTACCTCCTCAGGAGATGAAGTCCTGGGCGGTGAAGATGCCCTTCCTCGCCAGGACAACGGGCTTGTGGAGCCTGCTCACGGTAAGGAACGGGATGAAACCCGGGTCGTAGAAGTCGCCGTGCGGATCGAGGTTCTTGACGGCCTGGGATCCCGGCGCCGAGTTGCGCTGGAGCGCGTACCACTGGTCGATGACAAAGGCGTCCGGACCCCAGGTCGAATGGTCACCCAACGCACTGCCCTGCGCCCGGTCCACCACGACCAGTGCGTGAGACGCCTCCCCCGGGGTGGCCATGAAACACACCTCGATAGTGCTGGTCGGGTTGAACAAATCCCTGAACATCGACCCCAGGTGTGCCACCACCAGGCAACAGATGTCCACGCACGTCCCCAGGCACACCCCCTTCTTCGCCGCGAGAAGGCGTTCCTGACCGACCCGCAGGTACGCCCGCCCCATGGCGGCGTAGATCTCCGGGTCGGTCTTGCCCCGGAGTTCGGGGTCCAGCCCGAGCTTGATCTGGGCGCTGAGGGGCTTCAGTTGCGCCCCCGGGCCCACGAGGCTCGGCGCCCAGGCGGTGTACCCACTCTGCGTCACCAGGTCGTTCTGGTTCAGCGTGTTCCAGGGGTTGGCCACCACCACATTCGCCAGCACGGAGGAGTTGATCGCCTTCTGTACGCCCGTCATGATCTGCGCCTTCGTCTTTACTACGGTGTGAACTGCCTCGGTCACGGCGAACTCCTCAGTCAGCGCGGTTCGGGGTTACCGCGCTCAACCTTCCAATGCGAACGCGGCTCAGGTATGTATACCGTCACCACCCGTGGCGACACCCTCACGAGTCGCATGCGAGACAGCCGGGCAATTCCACAGCGCGGCCGGCTTGACCTTGACACAGTGACAAGGTCTTGACTGGGGTCAGGGAGGTGGTCCCGATGACCATGCCAAAACAGGACACGGATGCGATTCGAGCCCTCCGGGGGCTGGAGCACAGCAGCTCGTCGGTACGGCTGCGGGCAGCGCTGGCGGTCGGTACGACCCCTGACCCGCAACTCATCGACAAGCTCATCGAGCGGTGCGCGATCGAGCCCGAGTTCTACGTACGCGAAATGCTCACCTGGGCACTCACCCGCCAATCAGCGGCACTGACGGTCCCGAAGCTGATCGACGAACTCCGCTCGGAGCGTACGCAGGCACGAAGCCAGGCGTTGCACACGCTCTCCAAGATCGGGGATCGGCAGGCGTGGCCGGCGATGACCCGGGCGCTGCTGACCGACGCCGACGACGAGGTGGCCCGGAGCGCCTGGCGGGCAGCGGTCATACTCGTGCCCGCAGGTGAGGAACCCCAGTTGGCCGGAGTGCTGGCGACACAACTCGGGCGGGGCAAGCGTGAGACGCAGTTGAGCCTGAGCCGGGCGCTGATCGCGCTCGGCGAGATGGTCGTGCCAACGCTGCGCGCCGCGATGACGGATCCCGACCCTCGGGTACGTCAGCACGCGATCGCCACGGAACGGCTGTCGCGCGACCCGGATGCCGGATTCGAGTACGCGATCGATGAGGCGAAGCGCGTCATGGCCCTGGGTGGGACCGGTCAGGAGGGGTGACAGGCAGTGTTGATCGGTGATGTGGCGCGACGGTCCGGGGTCAGCGCCCGCATGCTCAGGCATTACGACACGCTGGGCCTGGTACGCCCAACGGGTCGTACCCACGCCGGCTATCGGGAGTACTCCAGCGAGGACATCCGCCGGATCTTCCATATCGAGAGCCTGCGGTCACTGGGGTTGTCGCTGCGTGAGGTCGGGCGCGCACTCGACGAGCCCGGCTTCACGCCCTCGGTCCTGGTTGACGACCTCATCGGGCAGACCCGGAAGCGCATTGCGGCTGAGACGGAGCTGCTCACCCGACTCCAACGGATCGGTGCCGCGGAACCCGCCGGCTGGGAGGAGGTCCTCCAGATCGTCGCGCTGCTCCACGCGTTGGGGTCGGAGAGCGCCGGGAAACGCCAGCAGGCGGCCCTGTCCTCCGTGGTTCCGGTGCCGGTGGAGGCACTGGTCGAGGCGGTGCTCAACGAGACGGACCCGAACGTCGCCGGAGCCCTCCGATGGGCATTGGCGCAGTCGGGCGATGCCGGCTTGGCACCGCTGGCGCAGGGCCTCGGCGCACCAGCAGCCGACGTACGCAAACGCGCCGTCCAGTCCATTGCCGAGATCCCGAGCGGTGACGCGACCGTACTGCTGCGGGAAGCCCTCGCGAACTCGGACCTCGTGGTCCGCAGGTACGCGGCCCTGGCGCTCGGGGCACGCGGGGTGGCCGACGCGGTCCCCACGCTCGTCGACATGATCGTCGCGGAGACGAACGACGTCGACGCGGCCGACGCGCTGGGCGCGCTGGCAAGTGATCCCGCGTTGGCGGACCAGATCGCCACCAGGCTCGTTGACCGCCTCGCCCCCGACACCGTGGAACCGCCCGCACGTTTGCGGCTGACCCAGGCGCTCGCGGACATCCCGGGGACCACGGCAACACGTGCGCTCGCGGATCTGTCGAATGACGACGACCGTGCCGTCGCCCTCACCGCCACGTACATCCTTAAGCTGCGCGACGCGCGCTAACGAACCTCCCCGGACGGCCACCCAGATCATCGGGACGACGCCGCTGACGCTGTGGCGGTCCACTGCCCCTGGAGCGGCAGCAAACCGTCACAGCCGGCGTGGGGGCGTCGGACGAAGTCAGTCAGTGGTGCTTGGCGAGGGTCACGAAGGCGCGCCACACGTCCGGGACGAAGGTCAGCGCCGGACCGGTCGGGTCCATGCTGTCCCGCACACCGACAACACCGGGAAGGTTCTTCGCCACCTCGACACACGTCGAGCCCCCGTTGTCGCTACGGGTCGACTTCCGCCAGATAGCACCGGTCAGATCCATAACGCTGCCGCCCTTCTGATCGGTACATGCAGATCACTCTGCGGGAGACTCGTCCACGAGTGCCGGTTCAAGACCGCTTCGCGAGGAGCACGAAGGCCTGCCACGCGTCCGGGGCGAAACTCAGGGTGCCGCCGTCCCGATCCTTGGTGTCGCGTACCAACACCCGGCCGGGCAGGTTGTCCGCGACCTCCACACACGCGCCACCGTTCGTCCCCGACCTGGTCGACTTCCGCCAGACGGCACCGGTCACGTCCATCATGCAACCGCCTTCCTGATCAGTCCGAATGATCACCCTGCGGCAGACGCGTCCACGCTCGGCCAGCTCAGGGCCGCTTGGCGAGGGTCACGAAGGCGCGCCACGCGTCCGGGACGAAGGTCAGCGCCGGACCGGTCGGGTCCTTGCTGTCCCGCACACCGACAACACCGGGAAGGTTCTTCGCCACCTCGACACACGTCGAGCCGCCGTTGGGGCTACGGGTCGACTTCCGCCAGATGGCACCGGTCAGGTCCATGACGCTGCCGCCCTCCTGATCGGCTCGGGTGATCGCTCTACGGGAGACACGTCCACCGTGCCGATTCAAGACCGCTTGGCGAGGATGACGAAGGCGCGCCACGCGTCCGGGCCGAAACTCAGGGTGCCGCCGTCGCGGTCCTTGGTGTCGCGCACGAACACCCGGCCGGGCAGGTTGTCAGCAACCTCCACACAGTCGCCGCCGTTCGTGCCCGACCTGGTCGACTTCCGCCACTGAGCGCCGATCATGTCCATGTCTGGGCCACTTCCCTCACGATGTCCAGCGTCTGCCTGGCGGGGAGAGCTTCGCTGGTCAGCTTGTCCCACCGCACACTCAGCCTAGCAACGTCCACCTGCCGCTCCACGATGTCGGCGTCGAGTTGGTTGTCGATGTAACCCGCCCGAGCCCCGTTCGGCAGGTCGGCGATGACGAACCCGCCCTGCAGGCCCGAGTACAGACCGTGGTCGAGCGGGATGACGCTGAGGTGGATGTTGGGGTGCCCGATCTGGGCGAGCAGGTGTTTTGTCTGCTCGGCCATCACGTCGGGGCTCCCACACCTGCGGCGGAGCACCATCTCGTCGATGACCAGGAAGATCTCCGGTGGGTCCTCCCGCTCCAGAATCGCCTGCCGCGACATCCGCTCGGCGACCTTCTCTTCGAGTCGGGCGCCCGACAGGCCACCTACCTGGAACAGCGCTCGCGCGTACGCCTCGGTCTGCAGCAGGCCGGGAACGAACGCGGGCTGATATCCACGCAGCGCAAGGGCCTCGCGCTCGTACTCAAGCCACTCGCGGAGCCAGATGGGCGAGCCGTAGTCCCGGACCAGTTCCTCCCAGAGGTTGATGAAGAAGCCGCCGGTCTCCAACGCCTCGTCCGCCAGCTTGAGGAACTGTTCGGTGGGCGTTGCCTTCCCCTGCTCGATGTTGCTGATCTGCGAGTCGGAGCAGAAGGTCCGCTGGCCCAGTGCGACCTGAGTCATGTTCGCGGCGACACGCCGACGCCTGAGTTCACGGATCAGATATTCCGAGGGCGAGATTCCCACGCGTTCCACACCTCTCCAGGATTTCAAGTCTGGTCCCATCACAACAATGATCAATGGCGATCGCCTGACGATGCGGGCGGATCGGTTCCGAGAGTATGCGTATCCACAGCAGAGTGTCACTAGCGGAACTGCTCGGAGCTGTCGGCAAAAGCCCGGGTGGGACTGCGGGGCCGCCTCGCGCCTTCCCCCAACCCGTATGTGCGGCGGGGCGGCCCCTTCCATTCCGGAGAGGAGACAGATATGCAGAACCACGACGGTGATCAGCCGGCTGTGCCCGTACCGCCGCCGCGTGAAATGGCCCCGGACCTTCCGCCGGCCCCCGGCACCCGGCGACGTCCGCGAAACGCCGGCCGATTTGGTACGGCGGACAATGCGTTGCCGAGCGAGTTCTTCGCGGTCGGGGTTTCCGGCCGCGTCCGGCGCGACCGCACGGTGTGAGGCATGGAGGAGTTACCGGTCGGTCGGCGGGTGGCCTACTGGCGGGGGCGGCGGAAGATGTCCCAGCAGCTTTTCGCCGACCGGATCGGTAAGTCCAAGAGCTGGGTCGACAAGGTGGAACGGGGCGAACGCCGGCTGGACAGCCTTTCGACGCTGCACCACCTCGCAACGGTCCTACAGGTCGGCGTCGAGGCACTGCTCGACCGCACGGCGCACACCGCCCGCGTCAGGCCGGCTGGCTTGATCGACCTCGAACCCGTCCGGATGGCCCTCGCCCGCTTCGCCCCGGCCGCCGGGTCGGGTGGAACGAACAGCCGCCCGCTGCTGGACGAGCTGAGCCGGTCGGTCGGGCACGCGTGGCTGACCTTCCAGCACGCCAGGTACGAAACCCTGGTCAGCGCGCTGCCGAAGCTCCTGCGGGATGCGCAGGCGGCCGAGACGGGCCACGCCCGGGACGGTGCTGCACGCGCCGCGCACCTGCTCGGGGAGGTCTACCAGGTCATCTCGTCGGTGACGCGGAAGCTGGGCGCGGTCGACCTGGCTCGGCTGGCCGCCGAACGGTCGATCGCGCTCGCGCAACGCGCGGACGATCCGCTGCTGGCCGGCACCGGGACGACCAGGTTCGCCAACGCGCTCCTCGCGGCCGGCGACAGTCGAGCCGCGTTCGAGGCGAACGTCGTGATGGCGCACCGTCTTGCGCCGAACGGCGCCACCTGGTCAGATCCCGACCGGGTCTCCGTGTACGGGTCGCTGCTGTTGCAGGGGGCGATGGCGGCGGCCCACATGGGCGACGATGCGAGCGTACGAGAACTGCTCAGGGAGGCGAAGGTGGCTGCCGACAGGTTGGGCACCGACGACAACCGGTACCGGACGTCGTTCGGGCCGACGAACGTCGAGCTGCACCGCGCGGCAGCAGCGGTCGAGTTGGGCGAGGGTCGGCGGGCGGTATCCGTCCACTCTCGACTTTCCCGGCGGGCCTTCGATCGGCTGCTGCCGGAGCGCCGGGCGCAGCACCTGCTCGACGTCGCGCGCGGTCACCTCCTGGTCGGGGACCTGACCCGCGCCGGGGAGGCACTCTTGGAAGCCGACCGGCACGCGCCAATCGAGGTCCGGGGTCGGCCGGTCGCACACGGCGTGATGACGGAGATCCTTCGGCAGACCAGGGGCGTACCGCCGGCACTGGTGACGGAGTTGGCCGACCGGATGGGAGCACTGGTGTGACCGACGATCACGACACCATCGACGATCCGATGGGCGCTCCGCACCGGCCGGGCGACGACTGGCGTTGCCGGGACGACAACGAGGAATGGCCGTGCCAGGTCTTCCGCCGACGGATGTGGACGCTCTACCGGCACAACCGGCGCCAACTGGTCGAGGTGATGGGGCGCTTCCGGGACCGCGCGGCGGACGACCTGGACGACCTGAGCCGGGAGCAGGCCGACGCCCGGTTCCTCGGCTGGGTTGCCGATCCCCCGGTACGGCGTCGGTTGAGATCGGTCTGAGCCCAACGATCGGAATGCTGTCGAATCGTGCTTGCCAGACCTCCGAAACCTTGGCACCATGGCTCGCATGATCGAGAGAAAGGGCTTTGACGCCCTCGCGCGATGAACGCGCATACCCGGCGGCGACAGCTACGCCGCAAGGGAATTTCACGGGACATGGCCCTGGACGTGGAGCGGTGGCAGGCTGCTGCCGCGATGCGTACGGAATGGGCCGGACACGGTTTCTCGACCGCACCAGCCGACCGCACCACGGCAGAAGCGGCAATCGACGAACTGTACGGACTCATCGGCAGGCCACCACCGCGTTTCACCTGGGTCGACTCACCGCAACAGGCCACGGAACTGCTGCCGGGCAGCGGAACACCGATCCGACTGTGGGAGGGCGCACCCCCGGACACGGCCCGACCCTGGGCCGTCGCGATCGCACTCGCCGCCCTCGCCCACCAACTCCGTACCTCGATGAATCGGCGAGTCCCGTCGGCGCCCGACAACTGGTGGGGGCTGACACCGGAACAACGGCTCACCCGGACGCGACCGCCGCTGGAGGCACTGACGTCCGGCGTCGGGCTCGACGATCTGCTTGACGCGGCCGTACGCGACTCGCTCCGACAGTCGGTGAACGACGGGGTACGCGTCCCGCTGCGGACCGCGCTGGCGCCGAAGGCGGTGGAGATCAACGGGCTGGGCTGGTACGGCCAGCACGACGTCCACTGGATCGCGCACTACGACGTCCGGCAGCGGTTGGGCCGGCGTACGTTCAGCGCGGACGACATCGCCCAACTCGATCTGTGGACGGCCATCGCCCGGTCCTGCGGGTGGTGGTGGCCGCTGGACGGGCGGTGCGTACTCACCGAGCGAACCGCCGAGGTGCACACCGAGGCCGCTCCCGGCGCGTGGCACGGGGAGACGCGTACCCACCACCCTCGGGCGATGGCCATCCGGTACGCCGACGGGAGCGGCGCGTACGTCTGGCACGGCACTCCGGTGCCGGAGTGGGTGATCAACGAGCCGACGGTCGAACGGATCCTGGCCGAACGCAACGTCGAGGTACGTCGTTGTGCGATCGAGCGTATCGGCTGGGACACGTACATCGACCAGGCCGGGCTCAGTCTGGTCGCGGTCGCGGCCGATCCCGGCAACCCCGGCTGCGACCTACAGCTCTACGACCTGCCCCGGCAGGTGTGGGGTGCCCCGGCCCGGGTCCTGCTGGCCGTCAACGGCTCGGTCGAGCGCGACGGCCACCGGCGCCGCTACGGGCTCAGCGTGCCGGCGAACATCGACGACCCGGTGGCCGCCGCCGGCTGGTCGTACGGGCTGTCCGGAACGCAGTACGCCACCCTTCTCCGCCGTACCTGACCTCAGAGGTGATGAGCATGATTCTTGTTGATGTGAACCCTGCCGATTCGACCGCAGCCGACCTGACCCTTGGCGACCTCAGCCGGCGTATCGGTCTGGACGTGCTGGAGCACCTGGAGCGGCAGGTGACGATCCCGGTCGTCGACGGGCTACAGGCCCAGGGCGACCTGATCGTCATCCCGCTCGACATCCTGGACGACGTGACCGTGTCCGGACAGGCACAGTGGCGCCCGGTACCGGCGAGCGGGGTGGAACTGCTGCGCGGCGCGGGCGGCGGCAACCCGCACACGCTTGTCGCCGATCCGGGCGTGTGCGAATGGACGATCGACGTCCGGGACAACCAACTGCTGGCCATCGGCGTGCTCCGGACCACACGGCCGGCGTACCTCATCCACCCCGAGCACGGCGGAACGGGTATCGCGCCCGGCACGTATCTCGTTCGCCGCCAGCGGGAACGCAGCACCCAACGGGGAGTCTCCGCGGTGCAACTGATCGCGGACTGAGGCCACACGGGGGGCCGTCAGCCGTAGCAGCGCCGGTCGGACCTGGTCCAGGTCCGACCGGCCCTGTCGGTGGCCTGTTGTACGTTCCCGCCCATGCTGGAAGGACTGACCCGGATCCGATGGGACGAGTTGGAGCACGCGTACGGCTCCGCCGAGGACGTGCCCGACCACCTGATCGCCCTGCGTTCACCGGACCCCGAGGTACGGGAAAAGGCACGCTGGCACCTCTACGGCAACATCTTCCACCAGGGCACCCGGTACGAGGCGACCGCCTACGCGGTGCCCTTCCTGTTGGAGCTGCTGGCCGACCCGGCCACCCCGGAGCGCTCCGCCATCCTGGAACTGCTGACCTCCCTGGCGATCGGTTACGACGAGACCTGGCTCCCCGAAGGTTTCCCGATCGCGTCGTACCGGCAACGGGCCGCCGGCGGCGAGCGGCTGCTCGGTGCGGCGCCGGAGCTGGCGGACGACGAGGACAACGAGGGTCGCTACACCTACTACGGATCGCTGTCCGACGAGGACCAGCAGCGCTTGTTCGCATACATCGAGCTGGCCGTCCACGACGCGGTCCGGGTGGGGGTACCGCTGTTCCGGACCCTGCTCGCCGATGACTCCGCCGAGATGCGCACCGTGACCGCGTACGCCCTGGGCTGGTTCGGTGAGGACGGGCCCGGCAGCGTGCCGGCGTTGGTCGGTGCGGCGGGCGACCCGCAGGCCGAGGTGGCGGCAACCGCCCTGGTCGCGCTCGGGTTGGTCGGCACCGGCAACACCGACGCGGCCCGGACCGTGGACGCGGCACTGGCCGACCCCAGGGACGTGGTGCGTTGGGGTGCGGCGGTCGCCGCCGCCCGGCTGCACGGTCCGGCCGCCGACCCACGGGTGGCCGCCGAGTTGCTGAGCTGGTCGGGCGGGCAGAGCGACCGTCGGGCCGGCGTCCCGTTCCACGATGGCGACCTGGCCGGGTACGCCTGCCTGGCGCTGCGGCAGCTCGGCGACGCCCAGGCCGACCCGGCCTTCGACGCGCTGCTTGCCCGGATTCCGGGAGTTTCGGGACCGGAGGCGCTTCCGGCAACTTCACCCTGATGCTCGGCGCGTACGGTCTGCCGCACGACGTCGAGGCCATGCGCGGTTACCTGGCGTGATCGGCGCGGGCCGCCGGGATGCGTGGCAGGGTCACCCGAGATTGACGTAACGTCACGGTATGTGGGATATGGGGTGGTGGCGGCGTACGGCCCGGTTCCACCCTTACGCCCTTGATGCCGCTGCCGCCGTCGGGCTGTTCGCGATCAGCATCGGGGAGCCGCTGGTGGACCCCTCCCCCACCCGGATCGAGCTGAGCGCCGGCGAGATCGCCTTCAGCGCCATGGTCTGTACGGCCGTCGCGCTGCGTCGCCGCTGGCCGCTGCCGGTGCTGGCGTTCTGCAGCGCCGCCACCGCGGCCTCGATCGCGTTCGGCGCCGCCCGCAACCTCTCCACCTTCGCGGTCGTGATCGCCGTCTACACCGTCGCCGCGACCACGAACCGGGCCACCGCGGTCGTCGCCGGTACCTTCACCGCGCTGCTCCTGGTCGCCGGTGCCATCTACTCCTCGTCCAACGGCTCCTGGCTCGACTCCGAGAAGATCGTGCTCGCCCTCTGGAGCGGGCTGGCGACCGCCGTCGGTGACGCCGTACGCAACCACCGCGACTACATCGTCGCGGTCGAGGAACGCGCCACCCGGGCCGAGCAAAGCCGGGAGGAGGAGGCGCGGCGGCGGGTCGCCGAGGACCGGCTGCGCATCGCCCGTGACCTGCACGACGTGATGGCGCACAACATCGCCCTGATCAACGTGCAGGCCGGGGTGGCCGGGCACGTGCTGCGTACCAACCCGGAGGCGGCCGAGCAGGCGCTCGGGCACGTACGGCAGGCGGGCAGGGCGGCCCTCGACGAACTCGGCACGGTGTTGGGCGTACTGCGGCAGTCCGATGACACCGCCGCTCCGACCGAGCCGACGCCCACCCTGAACCGGCTCCAGGAGTTGGTCGACTCGTTCCACCGGACCGGGCTCGCGGTGAAGTGGCGGCTCTCCGGTCAGCCGTACCCGCTCGCTCCGGCGGTGGACCTGGCCGCGTACCGGGTGGTGCAGGAGTCCCTGACGAACGTGCACAAACACGGCGGCGAGTCCGCGCAGGTACGACTCGGGTACCAACCGGACGAGCTGACCATCGTGATCGAGAACGACGCCCCGCCCGGTGAACCGGCCGCCAAGCCGGTTGCGGGGACCGGGCACGGCCTGCTCGGCATGCGGGAGCGGGTGACCGCCGTCGGCGGCACCATGCACGCCGGGCCGGTGCCGGGCGGGTTCCGGGTCCGGGCCGTCCTGCCCGCCCGGCAGGAGAAGGCGTCATGACCATCCGGGTGCTGCTCGCCGACGACCAGAACCTGATCCGGGCCGGATTCCGGGTGCTGGTCGACTCCGCCCCGGATCTGGAGGTGGTCGGCGAGGCGACCACCGGCGTGGAGGCCGTCGCCCTGGCCCGGACAACCCGGGCCGACGTGGTCCTGATGGACATCCGGATGCCGGATCTGGACGGTCTGGGCGCAACCCGGCAGATCACCGAGGACGAGAGCCTGTCCGGCGTACGGGTGCTGATCCTGACCACCTTCGAGGTGGACGAGTACGTCCTCCAGGCGCTCCGGGCCGGTGCCAGCGGTTTCCTCGGCAAGGGGGTGGACCCGGCCGAGCTGCTGGACGCGATCCGGGTGGTGGCCCGGGGTGACGCGCTGCTCTCCCCGGTGGCCACGAAGGGCCTGATCGCCCGGTTCCTGTCCCAACCGGAGGATTCGGCCGCCACGGTGCCGGCCCAACTCGACCTTCTCACCGAACGTGAGCGCGAGGTGCTGATGCTGGTCGCCGCCGGGCTCTCCAACGACGACATCGCCGAACGGCTCGTACTCTCGCCCCTGACGGCGAAGACGCACGTCAACCGGGCAATGACCAAACTCGGGGCGCGGGACCGGGCGCAGCTCGTGGTGATCGCGTACCAGAGCGGTCTGGTACGCCCCAGCGAACCGCCACCACGCTGAGTAGTCGCTCCGATATACCACCTCTGTAGTACGTCAGGTGTCTACGGGCAGACGACGACGCGCACCCCGAGCAAAGGCGATGGTTGTTGCCATGCGCCGCTGGGTGCGGCACCGCCCCGACAAGGAGCACCCGACATGATCGAAGTGAAGAACCTGGGCAAGCGGTACGGCGAGAAGGTCGCCGTCGACGATCTGAGCTTCACCGTGCGGCCCGGCATCGTCACCGGCTTCCTGGGACCGAATGGTGCGGGCAAGTCCACCACCATGCGGATGATCGTCGGACTGGACGCACCCACCTCCGGCAGCGTCACCGTCAACGGCCGCCGGTACGCCGACCACCCCGCGCCACTGCACGAGATCGGCGCGCTGCTGGAGGCCAAGGCCGTGCACACCGGTCGGTCCGCGTACCACCACCTGCTCGCCATGGCCGCGACCACCGGCATTTCCAAGCGCCGGGTGGACGAGGTGATCGACCTGGTGGGGCTGCACGAGGTCGCCCGCAAGCGGGCCGGCGGCTTCTCGCTCGGCATGGGGCAGCGCCTCGGCATCGCCTCCGCCCTGCTCGGCGACCCGGCGACGATCCTGCTCGACGAGCCGGTCAACGGGCTCGACCCCGAGGGCGTGCGGTGGATCCGCAACCTGCTCAAGGACCTGGCCGCCGAGGGTCGTACCGTCTTCATCTCCTCGCACCTGATGAGCGAGATGGCGTTGACCGCCGAACACCTGGTCGTGGTCGGCAAGGGCCGCCTGATCGCGGACGTGCCGATGGACAAGTTCTGCGAGCTCTCCTCCTCCACCCGGGTACGCGTCCGCTCGCCCCAGTCGCACCGGCTCAGCGAGCTGCTCGTCGGCCCGGACGTCGAGATCAGCAGCGCGGAGCGCGGCGTACTGGAGGTCTCCGGACTCAGCACCGAGCAGATCGGCGAGCGGGCCGCGCTGGCCGGCGTGACCCTGCACGAACTCTCGGTCCAGCAGGCCTCGCTGGAAGAGGCGTTCATGGAGCTGACCCACGACTCGGTCGAGTACTCCGCGACCACCCCCGAGCCCGTACTCGCCGGAAAGGCGGCCTGATGAGCACCGCGACCCTCGAGACCACCCGCTTGGTCTCCACCCCCGCCCCCCGTACGCGCACCCCCCGAACCGGACGGGTCACCCTCGCCCGGGTCATCCGCTCCGAGTGGATCAAGCTCCGGTCACTGCGGTCGACGGTGGTCAGCCTGCTCGCCACCATGGGCGTGGTGATCGCGCTCGGGCTGCTGTTCGCCGGTGTGGTCTCCGGTCGGATCGGCGGGGAGTCGCTGGGCATCGGCGCGGGCAGCACCGCTGACCCGGTCGGCGCCAGCCTCGGCGGGGTGCAGCTCGGACAGTTGATCATCGGCGTGATCGGGGTGCTCCTGGTCGCGGGCGAGTACACCACCGGGATGATCCGGGCCACGCTCGCCGCCGTACCCCGGCGGTTGCCGGTGCTGTGGGGCAAGACCATCGTGTTCGGCGGCGTCACCCTGGTGGCGATGCTGGTCGCCACGCTCGCGGCGTTCTTCGGCGGCCAGGCACTCCTGGGCGAGCACGGCGTCAGCCTGTTCGACACCGGTGTGCTCCGCGCGGTCGTCGGAGGGGCCGTCTACCTGACCGGGGTCGGCCTGCTCGGCCTGGCCCTGGGCGCGCTGCTGCGGGCCACCGCCGCCGCGATCGGCGCCCTGTTCGGCGCCATGCTGGTCGTACCCGGTCTCTTCCCGCTGCTGCCGAGCAGTTGGAACGACGCGGTCGGACCGTACCTGCCGTCGCACGCCGGAGAGTCCTTCATGGCGGTCACGCCGAGCGCCGGGATGCTCGGGCCGTGGGCGGGACTCGCGGTCTTCGCCGGTTACGTCGTCGTCGCCCTGGCCGCCGCCGCGATCATGCTCAAGCGACGGGACGCGTGACGCCCCGCCCCTGACGGGGCACCCGGACGATTCCCGAACCCGACCGAGCACCGCCTGCCACGACCCTGTGGCGGGCGGTGCTCGTTTCTGTGGGAGCAGTCAGGCGCCGGTTGATCCACGGCTGCGCAGCCCTGTGACGGACCGTTCCCCACAGGGTCCAGCAGCCGACGATCGAGGTATCCCCTCGACGGACCCGGATCCGCCGGTTATTGATCTTCGTCATCGTTCGATGAACAACCATCAATACCCAATAGACCGGACATTCTTTCCTTAAGCATCACATCAACTTTTGGCTACGGGTACAAAAGTCTTACGGCTGAGTACGTAACTTTCGCTTTACATGACCGTCATCAATGCCTAGTCTTCGATGCCAAGGGTCGCCGGATGCGGGGGTGGCGCGGATGACGGACGCAGACACAACGCCGATCGACAACGCATCCGACCAGGTCATGCTGCGGATGACCGGTATCACCAAGCGGTTCTTCGGGGTGACCGTGCTCGACCGGGTCGACCTCGACGGCCGCCACGGCGAGATCCACGCCGTGATGGGCGAGAACGGCGCCGGCAAGTCGACATTGATGAAGATCCTCGTCGGGGCGTACCAGCCGGACGGCGGGCGGATACTGATCGACGGCACCGAGGTGCAATTCGGCCACCCCCGGCAGGCCCTGGAAAAAGGCGTCAGCATCGTGCACCAGGAACTCAACCTGCTGCCCGAACGGACCGTCGCCGAGAACATCTTCCTCGGCCGGGAACCACGCCGGCGGCTCGGCGTCGACCGGCGCGCGATGGAGACCGCCGCCACCGAACTGCTCGCCACCCTCGGCGCCGACGACGTCATCGGAGCGCGTACGCCGGTCGGCCGGCTGCCGGTGGCCCAGCAGCAACTGGTCGAGATCGCCAAGGCGCTCTCCTTCGAGCCCCGCATCCTGGTGCTGGACGAACCCACCGCCGCGCTCTCACCGCACGAGGTGGACGCGCTGTTCACGCGCATCCGGCGGCTGCGGGACAACGGCCTGACCGTGCTCTACATCTCGCACCGGCTCAAGGAGATCTTCGAGCTGACCGACCGGATCACCGTCCTCAAGGACGGCCGGGCGGGTCGACACGGTGGACACCGCACGGGTCGACACCCGCCGGCTCGTACAGCTCATGGTGGGGCGGGAACTCGACCACTACTTTCCGCCGAGGGCGACGCCGGAACAGGTCGGGGAACCCCGGTTGACCCTGCGCGGCGGCGGCGCCGGGATCCTGCACGACGTCGACCTGGAACTGCGGGCCGGTGAGATCGTCGGCCTGGCCGGTCTGGAGGGGTCCGGGCGTACCGAGCTGGCGAAGCTCCTGTTCGGCGCGACCCGACTCACCGCCGGCACCCTGACCATCGGCGGGCGGACCCGGACGCTGCGCTCGCCCCGGCACGCGATCCGCCACGGCATCGGCCTGCTCACCGAGGACCGCAAGAGCGAGGGACTGGTGCTGCCGCTGTCCGTACGCGACAACAGCCTGCTCGCGATCCGGGCGATGGGGACCGCCGGCCGACGCGGCGCCGGTGGGACCGGGGTGGGGGTGCGGGACCTGCTGGACCGGGTGCAGTTGCGCGGCGGCGCCCCGCACCGGGAGGTTCGTTACCTGTCCGGCGGCAACCAGCAGAAGGTGGTGCTGGCCAAGTGGCTGGCCACCGGAGCCACCGTACTGATCTTCGACGAACCGACCCGGGGGATCGACGTCGGCGCCAAGGCGAGCATCCACGAGCTGATGCGCGAGCTGGCCGCGAGCGGGGTGGCGATCCTGATGATCTCCTCCGAACTGCCCGAGGTGATCGGGATGGCCGACCGGATCGCGGTGATGCGACACGGCACCATCGCCGGCTGGCTGCCGCCCGGCTCCAGCGAGGCCGAGATCATGCTGCTCGCCACCGGTGAGCCGGACCCGACGGGCGCGGCCGACGCCGCCCGGGTGGCCGCCATCGCCGGGGCCGGGACCCGGGACACCATCCAGGACGGTACGACGGAAGGCGCCGCCCGATGACCGCGCAGACCCTCTCCCCCGCCCTCGGCCGAACCGGGCTGCCCCGCACCGGTTTCGCCAGCGCCCCGGTGTGGCTCGTCTTCGGCGGTGTCTTCGCCGTCGCCTGGTTGCTGGTCGAACTCGACGGCGGCGACTTCATGACGGTCAGCAACCTCCAGAACATGGCCGTCCGGTCGGTGGCGCTCGGCCTGGTCGCGGTCGGCCAGACCATCGTCCTGATCGGCGGCTCGCTGGACCTGTCGGTGGCGTACACCGTCGGCGTCACGGCCGTGGTCGCGTCCTTCGTGATGCAGGGCGACCCGGACAGGATGGTCCTCGGGGTGCTGGTCACCCTCGCCCTCGGGGTCGTGATCGGACTGGTCAACGGCCTGGTCATCACCGGGCTCAAGGTGAACGCGTTCATCGCCACGCTGGGCACCTCGCTGGTGATCAGCGGCATCCTCAACGCCCTGTTCACCAACTTCACCGGGTCGGTCCCGCGCGCCTTCCAGGGCCTGGGCTACAACGCCGTCGGGCCGGTGCCGGTCTCGGTGATCCTGCTGCTGGCCGTGGTCGGCGGCGCGTGGTGGGTGCTGCGGCACACCCGGTTCGGCTACCACCTCTACGCGGTCGGCGGCAGCGAGGAGGCCGCCCGGCTCTCCGGCGTACGGTCCGCACGGGTGATCGTCACCGCGCACGTCCTGTGCAGCGTCACCGCCGTACTGACCGGGCTGTTCCTGGTCAGCCGGCTGCGCTCGGGTGCGCCCTGGGTCGGCACCGACGGCGGGTACGACCTCGAGTCGATCGCCGCCGCGGTCGTCGGCGGTACGGCACTCGCCGGTGGCCGGGGCACCGTCGCCGGCACCCTGGCCGGGGTGCTGATCCTCGCCGTCATCGACCAGGTGTTCAACCAGTACGAGGTGAACGCCTTCCTCAAGACGCTGATCCGGGGCGTCATCATCGTCGGTGCGGTCGCGCTCTACGCGCTGCGGACCCAGCGGGACGAGGCGGGGCTGTGACGATCACCGAGGAACCGGCTCCGGTCGTACCCCCGAAGGACGCCGCCGGGCGACGGGCCTGGACCGCGCTGCGGGCCGTGCCCCCGATCTGGGTCATCCTGGTGGTGGTGATCGCGGTCCTGACCTGGCGCAACCCGGTCTTCATCGAGCCCGACTCGTTCGTCAACTTCCTGCGCCGATCGGCCCCGCTGGCCATCCTCGCCGCCGGCCAGGTCTACGTGATCATCTCCGGCGAGTTCGACCTGTCGGTGGGAGCGCTGGTCACCGCGGTCGTCGTGGTCGCCGCCCGCCTCTCCGACGGCGAGCCCGCCAACACCTGGTGGCTGATCCTTTTGCTGCTGGCCGGGGGTGTGCTGGTCGGGCTGGTCAACGGCCTGGTCACCACCCGGCTGCGGGTCCCGTCGTTCATCGCCACGCTGGGCATGCTGCTGGTGCTCAACGGCGCGGTGTTCCTCTGCTCCGGTGGCGCGCCCAGGGGTTCGCTGGCGGACAACTTCCGGCAACTGGGCCGGCGCGGCATCGAGGGCCTGCCCGGACTGAACATCCTCCCGTACGCGCTGCTCATCCTGATCGCCGTCGGGGTCGGGCTGTGGCTGCTACTGGGACACAGCCGCTTCGGTCACCAGGTCTACGCGGCCGGGGGCAACCAACGGGCCGCCGCCCTGTCCGGCGTGGACGTACGCCGGGTGCGTACCACCGCGTTTGTCATCTCCGCGCTCTGCGCGGTGGTGGCCGGGATCCTGCTCGGCGGCGCCACCGGCGTCACCGCCGAGGCCGGGGTCGGCTACGAGTTCCAGGCCATCGCCGCCGTCGTGCTCGGCGGCGCGGTGCTCGGCGGAGGGCGGGGCAGTGTGGGTGCGGCGATAGCGGGCGCGCTCACCCTCCAGGCGCTCTTCTCACTGCTCAACCAGTTCGGCCTTGCCCAGTCGCTCCGGCAGGTGGTGCAAGGCGTGATCATCATCGGCGCCGCCGCGTACGCGGCACGCAGGATGCGCCGCTCGGGCTGACCATCGGCGGGGTCAGGTCCATTCCACCGTTCTCTTTCGAAGAACTCCGCGTTCCCGAATCGGAAGGAGAAAGGCCCGATGCGTTCACCCACCACACTGCGCCGCCTCGCGCTCAGCGCGGCAGCGGTGCTGGCCCTGGCCGGCTGCAATTCCACCGCACCGGAGGACGGAGCGGAGAGCGACGGCGGACCAGCCGGTAGCGGCACCGGCAACCAGTCGTCGTTCTTCGTCCAGGCCGACTACGACGAACAGGTCAAGCAGCGGGACATGGCCGCGACCGGCCCGGCCGACTCACCGTGGTTGCAGGCCATCGCCCCGCAGATGACCGACACCGCGAAGTTCACCAAAGCCGGCCCGCACAACATCTGCTTCTCCAACGCGGCGGTGAACAACCCTTGGCGACAGGTCGGCTGGACCACCATGCAGGCCGAGGCAAAACTGCATCCGGGCGTCACCCTCACCGCGGTCGACGCCGAGGGCAAGGACGAGAAGCAGATCAGCGACATCGAGGGGCTGATCGCCGGCAAGCGGTGCAGTGCGCTGATCGTGTCGCCGAACACCACCAAGGCGCTCACCCCGGCGGTCGAGAAGGCCTGCGCGGCCGGGCTGCCGGTGGTGGTCTTCGACCGGGGTGTGGAGACCGACTGCGCGACGACGTTCATCCACCCGATCGGCGGCTACGCGTTCGGGGCAACCGCAGCCGAGTTCCTGGTCGGCAAGGTCAAGAAGGGCGGCAAGATCCTCGCCCTGCGCATCCTGCCCGGTGTCGACGTACTGGAAACCCGCTGGTCGGCGGCGAAGGTGATCTTCGACCAGGCGGACGCCAACGTGGTCGGGGTGGAGTTCACCGACGGGGACGCGGCCAAGGTGAAGACCATCGTAAACGACTACATCGAGCGGTTCGGCTCGATCGACGGTGTCTGGATGGACGCCGGGGCCACCACGGTCGCGGCGATCGAGGCGTTCGAGGACGCCGGCGCGGAGATCCCGCCGATCAACGGCGAGGACCAGCAGGACTTCCTGAAGATCTGGCAGGACAAGAATCTGACCGCGATCGCCGCCACGTACCCGACCTACCAGTGGCGTACGCCGGTGATCGCGGCGGTGGACATCCTCGCCGGCAAGCAGGTGCCGAAGGAGTGGGTGCTGCCCCAGCCGACCATCACCGACGCCAACCTCGCCCAGTACGTCCTGCCGGACATGCCGCCGCTGCACTACGCCCTGTGCGGCTGCGAAAAGATGCCCGGCTTCCCCGCCGACTGGGGCGGCAGGTAACCGCGTCGTCGACCGGGGCCCGGCGGTGCCGCCGCCGGGCCCCGACCCACCGGAAGGAGCAGCGTGTACGGCATCGGCGCCAACACCTGGATCTGGGTCTCCCCGCTCACCGACGAACGGCTCGCCGCGCTCGCCCCGCAGATCGCCGGCTGGGGCTTCGACACGATTGAACTGCCGATCGAGTCGCCGGGCGACTGGGATCCCGGACGTACCGCAGACCTGCTGGCCTCGCTCGGGCTCAGCGCCACCACCTGCGCGGTCATGCCGCCGGGACGGGACCTGGTGACCGACGACCCCGACGTGGCCGCCGGCACCGCCGACTACCTCCGAGCCTGCGTACGGGCGGCGGCCCGGATCGGCGCCCGGGTGGTGGCCGGGCCGATCTACGCCCCGGTCGGGCGGACCTGGCCGCTCGACCCGACCGGCCGGCGGGCGACGATCCGGCGGCTGGTCGACCGGCTGCGCCCGCTCGCCGACGAGGCGGCGGCACACCGGGTCACGCTCGCCCTGGAACCGCTGAACCGGTTCGAGACGAGCCTGATCAACACCGTCGAACAGGGTCTGGAGGTGGTGGCCGCGGTGGACAGCCCCGGTCTGGGGCTGGCCCTGGACACGTTCCACATGAACATCGAGGAACGTGACCTGCCCGCGGCGCTGCGTTCCGCCGGCCGGTGGTTGGCGCACGTGCAGGTCTGCGCGAACGACCGGGGAGCGCCCGGCAGTGACCATCTCGACTGGCCCGGCATCATCGACGCGCTGACCGAGGTGGGCTACTCGGGGCCGCTGTGCATCGAGTCATTCACCTCGGAGAACCGTACGATCGCGACCGCGGCGGCGATCTGGCGACCCCTCGCGCCGAGCCAGGACGAGTTGGCGACCGCGGGGCTGGCCTTCCTCCGGGCGCTGCTGCTGGGGTGGGAGACGCCGGCTCGGGCCGGACTCTGACCGGCTCCCGACGCACCCGACGACAGTCCCCGCCGGGTGGCTGCCACCTGCCCTTTTCCTCTTATCCGCAATGCCAATTCAGACATTGACTTATATCGATGCTTGACGGCAACCTGTTGTTGCAAAACGAATGCGTGGGGGACGGTCCCCCGGTCGGCGGCGCATTCCAGCGGTACCACCACCACCGCTGCCCGTCGAGAGGAGACGGCATGCGTCGCCGTTTCTCAGTGTTGGTCACCCTGTCCGCCGTCATCCTGACGTTTCTCGTACTGCCGGCCCGACCGGCCGCCGCCGCGCCGTTCCGCGCGCTGCTCTTCTCCGAGACCGCCGGCTACCGGCACGACTCCATTCCGGCCGGCATCACCATGTTCAACCAGCTCGCTGCCGAGAACGGCTTCACCGTCGTCGCCTCCGAGGACTCGGCGGTCTTCACCCCGGCCAACCTGGCCACCTTCGACGTCGTGATCATGTTCCAGACCTCCGGCATGGTCTGGGACAACGAGGCCCAACGCCAGGCGATCCAGGGCTACGTCGCCGCCGGAGGGGGCATCGCGGCCATCCACAACGCCACCGACATGGGCATCGAGGCCACCTACCCCTGGTGGGACAACCTGGTCAACGGCGGCGCGCACATGCCCGCGCACTCCCCCGGCGTACTGCCGGGCACCGCACACGTCGCGGACAGGGCACACCCGTCAACCGTCGGCCTGCCGGACCGGTGGAACCGCAGCGAGGAGTGGTACAACTTCGACCGCAACCCGCGCGGCGACGTACACGTGCTGGTCACCGCCGACGAACGGACGTACGACCCGGGCGGTGCGGCGATGGGCGCGGACCACCCGATCTCCTGGTGCCGCGAGGCCGAGGGCGGGCGGGTCTGGACCACCGCCATGGGTCACGCCGCCTCGTCGTACAGCGAAACGCTGTTCCGCCAACACATCCTCGGTGGCGTGCAGTGGGCCGCCGGTGACAAGCCCGGCGACTGCGGCGGCACGATCTGGGGCAACTTCGAGAAGGTCGCCCTGGACGAGAACACCGCCGACCCGATGGCGCTCGACATCGCCGCCGACGGCCGGGTCTTCTACGTCCAGCGCGCCGGGCAACTGAAGATCTTCAAACCGTCGAACAACTCCACCGTGACCTCCGGCACGCTGAGCGTCTACACCGGGGGTGAGGACGGCCTGGTCGGGATGGCACTGGACCCGAACTTCGCGACCAACAAATGGATCTACCTCTACTACTCGCCGTCGGCCGCCACCACCGACATCAACCGACTGTCCCGGTTCACCGTGAACGGCGACACCCTCGACCCGGCCAGCGAACGGGTGCTGCTCGACGTCCCTGCCTACCGGTCGCGGACCAATCCGGAACCGGGCCACACCGGCGGGTACGTCGCCTTCGGCCCCGGCGGCAACCTCTACCTGTCGGTCGGCGACGACACGCCCCCGAACTACGACCCGGCCTGGCAGGGTTACGCCCCGCTGGACTGGCGGTCGGGCAGGTCGTTCCTGGACGCGGCCCGCTCCGCCGGCAACACCAACGACCTGCGCGGCAAGATTCTGCGGATCCACCCCGAGGCCGGCGGCACCTACACCATCCCGAGCGGCAACCTCTTCTCCCCCGGCACCGCGAACACCCGGCCGGAGATCTACGCGATGGGCTTCCGCAACCCGTTCCGGTTCCAGGTCGACCCGCAGACCGGCTGGATCAACATGGCCGACTACGGCCCCGACCGGGGTGGTCCGACCACCAACCGGGGACCGGAGGGGCTGGTCGAGATCAACGTGATCAAGCAGGCCGGCAACTTCGGCTGGCCGTTCTGCCACGGCAACAACCAGGCGTACGCGCCGTACAACCCGGACACGGGGGTGGTCGGGGCGAAGTTCAACTGCAACGCCCCGGTCAACAACTCGCCGAACAACACCGGTCTCACCACCCTGCCCCCGCTGGTCCAGCCCCAGGTCTGGTACGGCTACGGCGTCTCGCCGCAGTTCCCGGAGCTGGGTGAGGGCGGAGCGGCCCCGATGGGCGGGCCGGTCTACCGGTACAACGCCGCGTCCACCTCACCGACCAAGTTCCCGGCCTACTACAACGGGGTGCACTTCTTCTACGAGTGGGCCCGCAACTACGTCAAGGAAATCCACTTCGACTCCACCGGCGCCCTGGTGAAGATCAACCCGTTCCTGCCGACCGCCTTCTTCAACAAGCCGATGGACATGCGGTTCGGGCCGGACGGTTCGCTCTACGTACTGGAGTGGGGGGCGAACTTCGGCGGCGGGAACAACGACTCCGGGCTCTACCGGATCGACTACTCCAGTGGGGACCGCTCACCGATCGCCAAGGCCACCGCCACCCCGAACAACGGCCGTACGCCGCTGACCGTGCAGTTCTCCAGCGCGGGCTCGTACGACCCGGATCCGGGTGACGTCATCACGTACGCCTGGGATCTCGACGGGAACGGCACGACCGACTCGACGGCGGCGAACCCGTCGAGGGTCTACACCGCCAACGGCAACATCACCGCCCGGTTGACGGTCACCGACAACACCGGCAAGAGCGCCTTCGCCAACGTACCGATCACGGTCGGCAACACCGCACCGACGGTCGCCATCACCGGACCGCCCAACGGCGGCATGCTCGACTTCGGTCAGCAGGTCGCGTACACCGTGTCGGTGACCGATCCGGAGGACGGTGCGGTCAACTGCGCCCAGGTGTTCATGAACCCCGCCCTGGGGCACGACGACCACCAACACCCGACCAGTGACTACGCCGGGTGCTCCGGCAACGTCTCCACCGAGCTGCTCGGCGGACACCCGGACGGGGCGAACCTGTACTACGTGCTCAACGCCCGCTACCAGGACAACGGCGCCGGTACGGTGGCCCGGCTGACCGGCTACGCCAACTCGATCCTGCAACCGAAGCACAAGCAGGCGGAGTACTTCACCGGCCAGTCCGGCACCCGGGTGGTCGACCAGGCCGGGGCGGAGAGCGGCAAGCGGATCGGCGACGTCAGCAACAACGACTGGGTCATGTTCGATCCGATGAGCCTGCAGGGCATCACCTCGGTCAGCTACCGGTTGTCGAGCCCGACCGGCGGTGGCTCGATCGAACTGCGGGCCGACTCGCCCACCGGGCAACTGCTGGCAACCGCCCCGGTGGCGAGCACCGGCGGCTGGGACACGTACGTGAGCCAGCCCGCCGTACCGGTCAGCGCCCTGTCCGGTACGCACAAGCTGTACATGGTGTTCAAGTCGTCGGTGGACAACAACTTCGACCTCGACTCGTTCACCTTCGGCGGCGCCGGTGTCGGCACCACACCCTCGGGTGGCATCGCCGGCCGGACCTGGACGCTCACCGCGACGTCCAGCGGCAAACTCGCCGACGTCAACGGGCAGTCGACGGCCGACGGTGCGGTGGTGCACCAGTGGGCGGCGACCGGTGGCACAAACCAGCGCTGGCAGGCGGTCGACGCCGGTGGTGGCACGGTGCAGCTCAAGGCCGTACACAGCGGCAAGTGCATGGCGGTGACCGGCGGCTCCACCGCCACCGGCACCGGGATCACCCAGGTCACCTGCGGCACCACGGCGAACCAGCGGTGGCAGCCGGTGGCGACCTCCACCGGCGTCTACGAACTCAGGGCCGCGCACTCCGGTCTCTGCCTGGACGTCAACGGCAACTCCCTCGCCGACGGCGCGACGCTGATCCAGTGGACCTGTAGCGGTGGCGCCAACCAGAGGTGGCGACTGACCCAGGTCGCCTGAGCCCTGCCCCCGTCCCGGGCGGTACGCGTCCCCGTACCGCCCGGGACGTCCCCGCGCTGTCTCGTGCTGCCGAGTTGGCTTCGGCGGCCGAGTTAGCTTTCGCGGGCCGGGGGTATGCGCGTGGTCATGATCGGTTCAAGAAGTCGTCGCGGGGTGTTGATCGCCCTGGAGACAGAATCGTGAACGGGGTCGGTGCGATCGAAGCCGGGTCCGGGTTCGACCCGGATCTCCGGGACCGGGACGACCACACCGCATTCCTGGCAGCGTCCCTCGTGATCGAGCGGACCTCGGTCCTGATCGTGGCTGAGGGTGCGTTTCACTCCCGCCGGGGAGTAGAACTCGTCCCCCCAGTTCATCAGCCCGTGGACGATCGGCCACAGTGCGATGCCCTTGGCGGTCAGCCGGTACTCGACGGTTCCGGCCACGTCATCGTCGCGGGTGAGGACACCCTCCTGCACGAGGGACTTCAGCCGGCTGGTCAGGATCGCGCGGGGGATCCCGAGTTGGGTGGCGAAGTCGCCGAAACGGCGTACCCCGTAGAACGCGTCGCGGACGATGAGAAGGGTCCAGCGCTCCCCGACCACCTCCAACGTTCGCGCGAGCGAGCAGTTGCGGTCGGCGTAGGTGCTGGGGAGAGGCATGTTCCCACCCTACCTCATCAGTTCAACCATTGAACCGCACGTGCTACGGTGAACAAGTTCAACGACTGAACTGATCCGGACTCACCCTGCGGTGATGGGACCAGGCCCGGTCGGCGACGCGTCCTGGCATCAGATCAAGCTAGAGAGGCTGCCTCATGTACCAGTTCCTTGTTTCCTTCACCGTCCAGCCGGAGCACCGCGACGACTTCGTCCGGGTGGCCAAGAAGACCGGGCGTGACTCCCTCGCCAACGAGCCCGGCTCCCGTCGGTTCGAGGTCCTCGCGGACGAGGAGAACCCGAACGTCTTCTACCTGAACGAGGCCTACGCGGACGCCGACGCCTTCAACGCCCACGCCAGCGGTCCCTACTTCAGCGCGTTCTTCGCCGAGGCCAGCACCTACGCCGAAGGCCCGACGTGGCTCATGAAGGGAAACCTCGTCGGCGAAGAGGTCACCGCCTAGGCCACGACCGGCGGCGACCCGCGATCACCGCGGGCCGCCGCCTCGGATCGACACGACCCGTCGACCGGGAACAGCGCTAGCGCTGCCGCAACATCGCCCCGGCGGGACCCGTCGGTGCCGGTACGGCCTCGTCCACCTCGACCGCCGGCTGCGAAAACTGCGCGTGGTAGAGCCGGTGGTACGCCCCCTCCACGGCCAGCAGCTCCGCATGGGTGCCCTGCTCGACGATCCGACCGCTCTCCATCACCAGGATCAGGTGCGCGTCCCGGATGGTCGACAGCCGGTGCGCGATCACGAAACTGGTCCGGTCCGAGCGCAGCGCGGCCATCGCCCGCTGCAACAACACCTCCGTACGGGTGTCCACCGAACTCGTCGCCTCGTCCAGGATCAGCAACGACGGGTTGGACAGGAACGCGCGGGCGATCGTGATGAGCTGCTTCTCACCGGCGCTGACGTTGCTCCCCTCCTCGTCGATCACCGTGTCGTAACCGTCGGGGAGGCTGCGTACGAACCGGTCGACGAAGGTCGCCCTGGCCGCCGCGAGGATCTCCTCCTCGCTCGCCTCCGGATTGCCGTACGCAATGTTCTGCCGGATCGTGCCGCCGAACAACCAGGTGTCCTGGAGCACCATGCCGATCTCGGAGCGCAGCGTGTCCCGACTCAGGTCGGTGAGATCGACCCCGTCCAGGGTGATCCGGCCACCGTCCAGCTCGTAGAAGCGCATGACCAGGTTGACCAGCGTGGTCTTGCCCGCACCGGTGGGTCCGACGATCGCCACCGTGTGACCCGGCTCGGCCACCAACGACAGGTCCTCGATCAGCGGCTTGTCGTGCTCGTACCGGAAGGAGACCCGTTCGAACTCGACCCGGCCGTGCCGGTCGGTGAGCGGGGTCGGTCGCACCGGGTCGGGGCTCTGCTCCTCGGCGTCGAGAAGGTCGAAGACCCGCTCCGCCGAGGCGACCCCGGACTGGAGCAGGTTCGCCATCGACGCCACCTGGGTCAGCGGCTGGGTGAACTGCCGCGAGTACTGGATGAACGCCTGGACGTCACCGAGGCTCATCGCACCCGAGGCGACCCGGAGGCCGCCGATCACCGCGATCGCCACGTAGCTCAGGTTCCCGATGAACATCATCGACGGCATGATGATGCCGGAGACGAACTGGGCGCCGAAGCTCGCCTTGAACAGCTCGTCGTTCTTCGCGACGAAGGACGCCTCGATCTCGCGCTGCCGGCCGAACACCTTGACCAGCTCGTGGCCGGTGAACGCCTCCTCGATCTGGCCGTTCAGCGCCCCGGTGTGCTTCCACTGGGCGACGAACTGCTTCTGCGACCGCTTGGCGATCTGCTTGGTCACCCAGACCGACAGCGGCACCGCGACCAGTGCGACCACCGCCAGCAGGGGCGAGATCACGAACATCATGACCACCACGCCGACCACGGTCAGCAGCGAGGTGAGCAACTGGCTCAGGGTCTGCTGCAGGCTCGTCGAGATGTTGTCGATGTCGTTGGTCACCCGGCTGAGCAGCTCACCCCGGGGCTGCTTGTCGAAGTACGGCAGTGGCAACCGGTTGAGCTTGTCCTCGACGTCGGACCGGAGCCGGCGGATGGTCCGCTGCACCACACCGTTGAGGATGTAGCCGGCCAGCCAGGAGAGCAGGCTGGCACCGGCGAAGAGGATCATCACCAGCAGGAGCACCCGACCGAGCCGGTCGAAGTCGATGCCGACCCCGGGCACCACGTTCGCCTTGGCGATGATGTCGGCGAACGAGTCGTTGCCGGCCGCCCGTGCCCCCTCGACCGCCTGCTCGGTGGTCGTCCCCGGCGGCAACTGCTTGCCGATCACGCCGGAGAAGATGATGTCGGTGGCGTGGCCGAGGATCTTCGGACCGATGACGCTCAGGCTCACGCTGGCGATCACGAGCGTGATCACCCCGATGAGCTGCAACCGGTGCGGCCGCAGCCGACCCATCAGCCGCTTGGCCGAGGGCAGGAAGTTCATCGACTTCTCGGCCGGCATGCCCGCGCCCATCCAGGGCGGGCCGCCGCCGCGCCGCCCGGCTTCGGGCAGCCGGGCCGGCGCGGTACCGGTGGTCTTCTGGCTCATCCCCGTACTCCGTGTCTGGTCTGGTGCCGGCTGGCTGGTCACGCGACCGCCGCCACGCTGAGCTGGGATTCCACGATCTCGGCGTACGTGGGGCAGGTGTCGATCAGTTCCTGGTGACGGCCGATCCCGACGATCGCCCCGTCCTCCAGGACGATGATCTGGTCGGCGTCGACGATGGTCGAAACCCGCTGCGCCACGATCACCACGGCGGCGTCCGAGGTGACCGGCCGCAGTGCGGCCCGCAGCCGGGCGTCGGTGCCGAGGTCGAGCGCGGAGAACGAGTCGTCGAAGAGGTAGATCTCCGGCTTGCGGACCAGTGCGCGGGCGATCGCCAGCCGTTGTCGCTGGCCACCGGAGAGGTTCGTCCCGCCCTGGGCGATCGGCGCCTCCAGCCCCTCCGGCAGCGCCTCGACGAAGTCGCGGGCCTGCGCGATCTCCAGGCTGGTCCAGAGCTCGTCGTCGGTCGCGTCCGGGTTGCCGTAGCGCAGGTTGCTCGCGATGGTGCCGGAGAACAGGTACGGGCGCTGGGGCACCAACCCGATCCGCTGCCACAGGATGTCCGGCGAGAGTTCGCGTACGTCGACGCCGTCCACCAGCACCGTGCCGCCGGTCGCGTCGAAGAGTCGGGGCACCAGGCCGAGCAGGGTGGTCTTTCCCGCTCCGGTGCTGCCGATGATCGCCGTGGTCTGGCCGGCGTGGGCGCGGAACGAGATGTCCCGCAGGACGGGGGCAGCCGCACCCGGGTACTGGAACTGGACGTCGCGCAGTTCGAGTTCGCCGTGGGCGGTGACCTCGGTGACCGGTTGCGGTGGCGGGACGACCGAGGAGTCGGTGTCGAGCACCTCGACGATCCGCTCGGCGCAGACCGCAGCGCGCGGCACCATCATCAGCATGAAGGTCGCCATCATGACCGACATCAGGGTCAGCATCAGGTAGCTCAGGAAGGCGGTCAGCGCGCCGATCTGGATCTGGCCCGCGTCGATCCGGGAGGCCCCGAACCAGAGCACGGCGACGCTGGAGGCGTTGAGCACCAGCATCACGATCGGGAAGATCAGCGCCATCAGCCGGCCCGTACGCAGCGCGGTCGCGGTCAGGTCGGCGTTGGCGGTGTCGAACCGGCGGGTCTCGTACGGCTCCCGGACGAACGCGCGGACGACCCGGATGCCGGTGATCTGCTCGCGCAGCACCCGGTTGACCGTGTCGATCCGGGTCTGCATCAGCCGGAACTGCGGCACCATCTTGCGGATGATCAGCCCGATGGACAGCACCAGTACCGGTACGCAGACGACCATCAGCCAGGAGAGGCCGATGTCCTCGCGCATCGCCATGATCACACCGCCGACGCAGGTGATCGGAGCCGCGACGAGCAGGGTGCAGCTCACCACGACCAGCATCTGCACCTGTTGCACGTCGTTGGTGTTCCGCGTGATCAGCGATGGTGCGCCGAACTGGCCGACCTCGCGGGCGGAGAAGCTCATCACCCGGCCGAAGATCGCCGTGCGTACGTCCCGGCCGAAACTCATCGCGGTCCGGGCGCCGTAGAAGACAGCCGCGATCGAGCAGGCGATCTGTACGCCGCTGACCAGCAACATCCAGCCGCCGGTGTGCAGGATGTAGCCGGTGTCGCCCCGGGCGATGCCCTTGTCGATGATGTCGGCGTTGAGGCTCGGCAGGTAGAGCGAGGCCATGGTGCCGACGAGTTGCAGCAGCACCACGTAGGTGAGCGGTCGTCGGTACGGCTGCAGGTAGGTACGGAGTAGACGAGTCAGCATCGGTGACCCCCCGAATCAGAGATGCGGCGGCCGGTCATGACGGATCCGGCTGGTGTTGGCGAACGCCATCGAGCAGTACGGACACGATCTGCTCCGCGGTCATCGGATCACCATCGGTGATCATGGGATGGGAGCCGGAGAAGGCCAGCACCCGGAGCAGCCGGGCCACCTCCCCCACGGTGAAACGAAACTGGTCACCGTCCGGTTCGACAATCCGGGCGATCTCGGCCTGGATCCGCTCGTTGGTCGACCGGACCGTGGCGCGGTGGGCCTCCCGGTCGGGCGGCTGGCTGTGCGGGCCGAGGGCGGTGACGAGGTTGATCACCCTGAGCAGCCGCCGTTGGATGATTCCGGTCGCCTCGACCAGCCGTTCGCGTAGCGGCAGGGTCGAATCGACCTTGGCGAACTCCGTCCAGTCAGGCTCCGGGTCCAGCGCGGCGGCGACCGTCGCCTCGATGAGGGCCCGTTTGTCCGGGAAGACACGGAAGATCGTCCCCTCGGCGACGCCCGCGGCCTCGGCGATCTGCCGGGTGGTGACCTTGGTGCCGTACTCGCCGACCAGCGGCAGCGTGGCGGCGATCAACGCGGCGCGGCGCTCGTCCGGTGGCAGCGGCCGGGCCCGACCGGAGCCGGGACCGCACTGTGGCGGTGGGCCCGGCTCGGACGAGATCCCGCTCGGGGAGGTGTTCACGGGGCGACCTTAACTGAGTGAGCAACTCACTCACAAATGAAATGGCACTCACTCCGGGTCGGAACCGCCCCGATTCCGACCCGGAGCCGCCCGGCCCACCGGGACCCTGCTGTCACCGGGCAGTCTGGCGCAAAGGAAGGAGCAATTCGAGGTATTTAATTCGGACAAAAGGCGTACCGGTCAACCGGAGCCGGCTGATCCTGCTGCTGTGCGGCGTGACGCTGGCCGCCGCCGCCATCACCGCAGCCGGTCCGATCGGCTTCCTGGCCCTGGCCGCGCCGCAACTGGCCCGCCGGCTGACCCGAGCGCCGAGCATGCCGCTGATTCCCTCGGCGATGATGGGCGCGCTGCTCCTGCTCGGTGCGGACCCGCTCGCACAGCGGGCCCTGGCCCCGTTCCAGATCCCGGTCGGCCTGGTCACCGGGGCGCTGGACGGCGGCTATCTGATGTGGCTGCTCACCCGCACATCCACCCGGCGGCCGTAAGTACGTCTTTCCACTGTGGATGACCCTAGGTGATCAAGCGTGCGGTCGCGCAGAGGTGTCCTGGCCCGGTGGCAGCGGTCCCCGGCCGCCACGCAGGCCCGTACGCCGGGATGATCCTCAGCGGGATGGGTGGCACCTTCGGCTGATCCGTGGTCCGGCGCATGGACACCTCGGTACCGACGATCGGCCGCTGGCCAGAAATTGATCAATCGGCGAGGCATCAATGAATCTTGACAACCGATGCGACGCACAACACACTTCGGCCAACTGCGTGATCTTCCCGTACCGCCCCGGTAATCGACCTGCCGTGGGCGGTTTCCGTGCACGCCTCGACCGGAGGAACCTCTCATGAGGAGTATCAGAAAACCGGCCAGAGTCAGTCGGCTGGTAGCACTACTCACCGTGCCCGCAGCCCTCGTCCTGGGCGCCCTGCCCAGCCTCGCCAACTCCGCCGACAACGGACAGGTGGAGCCGACCCGGAAGTCCAGCACCGAGCAGAACGGCGTCGCGCTCATGCGCATCGTCGCCGCCGACAAGGGTGAGGTCGACAAGCTCGCCGACCTCGGTGTCGACCTCGTCGAGTACAGCAAGCCGCTGGACAACGGCATCGAGGTGCACGCCGTGCTGAGCCCGGAGGAGACCGAGGCCCTGCGTGGCCTGGGCTTCGACGTCCAGGGCAAGATCTCCGACCAGGACGACTACCGGGCCAACGTGGCCGAGCGCAAGGCCGCGATCGCGGCCACCGAGGCGTTCGCGCTCGAAGCCGACTCGCTCACCGTGCTGCGGGCCGAGTGGTTCACCAGCCTCGACGGCAACCGCTTCCTCTCGTTCGAGATCAAGTCCGACGCGGGCGCCGACTCCGCCACCGTGATCAGCGCGAGCTGGGACACCGGCATGAACACCCCGCCGGCCTCCGGTGGCACCGCCACCATGTCCCGGTTCACCGATGCCGGCGAGTACATGTACCACCGGTTCACCTCCCCGCTGGCGCTGAACACCCCCGAGCCGAACAAGGTGACCTTCACCAGCAGCAAGGGCGGCACCGTCAAGGCTTCGGTGACCCAGTGGCTGGGCAAGCCGAAGGAGGCGCCGGGCGAGCACTACGTGTCGGACTTCGTCGACCACTACATGGACCCGACGGAGATCACCGAGCGGATCACCGGACTCGCGGCCGAGTTCCCGAACATCACGCAGATCATCGACCTGCCGAACCTGACCAACGGGTACCGTCGCCAGGCGCAGGCCCAGTTCGGCACCGCGGCGGCGAGCACCTTCTACGTCACCACCAAGGCGTGGGGGCACGAGGGCGGTAACGACACCACCGTGTCGCTGGTGAACCCGGGCGCCGCCAACCAGTCGCTGACCGTACTGGTCGCCGGCAAGACCGTGATGGTCTCCCTGGCCACCGACGCCGCCGGTGCCCCGAGCAGCACCGCCGCCCAGGTGGTGGCCGCGCTGAACGCGGACGCCGCCGCCTCCGCCCTGTTGACCGCGAGCACCTACCGCGGCAACGCCGGCACCGGCCTGGTCGCCGCCGCCGGGGTGACCCGGCTCAGCGACAACCTCCAGGCACCGGCGAGCATCTCCCGCGAGCCGTTCCAGATGAAGGCGCTGCGGATCGGCCGGGCCAAGGACGGTTCCAAGCCGGGCGTGTACCTCTACTGCCAGCAGCACGCGCGGGAGTGGGTCACCCCGATCACCTGCGTGGAGACCGCCGAGCGGTTGCTGCGCAACTACGAGCGGGACACCAAGACCCGCAACCTGGTCAACGGTCTGGACATCTTCATCCTGCCGGTGGTCAACCCGGACGGCGCGCACTACAGCATGTACGACTTCAACTCGCAGCGTAAGAACATGACCAACCACTGCCCCGCGAACGCCGCCGACCCGGCGAACCGCAACTCCTGGGGCGTCGACCTGAACCGCAACCAGAACGCCGGTTCGCTGTTCGACGGCTACAACGGTGCCTCGTCGAGCTGCACCAGCGGCACCTACGCCGGCCCGAGCGAGCAGTCCGAGCCGGAGGCCAAGAACGAGGACTGGCTGATCAACACGTACCCGAACATCAAGTTCTCGATGAACACCCACTCGTACGGTGGGTACTTCATGTGGGCGCCGGGTGCGTACAAGACCGCCGGTCGTGAGGTGCTCCCCCGGACCGACTTCGGTACCGAGAACTACTTCTGGAACGCCTCGTCGAAGATCCTGAACGCGGTCCAGTCCCACCGGGGTACGGCGATCTGGCCGGGTCGTACCGGTCCGACCACCGACGTGCTCTACTCGGCGGCCGGTAACAGCGCCGACGCCCACTGGTACAACAAGGGCATCATCGCCTGGAACTTCGAGGTCGGTGCGGACAAGTACAACCCGGCCACCAACCGTTGGGACGCGGTCGGTTTCCAGCCGGACTTCAGCGAGGGTCACGAGGAGGCCATGGAGTTCTCCAGCGGCCAGATCGCGATCCTCGAGGTGGCCAAGGCGTACGCGGCGGACAAGTCCAAGCCGACGGCCGAGCTGGTCGTGAAGAGCAAGGGCGCCGGTACGACCGACTTCACCTTCACCACCAGTGAGGCGGCGAACGTCTACTACACCCTGGACGGCAGCGAGCCGACCACGTTGTCGCTGAAGCTCGGCTTCGCCGGTTACCGGGAGGGTCCGGAGCGGATCACCATCACCGCGAAGACCACCGTCCGCTGGCTGACCGTCGACATCGCCGGCAACGTCGGCACGGTGCAGGAAAAGACCCTGAACGTCCCCAAGAGCTAACCCCTCACCACCCCCGTGTGGCCGCCGCCCCTCCCAGGACCGGCGGCCACACCCCAACCCCCTGCCAACCGCGTTGATCATGAAGTTAGCGACCTCCCAGGGCCGGCGGTTTCTAGGATTCAGTGCAACTGATCTTGGTTGTGCTGGAGGTGCTGGTGGCCAGGCCGGGTGTGGTGACGTTCGGGCATCGTCAGGT
>NZ_JBSGCD010000010.1:0-268225 GCF_053601675.1 Micromonospora sp. NPDC004704 | reverse complement strand
GGCACTGGCTTATCAAGCACCCTGTTGAGTTCTCAAAGAACAAACACACACCGAACCGCCAACCCCAATCAAGGGGCCCACAACCCGGGGCTTTTCACTCCCACTTCAACACCCGACGTTCCCGCCCGGCGCTTTTACTACGCTACCCGGTCGTTTCCGCCGGATCAAATCGACGTTCCGATCTGACTTGTTGCCACCCGGCCAACCTCGACCGGGCCCGCTCTGCGCACACAGCAACCTACACCCTGCGCGTTCGAGAGGATTTAGCGGGCCGTCCTGCTCCCACCGGATGTTTCCCGGTAGTTCCTGTCCGGTGCCCCGCTGACTTGGAAAAAGTTACCGGATGACTGGTTCCACGCCAAATCGATCATGGCCACTGGATGACGATCAGGGTCCTCCGAATCACGGCAACTGTCGGATTCGCCGTAATTGACGGAAGTGCCCTCGACAACCGCGCTCGAGCGGAGACACTCTCAGCCGACGGTTCGTAGCCGCCCCGTCTCCTTGCCTTCGCCATCGAGCAGCACCAGGACCTCGCCGTCGAGCCCGGCACGCCTCGCCGTCCAGAGCCACTGGCCGACCGACACAGCATCGGGACAGAACATCGCCGTGACCATCCGGCCAGTGGTGAGCAGCGTTCCTCCGTCCGCGACGATCCACCGACCGCTCTCCTCGTTGCAGCCGTCGGACCCGCGCCACTCGCCGTTCGCCATGAACTCCGCGTACGCCCTCTTGTGCCCGTCGGCGGGCGCCCACCGACCGACCAGCCGGCGCGGGTCGGCGGGTGTCAGCGTCGCGGGTAGCGCGGCGGCCGGCGCGAACGCCCGCCGGGCCTCGTCGGTGACCACCGGCGGATCCAACACGGAGGCCAGCATGTCCGGCCCGGCGGTCGGCGTCGCGCCGGCCACCAGCCGGGCAACCGGTTGGTCCAGCTCGTCCAGGAGTACGGGCAGTCCCCGGTAGTCGAACCTGTACGCGGTCACCCGTCGCAGCCATTCCGGAGTCTCCTGACTGGCCCTCTCGCAGCCCGGGACCCCCTCGACGGCCGTAGCGGAGGCGACGTAGACGTCCGCGAGGAAAACCCCGTCGGTGTCGGCCCGCCAGGACCCGCCCAGGGTGTCGCAGGCACTGCCGACCAGGTGCAGCTCGTTGTGGGCGAGACGCAGGATCCTGCCCCCACCGGGGTCGTCGAGGTCGACGATGGTCCAGGAACCGATGAGTGCCTCCGGCACCAGGGGGCGCGAGACCGCGACGGTGCCCGGAAAGCGCCCCGGATGAGTTTGCCCGTCGCAACCGGCGAGCAGCACGCCGCATGCGATCAGCAGCGTGAGGTAACCCGGACGAATCATCTCGACCCCCGTCCACCGTCGGCCCCCCGATGTCGTCGCCCGGTACCGGTCCCGGGGCTGGTGGACGGCACACGACAGCGGACGGCGCCCGCCTGCTACTCCTAACGGTCGGACCCCCGCCAGCGACGCGTCCGCCGCCCTGGCTGTCAGGGCATCCGCCCGTGCCTGGCGCGTCGGCCATCAGTCGGCGAGTGGTGCGAGGTCCGTCTGCGCAGGTCGGGTCGCGCAGGGTCAGTAGCCGAAGGATGTCAGCCGAGCGGCGCCGGGCGCCGGCCCGGCCTGACGGCATCCGCCATCAGCCGCGCCCTGGGGTTACGCCGCCGTGTCGTCGATGCGGATGACGGCGGTGACAGTGGTGCCGGTGGCAGCCGAGGTGAGGTACAGCCGGTTGCAGAGTTGACGCACGATCCAGAGGCCGCGACCTCCGTCGGAGGTCAACGGCACCGGCCGGATCCCGGCGACGTCGGGATCCGCGATACCCGGACCCCGGTCGGTCACTTCGCAGTACAGGTCGTCGTCCTCGTTCCACAGCCGCAGCCGCCCGGTGCTGCCACCGTGCCGAACCGCGTTGGTGGCCAGCTCGGTCGCGACGATGACCAGACCCTCCACCCGATCCGCCGGCAGGCCGAGGTCACTGGCGTGAGCGGCCACCGCGGCCCGTAGCGCGTATAGGTCGTCGACCGAAAAGGTCTGGTCGAGCGCGACTGTCTCCGGCACCCGCACCGGCGCGTCGGTGACCCGGGAGTCGGCTCTCTCCGAGTTGTCACGCCGGGTCATGAGCCTGCTCTACCCGCAGCTGAAGCGCGTCACGCGCACCGATCAACCCGAACATCGTCGCCACCTGGCCCTCGCAGGTGACGATCATGCGCCGCTCGCGGGGCAGCGTGAGCGCCGCCTGGGCGATCGCGGTCGCCGCGGTCACGTCGATGAACCGCAGCCTGGTCAGGTTGACGTGGATGTCGTCATCGAGGCGCAGCGCCTCGGCGAGGGCCTGCCGGAGCGGATCGAGGCGGCTGTAGTCCAGCTCGCCGGCGATCCGGATACCGGGCGGGCGGTGCTGACGGCAGATCCGCAGTAGCGCGTCATCGTGGTACGCCGCCGCGGCGACAACCTTGGAGTGCGCGTCGGCGGCAAACGCGAGGGTGATCGGATCGAAGGTTTCCCGGTCGTACTGACAGATCGCGGTCAATCGGCCGTCGGCGAACAGTCCGGCCGCGGCCGACTCGAAGGCGAGGAGTTCCTCCACTGCGGCGACCGGCCGGGTGGCCCAGCACATGTCCATGGTCACCCTCAGGTCGGCGTAACCCTCGCGGCCGGCGCGCCCCAGCTCGCGGGCGAGGATGCCGACCATTTTCGCCCCGGTCAGCGGTAGGTCCACCAACCAGGACTGATCACTGCCGACCATGACCAGCTGACCCCGCTCGAACGGGTCGAGCGCCGGCACTCCGCGCAGGGCGAGCTCGCCGAGCATCCGGGTGGGCTGGATCGAGTCGGTGAAACAGACCACCTTGCTGCCGCGCTCCAGTCCCTCGGCGACAAACGCAGCGACGATGTCCACCCGCTCGTCCGGGTCGGAGAACGTCAGGCAGGCGTGGTCGCCCGCGTCCAGCACGTCCACCGGGACCGCATCAGCCATCCGAAACTCCCGATAGTCAACCAACGACGCGGACCAACCGTAGTGCACCCCGCTCGATCTCCAATGCCCGCACCCGGGGCATGACCTCGGGTGCGCAAACGACCGGGACCAGCCATGGACCCACGACGCGAATCGGAGAAGAGCCTTTTGCTCTCCATCGGCCGCTTGTTGCCGGGTGCCCTATTCGCAGAGTCGAATAGCAGGTCTCTGTCATCGGATTCTCCGACAAGCGCGACAAGCGGTCGGGAAACGGATGTTCGGCTGTCCTCGGCGACGAAGTCTGCCCGTTGTCGACCGGACAGCCTTGGCGCTACCGGGGCCGGCTACCGCCCGGTCGGGCGGCGGCCGAACCGCCGCCGTACCAGGATCAAGATCAGCAGGCCGCTGAGTACGGCGACCGGGATGCCCCCGAACAGCGGCCAACGGGTACGGGAGCGCCGGTCGTCGTTGGGCTTGGCCTGCCCGGCTCCGGCGGCCGGGGCCGGACTCCTCCCCCGGGAGTCGACCTGCCCCCGGGAGACGAGCTGGCCGACCTTCGCGTTCGCGGGCAGCCCGAATCCCCAGTCGAGCAGTGCGGCGCCCTGCTGCCAGCCGGCGAGCGGAGGGGTCTCGGCGCCGAGCAGGGTAACCAGGAGCGTACGGCCGTTGCGCTCGGCGGCGCCGACGAAGCTGTGCCGGGCCAGGTCCGTGTAACCGGTCTTGCCGCCCAGCGCACCGGGATACCGGTGCAGCAGTTGGTTGTCGTTCCAGATCGGGTAACCCTTGGTGTTGTACGCCTTCTGAGCGGGCACCTGCGCCAGTTGCGTCGCCGCGTACCGCCGGAAGTCGCTCCGGGCGAAGCAGGCCCGGGCGATCAGTGCCAGGTCGTACGCGCTGGTGTACTGACCGGGACCGTCCAGACCCGACGGTGTGGCGGCATGCGTCTGGTAGGCGCCCAGCTGCCGCGCCTCGGCGTTCATCGCCGCGACGCCGCCGGCCACTCCACCGGCTCCCCCACCGAGCCGGGCCAGTACGTTCGCCGCGTCGTTACCCGAATTGAGCAACAGCCCCAGCCACAGCGTCTCCACCGAGTACCGGCCGCCGTCGACGAGGCCGACCGCCGAGCTGCCCGGTTCGAAGTCGAGGTCCGACTCGGTCACCTCGATCATCCGGGCCGGATCCAGGCGTGGCATGACCGCTGCGGCCAGCAGCAGCTTCTGCACACTCGCCGGTATGCCGTACTCGTGCGGCCCGCAGCCACCGAGCACCGCGCCGCTGGTCAGGTCCGCCACCAGCCACGACGTCGCGGTCACCTGCGGCGGAGTGGCCGCGCCGGGCGGGGTCACCAGCCCGGCGGTCGCCAACTCGGGCCCGCCGACCGCCGCGCGTGCCGGATCGAGCGGCGGCGCCGCGGGCCGGCTCGGTCGGGCGACCGGAGGGTTCGGCGCGGGGCACGGTCGCCGCGGTGCACCTGCCCCCGCCGCCGTCGGCTGCGACGCGGGCGTGACCTGTGCCTCCGCTGCGGCCCCCCGGGCTGCGGTCCCTCGGGCTGCCGCCGCCGCGGGCGCACCGGCGGCCATCAGCAACGGCGGCACCAGTACGGCGCTGGCAACCTTGAGTACCAGCAACCCTCGGGCCATACTCCGGAGACTAACCGTGGGCCCGCGTACGGACGGCGGTTTGCCGACGAACGCGGGAACCCCTCCTCGTCGGTCTGGCTGCGCGAGGGCGTAACACCTCAAGACTGGTCGAAATTCGCTATCGGGCGTCCGGGGAGCAAACGAGACACCAGACCGCCGCACGACCGGACACCGGTCCGCTCGGGTTCCTGTCGGACGGGCACGGTAGAACTTCCCGCGTCACAGATCACCTGTCCGCAGGAATGACCGCCGATGTCCCGGGCGGAGCTCTGCGGACCGACCGGTGGGAGGTCGAACGTCTTGGACGCCGATGCCGTCGCCCCAGGGGTGGGCGCGGTCGACTGGGAGCGGCGCAGCGTCGTACGGGTACTGCCCGTCGCGCGGCCCCGCAAGCTCGCGAAGGTGCCCTTCGTCGAGCTGGCGGACGGGGCGCTGCAGGGGGTGGTGTCGAGCGGTTCCGACATCGCCCGGGTGTACGTGTCGGCGATAGCCGCCGGCAGCCACGAGGCCTCCTGCAGTACCAACAACAACCGGCCCTGCGGCGGCGGGGGCGTACGGTGCAACCACATCCGGGCACTCGTCGACGAGGCCGTGGTGCAGTACGGAATCGCCCAGGTGGCCCGCTACCTCCGGGTCGAGCTCGAGGAGAACGACTCGTCCGGCGGCGACCTGTTGCGCCGGCTGAGGGGAGGCTCCGGCCCGACTGTGGCGGCCCGGGTGTTCAGCCGCTTCCTGGCGCATCTGTCCTATCTGGAGGTGTCGGCCACCGCCGAACCGCTGCCCGAGCTGCACTGGTTCCCGTCGGGGGTGGGTAGCTGATGCGGGGCGTACAGCTCGCCGGGCTGACCGGTGACGTTCCGGCCGGGGTGGACGCGGCGTTCGCGGTGGTGACCGGGTTCGACGACGCCCTGTTGCAGGGGCTGGGCCGGCTGGACGCGACGCGTACCTCGGCGCTGGTCGACCTGGCGGGCGCGGTCGCGGCCACACCACTCGGCCCCCGGGTGGCCGAGGCGGTCGAGAAGATCACGGCCGGTTCGATCGGCGACGGCTCCCTGGCGTTGCTGGCCGGTGCCCGGTCCGCCGTGATGGGCGCGGTGCACGACGCGCTCCTGGCCCGGGTCGACGAGGCGCAGGGACGCGAACGGCTGCCGTGGGCGGCACCTGCGGGTGACTCGCCGCAGACCTCCGCGACCGGTACGACGGGCAGCGCACCGGCGCAGTCGGCCGACGGCCCGCTCGCCGGTGCCCGGTCCTGGCTGACCGAGGCCGCCATCACCGGTTGGCGGGGTGTCGACGGCGACTCGCTCGCGGCGGGTGGGCAGCTCGTACCGGGGTTGCTCGCCATCGGCTCCTGCCGGCGTCTCGCGGTGCTGCTCGACGGCCTGGTGGCCGAGCTGCGTGCGGTGTCGCCGATCGCCACGGCCGACCGGGTGCCGGTACGCCGGTGGGGTGACCTGTGGAGTCGCGCGATGCTGCTGGCCCGCCCCGACAACGGCACCGCCGGTGCGGCGGCCCCGGGTGAGCGGGTATCCGGGCGGTTGCTGATCCTCGGTGTCGACGTGCACGAGCACCCCACCGCGATGCAGGCACAGGTGCACGCCGTCCTCGAACCGAGCGGCGGCGCGCCGAGCCGGCTGGTACGTACCGCCGTCGCGGCGGCGAAGGTCGACACGATCGTCGGGCCGACCCTGTGGCAGCTGCTGCGCGACCACCCGGTGCTGCTCGGAGCACTCGCGGCGGGTGTCGGCATCGAGGTCACCGACCTCGTCCTGCGCCCCGGCGGCGACCTTGTCTGGCAGGAGAGCGGCAGCCGGCCGGACACGCCGGCCGACCCGTTCGCGGTGGCCCGGGTCCAGCTCGGCGGCGTGCTCGCCGACGCCTCGCCGCCGCTGGACCGGCACCCGGCCGCCATCGCCGAGCCGGTGCTACTGGAGGACTACACCACCAGCGGCGATCCCGACGGCACGGTCACCTTCCACGTCGACGGCGCCGCCGTCGGTGTGACGGTCGACCGGCTGCCGACCTGCGGCCCGCTCACCCCCGAGCTGGTGGCCGCCTCGTCCGCCTGCATCGGGCTGCTGCGGTGGGACGCCGGCCGGTGGCTGGTACAGCCGCTCGCGATCCGGGTCACGACAAAACGCAAGTCCACGGTGGTGCAGACCGGTGACTGGGCGATGGGTGCGGACGGACCGCGGGCGGCCAAGACGGCGAAGGCCGGCGACGCGGTGTCGGTGCTGCGCGAGCGGGCGGGACGGTTGTTGCGGCGATGAGCGAAGACGAGACCAACGCGGCCGAACACCGCCGACAGGTGCTCTACTGGCGTCTGCTGGCCCGGCTGTTCGACCCGCAGGAGCAGCCGGCGCTGGAGGCGGCGAGCGTCGCCGTCGTCGACGACCTCGGCCTGCCGACCGCCCTGCTGGACCCGAACGTTTCGGTGGACAACGTGGTGCAGCGCCATCCGGAGCTGGCGACCGAGCTGACCGGGGTGATGGCGCCCCCGGAGACGGGCGCGTCGGACGACCCGGTCGGCCCGGACGAGGTACGCCGTGCCGCCCTCGCCTCGAAGCTGCTGCTCAACGTCTTCGGTACGGGCACCGGCAGCGTGAGCGCGGGGCAGCTCGGCCGGTGGCAGTCCGACGCGGACTGGCTGGAGCGGGGGCTCGGGCACGAGCCGGGGGAACTGCGTGGCCGGCCCGGCGGTGCGGGACTTGCGGGTGTGCTCGCCGGGCTGGAGGGCGACCTGGTCCGCCGGATGCGGCTGCGCGAGGTGCTGGCGGATCCGGCCCTGGCCAGCAAGCTGACGCCCAGCATGTCGCTGATCGAGCAGTTGCTGCGGGACAAGCACAACCTCTCCGGCGTGGCGTTGGCGAACGCGAAGGCGCTGATCCGCCGGTACGTCGACGAGGTCGCCGAGGTGCTGCGTACGCAGGTCGAGCAGACGAGCGTGGGCACGGTGGACCGGTCGGTGCCGCCGAAGCGGGTGTTCCGCAACCTCGACCTGGACCGCACGATCTGGAAGAACCTGCCGAACTGGAACCCGGAGGACGGGCGGCTCTACGTCGACCGGCTCTTCTACCGGCACACCGCGAGACGTACCACCCCGGCTCGGATGATCGTGGTGGTGGACCAGTCGGGGTCGATGGTCGACTCGATGGTGAACTGCACCATCCTCGCCTCGATCTTCGCCGGGCTGCCCCGGGTGGAGGTGGAGCTGATCGCCTTCGACACCCGGGCGATCGACCTGACCCCGTGGGTGCACGATCCGTTCGAGGTGCTGCTGCGTACCAAGCTCGGGGGCGGGAACGACGGTCCGGTGGCGCTGGCGATGGCCCGCCCCAAGATCGTCGACCCGCGCAACACCGTACTGGTGTGGATCTCGGACTTCTACGAGTTCAACCAGTCCCAGCCGCTCTTCGACGGGCTGGAGGCGGTGCACCGCAGCGGCGTGAAGCTGATCCCGGTCGGCTCGGTCAACAGCAGCGGGCACGCCGAGGTGAACCCCTGGTTCCGCCAGCGCTTCAAGGACCTCGGTACGCCGGTGATCTCCGGCCACATCCGCAAGCTCGTCTTCGAACTCAAGAACTTCCTCACCTAGGAGACCGTAGGAATGACCACCCCTGAGATGCTCCGCGCACCCGCAGAGGTCAAGTTCGCCGAGGAACTCGCCTGGCTGGAGTCGGTCGACGACGGCCCCAAGCCGTACTCGTGGCGGCTCAGCCCGCGGATGGTGCGGCTGTTCGTCCTCGGCTCGGAACGCGCCGACGGCCTCGACCGCGAGATCCCGCAGAAGTGGTTCGGTGACCGGAGCCTGGTCGAGCGGAGCATCGTCACGCTCGCCTCCGACCGTGGCCTGCTGCTGATCGGCGACCCGGGCACCGGCAAGAGCTGGCTCGCCGAACTGCTCGCGGCCGCGATCTGCCGCAACTCGACCCTGGTGGTGCAGGGCACCGCCGGCACCACCGAGGACCACATCAAGTACTCGTGGAACGTCTCGATGGTGATCGCCCGCGGGCAGTCCCGCGCCTCGATGATCCCCTCCCCGATCATGACCGCGATGGAGCAGGGCGTGATCGGCCGGTTCGAGGAGCTGACCCGCTCCACCAGCGAGGTACAGGACGCGCTGATCTCGATCCTGTCCGAGAAGTACGTCTCCATCCCGGAGCTGGACGACGACAACATCGTCTTCGCCCGACCGGGCTTCTCGATCATCGCGACCGCGAACAGCCGGGACCGGGGTGTCAACGACCTCTCCTCGGCGCTGAAGCGGCGGTTCAACTTCGTCCGTATCCCGGTCGTCACGAACAAGCGCAGCGAGGCCGAGATCGTCCGGTTCCGCACCACCGAACTGCTCCGCCGGCACCAGATCGAGCTGGACGTACCGCCGACGCTGCTCGACATCCTGCTCCAGTCCTTCGCCGACCTGCGTACCGCGGCGGCGGCCGCGACCAGCGACGACGAGAAGCTCGAGTCGGCGCTGTCCACCGCGGAACAGATCGGCGTGCTGGAGGACGCGATCCTGCACAGCAACTTCTTCGGCGATCGGACGCTGCGGGCCGAGACCCTCGCCAGTTCCCTGGTCGGGTCGCTGGCCCGGCGCAGCCCGGAGGATCTCGCCATCCTGAACAAGTACCTGCACGGGGTGGTTGAGCCGCGCAGCAAGGAGGCCGGCGGCGAGTGGCCCGCCTTCCTGGAGGGCGGCCGGCAGACCATCGTGACGCTGTCATGACGACCGTCTTCGGGGCGTTGCGGGAGCAACTCCAGGACGCGGCCGTGGCGTTCGCCGACGGCCCCGACGCCCTCGCCGAGATCCTCGCCGGCCTGGTCGACGACGTCGACCGGGCCCTCGGGGAGGAGTTGGAGATCTTCCCGGTCTGCCACCACTCCCCGTCCTCGGCGCTGGCGATGGTGCGCAGACTGCGCGAGAAGCAGCCGAAGGTGATCTACCTGGAGCTGTGCGAGGACCTTCAACCACTCCTCACCGAGCTGCGCAACTGCCAACTGCCGGTGGCTCTGCAGGCGTTCGCGAGCGAGTTGGACGGGCACCCGCAGAAGTGGGGGCCGCTCAGCGTGGTCGCGCCGGTCACCGAGGCGTCGGCCGAATACCAGGCGATCGCGTACGCGTTGGAGACGCCCGACGTCGAGCTGGTGCTGGTCGACCGCTCCACCGACCACGTGTTCCAGTGGCAGCCGCGCGACGAGGACCGGCCCGGTGACGCGGACGGGGCCGACGAGCCGGAACCGCCCGGCGAGGGGCCACCGACGCACGGCGAGGAGGTCGACCTGCACGGTGACGCGGTCGGCATCGAGATCGGCGACCTGCGCCCCGGCTTCCGTGAGCTGGAGGAGCACCTGCTGCACCACGGCCGGGTACGGCACTGGTCCGAGTGGTGGGACCAGTACGTCGAGCAGCCGCTGGTGAACGCCGACTACGACACGTACCGGCAGGTCATGGTGCTGATCGGCAGCCTGTTCCGGCGGCTGCGTCCGGGCGATGCCGCCCGGCTGGACCGGGACGAGGACCGCGAGCGTTACATGTGGACCCGGATGCGCGAGCACCTCGCCGCGTCGGGTGTGGACCCCTCCGACTGCCTGTACGTCTGCGGTGCCTTCCACGCCGCCAGCCGGGTCGAGCAGTTCGGCTCCAGATCCACCGGGCCGTTCGAGATCACGCCCCGGACCGGCACCACCTGGCTGTACGGTCTGGTCCCCTCCAGCCACTCCGCGATCGAGGCCCAGTTCGGGCTCGCCTCCGGCAGCGTGTCCATCGCCGCCACCACCTTCTCCCGGGCGGTGGCGGGCGGTGGGGTGAAGACGTTCCGGCTGGCCGGGCAGCGGGACGGCGGAAAGCGGGCGACGCGTACCCGGAAGGCGGTCACCCGGGCGGCTGCCGTGCCGGCCCTGCCGGCGGTCGCGGACCGACTGTCGGAGTTCCTGTCGAGCCCGCCGGTGGTCGGCGGGCTCGACGAGGACGAACTGCTGGGCTGGTGTGTCGACATCGTGCGGCTGGCCCGGCGCAACGGCTACCTGGCGAGCACCGCGGACGCGATCGCGATCTTCGAGACCTCGATCCTGCTCGCCGGGATGCGCAACCGGGCCCGGCCCACCCCGTACGACTTCGCCGACGCCGCCGTGACCTGCATCGAGAAGGACGTGGTGCCGGGCCGGCGGGACGTACGCCGGCTCTGCGAGATCCTGATGGGCGGGGACCGGATCGGTCGGGTCGGGTACGACGCGCTGCCACCGCTGGCCCGCAACGTGTACGACCGCCTGGCTCCGCTCGGCCTCGAACTGGACCGCCGTACGGTGCAGCGGGCCCTGCTCGACATCGCCGCGCGGCCGGAGTTGCGGGCCGCCTCGGACCTGCTCTGGGTGCTGCGCGCGCTGCTGCCGCAGCAGACCGTCCGGCCGGTGATGGGCGAACGGCGGCTCGGCGGCACGTCGATCCAGGAGAGCTGGGACCTGGCGATCGGCCGCGACCAGCGTGCGCTGATCGAGCTCGGCTACGAGGGGGTGACCGTCGAGCAGGTGCTGGAGCAGCGGCTGCGCCGGACGGTCTGGGCGCCGCAGGCGACGGTTGCGGTGGCGCTGCGGGCGGTCGAGGACTCGCTGCTGTACCTGCGCAATCCGCGGTTCACCGACGAACTCGGCGCCCGCGCGGTCGGGTTGCTCGGCGCGGAACGTACGGTCGACGACGCGCCCGAGGTGCTCACCCGGATCCGCCGGCTGCTGACGTACTACCGCTCCACCCCGGAGGGGTTGCCCGCGTGGTGCGAGAACTTCGGCTCCACCGGGTACGCGCACTACTGCACCCTGCTGCCGACCGCGTTCGTGGAGGAGGAGACCGGGGTACGTCAGGTCGCGGCGATGCTCGGCTTCCTGTTCAGCATCGAGAGCCTGGCCCTGGCCCTCGGCTGCGACCGGGCCCAGTTGGAGATCGCGGTCGCCCAGTCGCATCCGTCGGCCCCGGCCAAGGTCGCGCTGCTCTGGGCGGCCCGCTTCCACCTCGGCTCGCTCTCCCTGGCCGAGCTGCGCGAACGGTCCACGGAACTGTTGGAGAATCCGCTGGTCGTACCGGCGTTCCCGCAGTACCTGATCGGCTTCGCCCAGGCGCTCGAACCCGTACCGGCGCTGGCGCCGTTCGTGGTCGAGGTCCTCTCCACGGCGTTCGGACGGCTGCCCGACCGGGTGCTGCTGCCGTGGCTGCCGACCCTCATCACCACGCTGCGCGAGGAGGCCGGCGAGCAGGTGCCGCGGCTGGTCCGCGAGGCCGGCCGGACCTTCCCGGCCGGTCTGGCGGCGTTGGACGCCTGGACACCACCGTGGTCCGGTGCGGCGTCGGACGGGGCGCCACCGGTCGCGGTCGGCACCCCGGGTACGGGTTCCGGCGCCCGCTCGGGGGCCGGCGACACCGGCCCGGTGGCCGAGTTGCTGGCCGGCCATCCGGAGTCCTGCGACGCCGTGGCCGGGTTGCTCGGCTGCGACGCCGGGTGGCAGGCGCTTCCCGTCGCTACCGCCGCATTGGGCGCGGCGGAGCTGTGGGAGCTGCTCACGCGCCATCCGGAGCCGGCCGAGGCCCTGGCCGCGCGCCTCTGACCGTACCGACCGCCCTCCGGTGTCACGGGCACCGGAGGGCGCGGGGCGTCCCGAGCCGACCTTCGCCAGCGGCGGGAAAGCTCCCGTCCGCCTCTCATTCATCCACAGTGGACGATGTCACCCATCGGCGTCGGTCGTCCTCTAGGATCGGCACTCCCACCGGGGCGAGAGATTCCGAAAGAAGGATTCATGGCGGAACAGGACCGGCCGGCTTCTGTCGATATCGAGCCTTCCACCCCGAGCATCGCGCGGGCCTACGACGTTGTTCTCGGCGGTAGGGACAACTTCGCCGTCGACCGCGACATTGTCGGGGAGATGCTCAAGATCGTGCCGCAGTTGCCCGAGGTGGCGGCCTACAACCGGCAGGCCCTCAGCCGAGGTGTCCGTTACCTGGTCGAGGAGGCCGGCATCCGGCAGTTCATGGACCTGGGCTCGGGACTACCGACAAGGGAGAACACCCACCAGGTGGCGCAGCGGTCGGCGCCCGATGCCCGGGTCGTCTACGTCGACAACGATCCGATCGTCCTGTCCCACGGCCGGTCCCTGCTCGTCGAGAACGACAACACCACCGTGATCACGGCCGACCTGCGGGACCCCGCGGCCGTACTCGCCCACCCCGAGGTGCACCGCCTCATCGACTTCTCCGAACCGGTCGGCGTGTTGCTCGTGGGGATCCTCCACCACCTGCACGACAGTGAGGACCCGGGCGGGGTCGCCCAGGCGTACATGGATGCCGTCCCTTCCGGCAGTCACCTGTTCATGACCAGTTTCTGCGCGTCCTTTCCCGAGGCCGCCGCACTGGAGCAGACCTACCTCAGCGTCCTGGGCACTGGCCGATTCCGTACGTTGGACGAACTCCGGGGATTCTTCGGGGACCTCGAGATGATCGAACCCGGCCTGGTGTCCCTGCCGGAGTGGCGACCGGAGACTCCCGTCGACCACGAGCTGTCCGTCGCCGAACGCCTCATGGCCGCAGGCATGGCGCGCAAGCCCTGAATCCCGAACAGGGATCGGCGCAGCAGCGGGCGATGCCCGAGCGGGGACTCAGCGGAGGGAGTCCCCTATCTCCACCCGTTGGTTGCTCTCCTCGGAAAGGAACAACGCCAGCTCCCGCCCCTGCTCGGCCACGGCGTCCCGGTCGTACCGGGAAAGGTCGCGCAGCGGGGTGACGAGCACGGTGTCGGCCTTGACGTCCCAGGTCGCGGCGACCCGACCGTCGACCAGGACAACCCGGGCGCCGGCGACCGACAGGCCCCGGTCGGCGTCGTCGACGATCCGGCTGCGGTCGTGGTAACCGAGGAGCGCGTTGTCGAACGCCGGCAGGAAACGCACCGGGGCCGGGGTGTCCGGGTCGGGGCGGGGCGCGTCGGGGAGGTCCAACAGTTCCCGTCCCCGCTCGTCGCGGAAGCTGACCAGCTCCCCGCGTATCGCGGCCACCGCGGCCGGCAGTCCGGCAAGGCCGCACCAGGCACGCAGGTCGGCCGTGGCGGCGGGGCCGAACGCGGCCAGGTAACGGCGTACCAGCGCCTCACCGACCGGGTCGGAGCCCGCCGGCGCCGGCGGGTCGATCTCGCGGCCCAACCAGGATGAGAGCGGGACGTTGCGCACACCCGCCCTCGTACGCCACAGCCCACGCGGCGGGAGCTGCACCATCGGGACCAGGGCGGCGATCAGCATCTCGCCCAGCGCCCGCGGCCCCGGCTCCGGCCAACGCCCGGCCAGCGCCCGCGCGAGTTCGGTCATCGAGCGGGGCTCGTTGTCGGCCGTCAGCGCCCGGCCCGCCGCCGCCAAGTCGTCGAGGTCCACCCCGGCGAGTTCGCGACGGTACGTCCCGAGCACCCGTTGGCGCAGCATGAGGTCGTGCCGGGCCCGCCAGGCGAGGACGTCGTCGGCGGTGACGAGGTGCACGGTCCGGCGCATGAGATGGGTACGCACCACGCCCCGCCGGGTCAGCAGGTCCGAGAGCACCGCCGGGTCGAACGCGCGCAGCCGGGACCAGAGCCCGACGAACGGTTCCTGCGGTTCCTGCGCCTGTAGGCCGCACAGGTGCGCGACGGCGTCGAGAACCGGCAGGTCGGCGCGGTCGAGGAGCAGCTGTCGGGCGAGCGTGGCGCGGTTGAGGGCCCGGCTGTCGAGAACGGTCATCGGCTCGTGTCGAGCGTCTCGCGCAGGATGTCGGCGTGACCGGTGTGCTGGGCGGTTTCGGCGATGACGTGCATCAGCACCCGACGCACGCTGCGTACCGCTCCCGGCTCGTGCCACGGCGTTTCCGGCAGCGGTTGCGTCGCGGACAGGTCGGGTACGGCGGCGATGATCTCCTCGGTGCGGGCGGCGACCCGCTCGTAACCCGTGAGAATCCCGGCCATCGTCTCACCGGGCAGCATCCGGAATCCGTTCTGGTAGTCGATCGCCCACTGGGGGATCTCGCGTGCGGTACCGGCGGCGAATTCGGCCCAGGTGACACCCTCGGGCAGGTCCTGGCGCATCGCGGACGGGCCCTCGACCACGAAGCGCAGCCACCCTTCCTCCATGGAAGCGACGTGCTTGACCAGCCCGCCCAGGCAGAGCGCGCTGACCGTGGGGCGCTCCCCGGCCTGCTCGTCGGAGAGCCCCCGGACGGTACGGGTCAGGGCGGATCGCGCGGTCGCGAGCGCGGCGAGCAGGTCGATGCGCTCGTCGTCGAGGGTCGGGCGGGGCGTGGTCACGGTGGTCATGGAGTACGAGCCCTTCGGGTTGTTGTCGCTGGGTGGCACGCGACAACGTTCGCAGGTGAAGCGGACAGGGAGTGGCCGCTTCACCGGGCAGGATGGAACCATGCCGAAGACCTCAGCGCGACTGCTGGCGTTGCTCTCGCTGCTCCAGGCCCGCCGGGACTGGCCGGGGGCGGCGCTGGCCGAGCGGCTGGACGTGAGTCCGCGCACCGTACGCCGCGACATCGACCGGCTGCGGGAACTCGGCTATCCCATCGTGGCCGTCAAGGGGCCCGACGGTGGATACCGGCTCGACGCCGGCACGAAGTTGCCCCCGTTGCTCTTCGACGACGAGCAGGCCGTCGCCCTGGCCATCGCCCTCCAGGTCGCGGTCACCACCGGCGCCGGTATCGACGAGGCCGCGGCACGCGCGCTGAACACCGTCCGGCAGGTGATGCCCGCACGGCTGCGCCACCGGATCGACACCCTCCGGGTCACCGCCGTCGAGGCGCCGACGATCCGACCGGGCACGCAGGTCGACAGCGGCGTACTCATGGCGCTCAGTGCCGCCGTCCACGCCCGCGAGGTGCTGCGCTTCGACTACGTCCCCGTACCCCCGCCGGGGGTGGACAGCGGCGGCGGGGCGAACCCGCCGCGCCGGGTGCAGCCCCACCACCTCGTCACCTGGGGCGGGCGGTGGTATCTCGTCGCCTGGGACCTCGACCGTGCGGACTGGCGCACCTTCCGCGCCGACCGGATCGCACCGCGCACGCCGACCGGTCCCCGCTTCACCCCGCGCGACCTGCCCGGCGGTGACGTGGCCGCCTTCGTGGTCAACAGGTTCCGGGGCTCCGACGGCTCGATCGAATGGCCCTGCCGTGGGGAGGTGATCCTCGACCTACCCGCCGCCAAGGTGTCCCGCTACACCCGTGACGCGATCGTCGAGGAACTCACCCCGAACCGCTGCCGGCTCGTCCTGGGGTCGTGGTCGTGGCCCGGTCTGGCCGCCACCATCGGCAGGTTCGACGCCGACATCGAGGTCGTCGGCCCGGCCGAACTCAGGGACGCCTTCGCGCACCTGGCCCGCCGCTATGCGAGCGCCGCCACCGACACCCCCGGCCACCTGTCGCGATAGCGCACCCGTCCGCGTCGCGCAGCGGCCGGATCACGTCGTGTCCGGCAACCGATCGGTGCCGGTGGCCCACCCCTACCCGATCTCGCGCTGTCCCGTCGACCGGGGTGGGAGCCGGATGAGCCTGATCATCCCGGCTGGCCAAAACCCGAAAGGCTGGTTAGCCTAACCTAACTTTCGAGCCGGACCCCGACGGCTCGGTCCCATCCAGAGAGAACGGAACCTCACCATGCGAGCATGGCGACCGATCCTGGCCATGACGGCGCTGAGCGCCGTGCTCGCCGGGCTTGCCGGCTGTGGCAACGACTCCGACACCGACACCGGCGGTACCACCGCCGCCTCCGGCCCCTGGTCGTTCACCGACGGGTCCGGCCAGGTCGTCAAGGCGGACAAGACCCCGACCCGGATCATCGCGCACGCCGGTGAGGCCGCGGCGCTCATGTCCTTCGGCATCAAGCCCGTCGGCGTCTACTCCGACGAGGCGGTCAAGACCGACCCCAACCTGAAGAACCTCGACCTCACCGGGATCGAGATCCTCGGCGAGGAGTGGGGCAAGATCGACGTGGAGAAGGCCGCCGCGCTGCGCCCCGACCTCATCGTCGGCGACTGGTGGCCGGCCGAGAAGGCACACAGCGGCATGGAGGAAGGGGTCGACGAGAAGAGCAAGAAGCTCGCCGAACTGGCACCCGTCGTCGGTGTCGCGCAGGGCAAGTCGATCGTCGCGCTGGCCGAGGGGTACGAGGACCTCGCCGGGAGCCTCGGCGCCGATGTGGACAGCCCGCAGATCGCGGCGAACAAGAAGCGCTTCGAGGAGGCGGTGGCCAAGTTCAAGGAGGCGACCGCGGGCAAGCCCGACCTGACCGTCGCGGCGATGTCCCCCGCCGACGACAAGGTGTACGTGGCCAACCCCGAGTACGCACCGGAGCTGCTGGACCTGCAGAGCTGGGGCCTGAAGGTGATCAACCCGGCCAGCCCGGACCCCGGCTTCCCGTACTGGGAGAACCTCAGCTGGGAGAACGCGGACAAGTACCAGCCGGACCTGATCCTGTGGGACGGGCGCTCCTTCACCCCCACCGTCAACGCCGAATGGGGCCAGAAGCAGCCGACCTGGTTCAAGATCAAGGCAGCGAAGGCGGGAGCCGCCGTGTCGTGGCCGGCGTTCTGGCTGCACACGTACGGCGACTTCGCCAACGAGCTGGACAAGCTGACCGAGGCGGTCAAGGCCGCGGATCCGAATGTCGGCAACTAGCCGGTACGCGACGAGGAGCACCCCGGCGCGAAGCGTACGGCGGGCCTCCGCCCTCGGGCCGGGGCTCGCCGTACTCTGCGCGGTCCTCGCCCTCGTCGGGTTCCTGAGCGTGACGATGGGCTCGCGTTCCATCGGCCTGTCCGAGGTGCTGCACGCCCTGGGCAGCCTGGACGGCGACGGGTCGATCAGCAGCACGGTCACGCTGGAGATGCGGGTACCCCGTACCCTGCTCGGCATCCTGGTCGGCGCCGCGCTCGGCGTCGCCGGGGCGATCCTGCAGGGTGTCACCCGCAACCCCCTCGCGGACGCGGGAATCCTCGGCATCAACTCCGGCGCCGCCGCGTTCGTGGTCTTCGCCATCACCGTGCTCGGCGTACGCGGCGTCAACGTCTATGTCTGGTTCGCCTTCGCCGGAGCGATCGCCGCCCTCGCCCTGGTGTACGTGATCGCGTCGCTGGGCCGGGAGGGCGCCACCCCGGTCAAGCTGGCCCTCGCGGGTGCGGCCGTCACCGCCGGCCTCGCCTCGGTGACCACCGGAATCGTGATGACGAACGTGGACGCCCTCAACGAGCTGCGGTTCTGGCAGGTGGGCTCGCTCGCCGGCCGGTACACCCCGATCCTGACCGGGGTCGCCCCGTTCCTGCTCCTCGGCCTGGCCGCGTCGCTGGGGTTCGGACGCATCCTGAACGGTCTCGCCCTCGGCGAGGACGTGGCCCGGGGCCTCGGCCAGAACGTCACCCGTACCCGGGCCGCCGCCTTCGCCGTGGTCGCCGTACTCGCCGGGGCGGCCACCGCCGCGTGCGGGCCGATCGTCTTCGTCGGGCTGGTCGTGCCACACGTCGCACGGTTCATCTGCGGTCCCGACTACCGGTGGATCCTGCCGTACTCGATGCTGCTGGCGCCGATCGTGCTGCTCCTCGCCGACGTGCTCGGCCGGGTGGTGGCCGCACCCGACGAGCTACAGGTCGGTGTGGTCCTCGGGGTGGTCGGCGCGCCCGCGTTCGTCGCGATCGTGCGCTACGCCCGGCTGTCGGAGGTGTGACCGGATGACGGCGACAACAGACCCGACCGGTGCGGCCACCGCCGCACCCGGCGTTTCGGCCGCGCTGCGCCACAACCGTCGGCGTCGAGCCGGCCGGTCCGTCGTGGTGACCGGCGCCCTGACCGTCACCGTGGCCGCCCTGTTCGTGCTCACGATGATGGTGGGGAGCTTCCGGATCGGTGCCGGCGAGGTCATCGCCTCGGTGCTGCACCTGTCCGACAACCCCAGCGTCGATTTCGTCGTACGCGGCCTGCGGCTGCCGACCGCCTCCTCCGCCCTGGCCGTCGGGCTCGCGCTGGGCGCCTCCGGGACCATCTTCCAGCAGGTGCTGCGCAACCCCCTCGCCTCACCGGACTTCGTCGGCATCACCTCCGGAGCCGGGCTCACCGCGGTCACCGGGATCGTGATCTTCCAGGTCAGCGGGCTGCTCGTCAGCGGGCTCGCCCTCGGCGGGGCCATCGTCGCCGCCCTGCTGATGTACGTACTGGCCTGGCGCGACGGCGTCACCGGATACCGCTTCATCCTGATCGGCATCGGTGTCGCGGTCTTCTTCGACGGCCTCGTCGGCTACGTGCTCAGCCGGGCCCAGCTCTTCGAGGCCCGTCAGGCGATGCACTGGCTGACCGGCTCCGTCGGGCAGGCCAGCACCACGGAACTGCGCCTGCTCTTCGGCGCCCTGGTCGTCCTGCTGCCCCTCGCGCTGATGCTCCAGCGACCGTTGCAGGCCCTCGAACTCGGCGACGACGCCGCCCGTACGCTCGGCACCCGGACCGAACTCAGCCGCGCCGCCCTGCTCGGCACCGCGGTCGTCCTGGTCGCCTTCGCGGTGGCCGTGGCCGGGCCGATCGCCTTCGTCGCCCTCGTCGCCGGACCGATCGCCAACCGGCTGCTCGGTCCGGCCACCGGTGGCATCCCCGCCGCCGCCCTGGTCGGCGCCGCGCTGCTGCTCAGCGCCGACCTCGTCGCCGTGCACCTGCTGCCCACACCGCTGCCCACCGGCGTGGTGACCGGGGCGGTCGGTGCTCCCTACCTGCTGTGGCTGCTGGCCACCACCAACCGGCAAGGAGCGGGCGGATGACCCGACTGCGCGCCGAGGGCCTGACCCTCGGGTACGACGACCGGACCGTTGTCGACAAGCTCGACGTCACGGTGCTCGACGGCAGGATCACCGCGATCGTCGGCGCCAACGCCTGCGGCAAGTCCACCCTGCTGCGTGGGCTGGCCCGACTGCTGCCGCCGCGCGGCGGCTCCGTACTGCTCGACGGCAAAGCCCTCGCGGAGATGCGCACCGTCGACGTCGCCAAGGTGCTCGGGCTGCTCCCCCAGACCCCCGTCGCACCCGACGGGATCACCGTCGCCGACCTGGTGTCCCGTGGCCGGTACCCGCACCAGGGCTGGTTCCGGCGGTGGACCGAGCACGACCACGACGCGGTCGCCCGGGCGCTCGACGCCACCGGCACCGCGGACCTGATCGACCGCCCGATCCGGCAGCTCTCCGGCGGCCAGCGGCAACGCGTCTGGGTCGCCATGGCCCTGGCCCAGGACACCGACCTGCTGCTGCTGGACGAACCAACCACCTACCTGGACATCAACCACCAGGTCGAACTGCTGCGGCTGCTGCGCAAGCTCAACGCCGAGTCCGGCAAGACGATCGTCATCGTCCTGCACGACCTCAACCTCGCCTGCCGCTTCAGCGATCACCTGATCGCGATGTCGGAGGGCACCATCGCCGCCGAGGGCGCCCCCGCCGACGTCGTCACCGCCGAACTGGTCGAGAAGGTCTTCGGTCTGCAATGCCTCATCGTCCCGGACCCGATCGCCGGCACGCCGATGATCGTGCCCGCCTGAACCGGGCGCCCGTCGACAACGCGACGGCTACCGGGACCGCACCGGTACGACGATCGGTCCGTGCTCGCCGGGGATGACGCGTACCCGGGCCCGGTAGTGGGCGGCGAGCAGGTCCTCGGTCAGCACCTCCCCCGGCGGGCCGGCCGCCGCCACCCGCCCCGCGTCGAGCAGCACCAGGCGGTCGGCGTACTCGCCGGCGACCGAGAGGTCGTGCATGGTGGCCAGTACGGTCAGGCCGACCTCGCCGCGCAGCCGGTCGACCAGTTCCAGGACGTCCTGCTGGTGGCCGATGTCCAGCGCACTGGTCGGCTCGTCCAGCAGCAGCAGCGGGGCGCCCTGGGTCAGCGCCCGGGCCAGGAAGACCCGCTGCCGCTCGCCACCGGAGAGGGTGACCAGCGGCCGGTCGGCGAACCCCACCAGGTCCAGCCGGTGCAGCACGTCGGTCACCGCGGCCAGGTCGGCCGCCGACTCGCGACCGAGCGGCGGGATGTACGGGGTACGGCCGAGCAGCACGTAGTCGGAGACCGCGATCCCCGGTGGCACCACCGGGGACTGGGCCACGGTCGCCACGATCCGGGCCCGGTCGCGGCGGCGCAGCCGGGCGCTCGGCGTACCGAAGAGGGTGATCGACCCGGTTGCCGGCAGGAGGCCGCCGACGGCGCGCAACAGGGTCGACTTGCCCGCGCCGTTCGGACCGATCACGGTGACCCACTCGCCGGCGGCCACCGTCAGGTCCACCCCGTGCAGGATCCGCGCGCCGTCGAGGGTGACCCGCAGGTCCGCCACCTCGACCGCGGCCGGCTGCGGCTGGTCGACGCTCATCCGGTCACCCGCCGCGCGGAGCGCAGGACGAGGATGAAGAAGGGAGCGCCGAAGAACGCGGTGAGCACCCCGATGGGGATCTCCGCGGGCACCGCGACGGTACGGGCGGCCAGATCGGCGAGCACCAGGAACGCGCCCCCGAAGAGCATCGACAGCGGCAGGATGGTCCGGTAGCTGGCCCCGGCGAGCAGCCGCACGGTGTGCGGCACGATGATGCCGACGAAGCCGATCAGCCCGGAGACCGAGACGGCGGCGGCGGTGCCGAGCGAGGCGGCCGCGACCAGCAGGTAGCGGGACCGCTCTGGGTGCAGGCCCAGACTCGCCGCCTCCTCGTCGCCGACGGAGAGCACGTCGAGTTCCCGGCGCAGCAGGAGCACCACCACGGCGGTGACCACGACGTACGGCAGCATCAGGAGGACGTCGTGCCAGCCGGCGGTGGCGAGCCGGCCGAGCAGCCAGGAGTACACCTCGCGGATGCTGTCCGCGTGGCGTTGCAGCAGGTAGGTCTGGCCGGCGGAGAGGAACGCGGAGACCGCGACGCCGGCCAGGATCAGCGTCGCCGGGCTCCGGTCCCGACCCCCGGCCGCTCCGAGCAGGTACGTCAGGGCCACCGCGCCGAGCGTGCCGACGAAGGCGGCCAGCGGGATGGTCAGCGGGAGTCCCGAGGTGGCGTCGCCGTCCGCGCCGCCGCCGGTCCCGCCGAGCCGGAGTGCGATCATCGCGGTCACCGCCAGTCCCGCCCCGGCGGCGGCACCGAGCAGGTACGGGTCGGCCAGCGGGTTGCGGAACACCCCCTGGTAGACGCCGCCGGAGAGGGCGAGGGTGCCGCCGACGAGCAGGCCGAGCACGACCCGTGGAAGTCGGAGCTCGACCAGGATGGCCACCTCGGTCTGACTCAGCCCGCTGTGCAGGTGTACCCCCGGCACGAGGTTGAGCAGCTCGGCGGCGACACCGACCGGCGGCAGCCCGACCGGTCCCAGGGCCAGCCCGGTGACCGCCGCGACCAGGACGGCCACGATGCCCGCCACCAGCCCGCCGACCCGCAGTGCGGGCCGGCGGACCAGCGTGCCGGCGGGGGTGGAACGCGTCACGCGGGGACCTTGGCGACCGCGTCAATGATCGCCCGTACCAGGTCGACCACGCGTGGCCCCCACCGCGAGGCGATGTCGTCGTCGAGGGCCACGATCTGGTTGTTCCTGACCGCGGTGACCCCGGCCCACCCGCTGCGAGCCTTGACCGTCTCGGCGCTCTGCTGGCAGCACCTGGTGTCGGCCAGGAAGATCAGATCCGGGTCGGACTTGACCAGTACCTCGGGCGTCAGTTGGGGATAGCCGCCCTTGGCACCGTCGGCGTCGGCCGGGTCGGCGACGTTCTCGAGCCCGACCAGGGTGAACAGGGAACCGACGAAGGTCTTGCCGGTCACCGTGAAGTACGTGGGGTCGAGTTCGTAGTAGTAGCTCAGCTTCGTCGACCGCTGCGGTATGTCCGCGACCAGCTTGCTGATGTCGTCGCGCATCCGCTGGGTCAGGTCGGATGCCTCGTCCGGGTGGCCGGTCAGGGCGCCGAGCTCGGTGATCTGCCGGTAGCTGTCCTCCAGGGTGACCGCCGCCGGCGCCAGGTAGACCGGAACCTTGAGCCGTTCGAGCTGGTCGACGATCTTGTTGGTGTCGAGGGTGAGCACCACCAGGTCCGGCCCCTTGGCGGCGATGGACTCCGCGTTCGGGCTGACGCCGGACAGATCGCTCTTCGGTACCTCCGGCGGGTAGTTGGAGTTGTCGTCCACCGCCGTGACCTGGTCACCCGCCCCGACCGCGAACAGCATCTCGGTGGTGGTCGGCGAGAGGGAGACGATCTTCTCGGGGCGCTGCGCGAGGGTGACGCCGCCCCCGGTGATCGGAAACACCGCCGTGTTCGCGCTCGATCCGGCGCTCGGTGTGTCGCCGGTCTCGCCCGCACAGCCGGCGAGAGCCGCGGCGGCGGTCAGCGCCACGGCGAGAATGGCTGCGGTACGTCTGCTCATGGGTCCTCCTGTCGGTCGAGGATCCAGTGCATCGCCGACAGGAACACGTGCTGATGTCCCGCCCGCGAGACGCCTCTCCTCGGAAGCGCGGTTCGCGACCGCACCGCAGGCGACCTGGCTCGTCCTCCGTACCGGCGAGCGCCGGCGGGCCGGTGTGCTCGACATCCGCCGGGCCGTTGAGCTGCTCGACATCCTGCCGGTACGGGGGAATCACAGTTGCGGGACAGCGCCGGGGTCACACCGGCTTCGCTGCGGGGCGGTCCGCGAGCACGGTATCGCATCCGCCGGTGACCAGCCCGTCCCGGCAATGGCGTCGGTGATCTGCTCGACGGTGCCCCGGCTACGGCATCACCCGGCACAGCGCGTCCAGCGCACCCGCCCACGCGCTCTCCGGCGGAGCCGCGTAATTGACCACCAGCGCATCCTGCTCGGGCAACCGCCAGCCGGAGTCGGCCACCTCGTAGCGGAACTGCGCCATCCCGCTGACCTCCAGGCCCTGCCGGGCCGCCGCCGCGACAACCGACCCCTCGGTCCCGCGCGGAAGTTCGACGACCACCTGCAACCCGGCGGCCAGGCCGGTCACCTGGACACCCGGCGCCCGCTGCGCCAGCGCCGCGACCAGTTGGTCACGGCGGCGCCGGTAGCGCAGTCGCATCGCGCGCAGGTGCCGGTCGTACGCGCCGGACGAGATGAACTCCGCGAGCGTCAACTGCTCCAGCGCGCTCGCCCAGTCGACCTGCCCCTTGGCCGCCACAACCTCCGGTACCAACTCCTCGGGCAGCACCATCCAGGCGAGCCGCAGCCCCGGCGCCAGCGACTTGCTCGCGGTGCCGAAGTACACCACCCGCTCCGGGTCCAGGCCCTGCAACGCACCCACCGGCTGACGGTCGTACCGGAACTCACCGTCGTAGTCGTCCTCCAGGATCAGGCCCCCGGTCGCACGCGCCCAGTCGACGGCCGCCACCCGCCGGTCCGGGCCCAGCGCGACCCCGGTCGGGTACTGGTGCGCCGGTGTCATCAGCACCGCACCGACTCCGGGCAGCCGGGCCAGTTCGTCGGTACGCGCGCCCTGCTCGTCCACGTACAGCGGCGGGGTACGCAGACCGGCGCCGGTCAGCGCGTCGCGGTGGACGCCGAAGCCGTACGCCTCGACGGCCACCGCCCGCACCCGGCGCGCCCGGAGCACCCGCGCCATGAGCGTCAGACCGTGGTGGAAACCGGAGCAGATGACCACCCGCTCCGGGGATGCGTAGACCCCGCGGGCCCGTGGCAGATAGTCCGCGAGGGCAACACGCAGTTCCGCCCGTCCGGGGGCGTCGCCGTAGCCGAAGGCGTCGTGCGGTGCGGCGGTCAGCGCCCGGCGAGCGGCCGCGAGCCACTGGGTACGGGGAAACTCCGCGAGGTTCGGCGAACCCGGCACCAGCCCGTACGTGGGACGGCGTCGGGTCGGCCCGGTACCGGGAGCGGCCGGCGCGACCCGGCGCGGCGCGGCCCGCCTGGCCACCCGGGTCCCCGAGCCCTGCCGGGCGGTGAGCCAGCCCTCGGCGATCAGTTCGGCGTAGGAGTTGGCGACGGTGTTGCGGGCGACCCCGAGATCGGCGGCGAGCGAGCGGGACGACGGGAGCCGGGTGCCGGGCACCAGGCGCCCGGTGCGCACGGCCTTTCGCAGGGCCTCGGTGAGCCCGGCACGCAGTCCGGGTCCGGTCAGCTCCAGCAACAGGTCGGCACCGCTGGTGGCGGGCGGATCTGCGGCCGAATTGGCCCATGAATCCGTCATGAAATTGGACCATACTCCCGTGCCACCTGCGACATAGCGTTGTCGGCGTGACAGCACATGGAGCAACCGACAGCAGCGAGCGCCACCCCGCACACGCACCGCGCCTGGACCTGGCAAAGCTCGCCCCCGAGGCCTACAAGGCCATGATCCGCCTGGACACGGTCGCGGGGCAGGGCGTCGAGCCCACCCTGCTCAACCTGGTCAAGATCCGGGCGTCGCAGCTCAACCACTGCGCCTTCTGTCTGGACATGCACAGCAAGGACGCGTTGGCGGCCGGCGAGTCGGCCGAGCGGATCATCCAGCTCAGCGCGTGGACGGAGTCGAAGCACTTCTACACGGCGAAGGAGGTCGCGGCGATCGAGCTGACCGACGCGATCACCGTACTCACGGACGGGTTCGTTCCGGACGACCTGTACGCGAGGGCCGCGAACGAGTTCGACGAGACGGAGCTGGCCCGCCTCATCGTGGCGATCACGGTGATCAACGCCTGGAACCGCTTCGGGGTGTCGACCCGGTTGGTCCCCGGCCACTACACGCCCGGTGCCTAGCGGGCGGGCCGAGCGGCCCTCGTCCCCGCCCCCTCCACTCTCTCCTCGGGACACGTGAAAAAGATGACCGCATCCACCTTCCGCGCCCTGCACCAGGGGCGCGCCGCCGGCGACCCGCTCGTCCTGCCCGGTCCCTGGGACGCGGGCAGCGCCCGGATCCTCGCCGACGCCGGCTTCCCCGCGCTGGCCACCCCGAGCGCCGGGATCGCCGCCTCGCTCGGGTACGAGGACGGCTCGACGCCGCCGGAGGAGATGTTCGCGGCGGTGGCGCGGATCGTCCGGGCGGTCGACGTACCCGTCTCCGCCGACCTCGAGGGTGGTTACGGCCTCGCCCCCGGTGAGCTGGTCGGCCGGCTCCTGGAGACGGGCGCGGTCGGCTGCAACCTGGAGGACTCGGAGGGGCACACCACCCTCAGGGACCCGCAGCGGCACGCGGACTGGCTGGCCGAGGTACGGGCGGAGGCGGGCGACGCGCTCTTCATCAACGCACGGGTGGACACCTTCCTGGTCGGGACGGGTGACCCGGCCGACGCCGTGGCCCGCGCTTTGCTGTACGTGGCCGCCGGCGCCGACTGCGTGTACCCGCTCCTGGCCCCGGCCGAGGTGCTCCCGGTGCTGCAGGCGGGCATCGAGGGACCGATCAACATGGCTGCCCGACCGGACCCGGATTCCGTGGCCGAACTGGCACGGCTGGGCGCCACCCGCATCACCTTCGGTCCGGGGATGCAGCGGTACGCGATGGGTGCGATCGGCGAACTCGCGCAGGGGCTGCGTGGGTGAAGCCCGCCCCGCCCCGGGGACCTCGACGTCGACGGCAATGCGGAACTTCGTCGGCGACTACGTGGTCGCCGTGCGGTGCCGCTGGTAGTGCCGGGCGGCTTTGGTACGACTGCCGCAGCCGTCCATGGAGCACCAGCGCCGGGTGCCGTTGCGTGAGGTGTCGTAGAAGTACAGGACGCAGGCGGGGTGCCCGCAGCGTCGGATCCGGGTGGGTTGGCGGCGCAGCAGGTCGAGGTAGTCGCTGACGGCCCGCCAGGCGGGCAGCCACTCGCTGTCGACGTCGTGGTGTTCCCGCACCTGCGCCCGGTGCAGGGTGTGGCGCAGGGCGCCGTGCGCCAGGATGGCGTTGATCTCGCGCTCGGCCTGCTCGCCGGGGTGTTCGAGGATGCCGCGCAGGGCCGTGCGGGCCCGGCGCAGCGGCGCCTCGACCGAGGCCGGGTCGCCCGGAAGTCCGTGTTCGGTGAGCCACGCCCGCAACCCGTCCGGCTCGGCGAAGAGGTCGACATCGTGGCCGTGGTCGACCCATTCCGTGTTCACCAGGTCCAGGGCGAGGGGTTCGCCCACCAACGGTCGCTGCACCATGCCCCGAATCTTACCCCCGTTCGCCGTTTGACAGGTAAGAATTTGCGGCGTATCTTCTAACCGTCAAACTTCCCTTCACCGGTTAGAACGGGTTCCTCGACCGGACCCGGCCATCCACGACCGGGGGCGCGCCGCGACCCCGGAACAGGCTCTGAGGGGTACGCCGTGCCACACCGCTACCTGGAAGAACTGTCGACCGCATCGGTGACCGCCGCGCGCGAGCGCTACGGCAGCCGGGGCGCCATCCAACGCATGACCGCCGGCTGGCATACCGACGCCCTGCTCGACGCCGACACGGCCGCCTTCGTCGCCGAACGGGACGGCTTCTACCTCGGCACGGTCGGCGAGAACGGCTGGCCCTACCTGCAGTACCGGGGCGGCCCACCCGGTTTCCTGCACGTGCTCGACCCCGTCGACGGGCACGGCGTACTCGGCTGGGCGGACCTGCGCGGCAACCGGCAGTACCTCTCGGTGGGCAACCTCGGCGCCTCACCGAAGGTGTCGCTGCTGCTGATGGACTACGCACACCAACGCCGACTGAAGATCATCGGCACCGCCCGGGTCGTGGACGTACGCGACGACGTGCGCCCCGACCTGCTGGAGCGGCTGGACGTGTACGGGCGGTCCGGCAAGGTCGAGCGACTGATCACGGTCGACGTGCAGGGCTACGACTGGAACTGCCCCCAACACATCACGCCCCGCTACAGCGAGGCCGAGCTGGCCGACGTGCTCGCCCCGGTAGGCGACGAGCTCACCCGCCTTCGTGCGGAGAACCAGGCGCTGCGCGAGCAACTGCGCCGCCCCGCTGGCGCCCGCCAGTAGCCGTGGACGAGCCAGGAGCCAGGGAGCGAACACGTTCGAACACACCGAGGTCGGAGAGGTACGCGTCACGGCGGTGCCGGCGCTGCACGGAAAGCCGGAGATCGGTGTGGTCAACGGCCCGTGATCGGATTCGTGCTGGAGTCGGACGGCTGGCCGACGGTCTACGTCAGCGGCGACAACGCCTCGCTGGACGTCGTGGCCGTCATCGCGGAGCGGTTCCCGGCAACGGAGATCGCGATCCTCGACCTCGGCGCGGCCAGGATCGCCGTACGCGGCGACGGATTCCTCACGCTGACGGCGGAACTGGCGGCGCGAGCGGCCGCCCTGCTCGGTGTGCGCGCGGTGGTCCCGGTACACCAGGACGGGTGGGGGCACTACACCGAGAACGCGGACGACGTCACGCGGGCCTTCGCGGAGGCGGGCCTGGCGGACGTGCTCGTGAACCTCGCGCCGGGTGACAGCGCGACCCTGTGAGGGGCGCCTCACCGGGCAGGCGGCAGCGGCGGGTTACCAACGGTCCCAGTGGGCGAACGCCTCGGCGTCGGAGCGGGGGCCGGGCTTGAAGTCCGTGCCGAGGGTGTAGGCCACGGGGGTGAGAGCCACCTGCACGACGGTGTCGTAGGGAATGCCGAGCAGGTCGGCCATCTCCCGCTCGTAGCTGAGATGACTCGTGGTCCAGGCGGTGCCGAGCCCGCGTTCCCGGGCGGCCAGCATGAAGCTCCAGAACGCCGGTATCACCGAACCCCACGCGCCGGCCTGACCGCGAACGCTGGCCAGTTCGGCGCGGGACTCGACGCGCAGGCACGGGATGAGCAGCAACGGAACCTCGTGCAGGTGTTCCGCGAGATGGTGCAGGCTGCCGGCGATGCGATCCCACTGCGCCGAGGCGAAGCTCATCCGGCTGAACGCCGGTCCCGCCTCGCCGGATGCGGGCGGCGGGGTCATCAGGCCCAGTCGCCACAGCTGTGCCACGGCCGCCCGGGTGTCCGGGTCCTCGACGAAGACGAAGTCCCAGCGCTGCCGGTTCCGACCGCTCGGTGCCTGGACGGCGATGCGCAGGCAGTCCTCGATCACGTCCCGGGGCACCGGGCGACGCAGGTCGAGGCGCCGGCGTACGGCGCGGGTGGTGGTCAGGACCTCGTCGGCGGAGAGACCGAGGGTGCCCGGCCGGTCCTGCGGGGTCGGCTCGGGTTTCGTCACGCCGCCGCTCCCGCCCGCTCCGCGATGCCGAGATTGGCGGCCACCGCGGGAAGCAGTCCGGGGAACCGGTCGTCGATCTCGTCGGCACGCAGCTCGTGGCGGCGGAAACTCCCGTTCGGCGTGACCCGCAGGACACCGGCCTCGCGCAGCACCTTCAGGTGGTGCGACAGCGTCGACATGCTCACCTCGGACAGCGCCTCGAACTTCCCGCAGACGACCCCACCGGACCGCGCCAACTGCCGTACGACGCTCAGGCGCACCGGGTCGGCCAGTGCGCCGAGCAGCGTGGCCAGGTCGACCGAGGCGAGATCGGGATGGTGCAGGGCTCTCATTACATGACGTTAACGGTAACTTCGAGATTTCCGCAATCCTCGAATTCTCGCCGACTTCGAAGTCCACGACGAGCGGGGCGCAGCCGGGTGATGGTCTACAACGCTCTCGGTCACGACCCCGGGTCGTACGACTCCCCGGGACACGTCGCCCTGATCGGGCGCATCACGTCCTGGCTCCGCCACCAGCGCTGACCGCCGTCGGGTCCCAGCCCGGATCCGCCGGACCAGCCGTCCGCACCCGGAACCGCCCGAGCACCGTCCACAGTGTGCCGATCGGGCGAAAATGTCGCGCCGCCCGGCTAGTGTGCCGCTTCGACTGGAGGACGTCGATCCGACGGGGTCGGCCGTGGACGGGAGAGCGACGGATGGCGTGGATGGCTGTTGCCGGTGGTTATGAGGTCACGCTGCGTTCCGGGGACATCGTCTGCCGGAACGCGGCGGGCAAGGAACTCAGGTCACCACCCAAAGCCGTCCGGGAGGACCCGGTGGTGACCGGGCTCAAACAGCTCGCCGAGTGGCTGGAGCGGCACGAGCGTGACTGCCGGGCGGACGTGGAACGCTGGATGGTCCGCTCCCTGCCGGTGCCCGCGACGATCCTGGCCGAGGTCTGGGCCGACGAGGCGTGGCGCGCGGCGCTCACCGATCTCGTGGTCGCCGGCCTCGACGAGCACGACGGCTGGGACCCCGACGAGGTGGGCCTGCTGCGCGACGTCAGCGACAAGGGCATCGGCGTGGTCAACCTCGACGGCGAGACCGTACGGATCCCCGCCGACCGGGTGATCATCCCGCACCCCGTACTCCTGGCCGACCTCGACGACCTGCGCGAGTTCGCCGCCGACCTCGAGGTGACGCAATCCGTCGGCCAACTCTTCCGCGAGACCTGGCAACGGCCGGCGTCCCTCGACCCCAGGGCCACCTCCGTCAACGACTTCGCCGGCGGCAGGTACACCGAACTGCGGCACCTGTCCGCCCGAGCCAGCTCGCTCGGCTACCCGGTCCGGGGCGGTTTCGCCGTATGCCGGATCTTCGAGGGCGGCGAGAATGTCGAGGCCCGCTCGTGGGTGGGCTCCGACGACCCCGACTACGAGACCGAGACCGGGGACCTGGTCTTCACCGATCGCTCCGGCGCCTCCCGGCCACTCACCATGGTCGGCCCGGTCGCCTGGTCGGAAGGCATGCGGATGGCCGCCGCGCTCTACGCCGGCCGGGTCGTGGAGAAGTCGGAGGGGCAGCGGTGAGCGTGACGACCGAGGTGTTGCTGGAGGCGGGCGGGATCGTGCCGCTCGGCAGTGTGGTGGCCAAGGCCGACACGGTCGACGAGTTGCGGGCGCGGTCCTACCGCCATCCGGCGTTACCCGACCGGCCGGTGGTCCGGCTGGTCTCCTCGACCCTGTCCGACGCCGAGGACCTGACGATGGAGTTCCTCGGCTTCGACCGGCCCGACCGGGTCACCGGGGTCGGCCTGCTGCGCCAGCGCGCCCTCGGCTTCCCTGCCTGGGCACTGGTGCACGACCCGGCCAACGGACACCACGCTCTGGCCCTGGTCAAGGAGATCGAACGGTTGTCGCGGATCGCCAAGTCCCGGCTCCCTCCGGCGAAGGACGGCTTCGACTCGCTGGGTGACCAACTGGCCCGGTCCGTACCGCATTTCCTCCCGACGTTCTACGAGCAGGCCGGCCGCGCGTTCCTGGCCGCGGACAGCCCGTTCTACGCCGCGATGATGTTCGGCAAGGCGCGCGAGGCGGAGAAGACCTTCTCGTTGACCGTCGACGAGGACCGTACGCACGCGGTCTTCCTCGAGTTCGGGCTCGCCGGGGCGTTGAGCGCGAAGGCGCTGTCGGCGCACTCCCGCGACCTCGCGATCCGGTGCGCCGACCCCGTCGCCGCCTTCGACCGGTTCCGCCGGTTGTGCAGCGAGCGGATCCTCGGCGGGCTGCCGCCGTACGCCGCCATGCCCACCGACCTACGGCGCCTGGCGAAGGCTGCCGGGCTCGACCCGGCCGCGGCCGACCGGCAGGTCCTGGCGGACATCCTCACCGCACCGGCGCTGCAACGTGCGCCGGAGGCGTTCTGGACCGCCTACGGCGTCGCCCTCGCCGGTCTCGCCGCGGACGACCCGGCGGTCCGCGGCCACCTGCTCTCCTTCATGCCGTTCAACGTCCCGGGCGTGCCCTGGCTGAATCTGCTGGAGACGACCGGTGCGACCGCCGGACTGACAGCTCGGATCGGCGAGACACCCGGCGGGGCCGAGTCGCCGGACGGTCCGGCCGGTTGGCTCTCCCGATTCGCCCGCCGCTACCTGCAGGGGTCGTCACCCGGGCGGATCACCGGCCTCCTTCTCCTCGCGGAGCGGATGGCGCCCCGGCTCATCGCCGACGGCGTGCCGGTACACCTGATCGAGGGCTGGAACGGCGACCTCGAACTGCTCGACCTCTGCCTCGCCGCCGGCGTACCGGTCGCCGACCAACCGGACAGCTTCTGCTTCTATGTCTCCCGGCTGTTCCCGCACAACGAGCCGTTCGAGGACCGCGACCTGGCCGCGGTCGCCGCCGATCCCCGTTTCCTCACACCCCTGGTCCGGGCCGTCGAGAACTACCTGCCTGCCGTTCCCACCCCCGACCGGGTACGGCAGGTGGTGGCCGTCGCCGGGCTGCGGGTGGCCGTGGGCGTGTGGCTCGACGAGCTCGCCGGCACCGTGGCCGCCCAGGGGCTCCCCACGCTCGACCGGCAGCTCGACCGGGTCCGCAAGGTCGCCACCCCGGAAGGCCTCGCGACCAACCCCGACGCGGTCCGTCGCCTCGCCGCGCACGACCTCGCCCCGGTGCTCGCCGCGACGCTGCGCGCCGGCCTCCTCGACGAGTACGAGTGGCCAGCGTTCGAGCGAGCCGCCATCGAACTGCTCGACCTTCCGATGAAGGACGAGCAACTCGTCCTCACCGAACAGTGGCCGGTCCTGATTCTGCGCCGGGGCGACATCGCCCGGGTCGTCGGACCGGACCGTGTGCTCCTGGAACACCGGCTGCTCATCCCGGCCAACCAGCCAAGCTACCGGCCCCCGACCCTGCGCTTCGTCGACGGGCAACTGCTCGTCTCGTGGACAACATGGAAGGACCGCTCGGCGTACTGGAGCGGCACCCCCGCCGACGTCCACACCGAGCTTCCCGAGGACGCGTTCACCCAGCCGGGCCGCTCCCTGCCCCTGCCCGCTGGTGGACGCACCTCCGGCGGTCGCCCGTTGCACGTGGGTGACCGGAGCGAGGACAACCGGGGCGCGGTCGTCACCGACGGCACGGCGTACTGGGTCCACACCCGCGAGGACAGCACCATGCGCGAGTTCGACCCGCGGACCGGCGAGCCCGGCCGGGTCTCGATGCCCGCGTTCTTCCAGGCCGGGGCCGTCGACGGCGAGCCGATCGAGGTGGCGTACAGCATGCTTCGGGTGGCACCGGAGGGCGCACAGGCCAGCCCCTACGGCGCCGCTGACGGCCTCGTCGGCTGGCGGACGCGCGTCACCCCTGACCACGACCACGTCGGCGAGGGCATCGACGGGCGCACGTTCCGGTACACCGCCGACACGCGCCAGGCGCTGGGAGGCGCCGGCAGCCACGCGGTCCGGTTCCCCGGCTCCGACGCCGTACACGGCATGCGCCTCACCTCGGGCTGGGGCGGCGAGCCGATCAGCCTGTGCACCGCCGACGGCCGGGCGATCGGCGTCTATCACACGGCCCGCCACTCGACGGACTTCGCGGCCGGCACCGCCGTCATCCCGCCCGGGGACTTCTGGCACCACCTGCGCCCGCGCGACCTCGCCGGGTCGGCGGTGCTGCGCGGGCTCCCGGACGGCGTGGTCTCCGCGCTGCTGGCCGAGGCCGCAACCCTGCGTCCGCCGGTGGACGAGAAACAGGTACCACTCGCCGACGTGGTCGAGCTCGTCCGTCGGGCCGTTCCGGAGCTGACCAACGAGGCATTGGTCAAGGGGGTGGCCGGGGTGGTCCGGTACGCCGCCGAGCGGGTTGCCCGGCTCCGGGGGACGGCCGAGGTCCTCAGCGGCACGCTGTCCGCGGCGGCCGCCGCGCCGGTCGACTCCGACGCCGGCCTGGTCCGGGACCATGACCTCCTCGCAGCGCTCACCGGACTGGTCCGCTACCTGTACGGCAGTGGCACCGGCGCGGTCCGGATGGTGGCCGCCGCCGGGGCCGCGCTCACCGCGAGCGAGCCTCCCGAGGGGACGGTCCTGCGACCCGAGGGTGACCGCAACTGGTTCTCGGTCCTCGCCCTGGTACGCGCGATCATGTACCGGGCGGTGTCGCCGTCGGTCGACCCCGACCGCCGGGAGGCGCTCCTGGCGCTGCTGACGGTCTTCGCCGACTCCGGACTGTTCCGCGCCGGTGCCCGGCTGCGCCAGCTGTCGATGAACGTCGAGCTGGAGCCACCGCCGGAGAAGGACACGGTCGTCTCCATCGGCGAATGCCGGGTGCTGGTGCTCAGCGTCAAGGAGGTCAACGACGGACAGGGCAAGCGGACCAGGGTGGAGGGCCTGGACTACTCCGCGGACGGCACCTTCGGTGCCCTGCCCGGCTGCCAGCACGTCAGCGAGAAGATCCTGGTCGACGGCACCTGGGACGCCTCGGTCCTCACCACCTTCGTGGCGACGGCCCGCGAGCGGGGGGCACCGCCGCTGCGGCCCGACCTGGCCGAGTCCCTCTCCCGGACCGCCGGGATCAGCCACGCCGAGGCGACCCTGCTCCTCGCCGGCCTCCACCTCGACGGGGAACGTGCCGGCTGGAGCCCGCCCGACCTGGGCGCCACCGGCCCGGCGATCGCGATCGCCGGACGCACCTGGTACTGGCGCGGGGAATCGTTCAGCCGCTCCCTCGTGGAGTCGCTGGTCCCGGCCGACCCGACCGCCCTGTGGGACACCGGGCCGGTGCTGGACGAGGTCATCGCCTGGGCCGACCGCCGGGGCGTGCGTCGACCGGTGCCGGACGACCTCATCGTCATGGTCGACCAGTACCCCGCCCAGCACCGGATCGGTACCTCCGAGCTGCTGCACGGGCTCGCCACCCCGGACACCTGCCAGTGGCTTGCCGGACCCGACGGCGGGGTCGGGGACCAGCACGCGCTCGTCGCCCTGGCTCGGACGCTCCCGTGGCTGGTCTACCACCTGCCACCCGGCGAACCGATCCGGGCGAACCTGCCGGGGATCGTCGACAGGCTGAGGACCCGGATCGCCGACCCCGCCTTCGCACTGCCGTTGGCGCAGCTCGACCGGGAGGCGATCGAGGATCTCACCACCGAGATCGGGCTGACACCGAAGGCCGACGGGGACCTCATCCGGCATGGCCCGCTGACGTACCGGGCGGAACACAATCACCGGCCGGTCAACCTGCACCCCGGTCTGCTGTCCGGGCCCGACGATCCGGTCCTCTCACTGCTGCGAGCGCGGGGCGACAACTACAACGAGCACGCGGCCAGCGCGCTGGGGGTGGTGCTCGACGGCAGTCTGGCGCGACTCGTCGTACCGGGCAGCGGCGACCACCCGCAGCAGGATCCGACCCGGTCGGTGCCGCACCTGGTGGCCGAGGCGGCCGAGCGGCTCGGCATCGGGCCGGACGCCGCCGCGCTCTACCTCCAGTTGCTCGCCCTGCCGGACCCGACCGACCGCAACGTCGCGGCGTGGACGGGGTGGAAACCGGCCCGGCTCAAGAAGGCCCGGCTGGAGCTGGTCGCCGCCGGCACCCTGGTGGTCGAGGCAAAGCGTTCCCGGGCCGGTCGGAGTCTCTTCCTGCCGTGCGGCTGGCTCGCCCTCAAGGCACCGCACCTGCCGGTGGAGACCTGGAAGGCACCACTGTTGACCATGGACGAGCAGGGCAACCCCACCATCGACGTCATCGTCCCGCGTACCTCCGTGCCCCGGTCGTTCGAGCAGGCGTGGGCGCGGGTGTGTGCGGGCGACGTACCGAAGTTCGACGAACTGGTCACGGAAAGGCAGAAGCGTCGATGACCGACACGCTCACCGATCGGCCCCGGGGGCGTCAGGTCGACCCCGCGGAGTTCGCGTACGCCGACGAGCTGGCGTTCCTCGCCGCGTACGACGAGGGTCCCCGGCCACCCGGCTGGCAGCTCACCCCACGGGCCGTCGTCACGTTCATCGTCGGCAGCGGCGGGACCGCCGTCGAACTCCCCACGAAGGCCCGTCGCAAGGGTCTGCCGTCCCGACTCGTCATCGGGCAGAAGTTCGTCGGTGACCGTGCCGTGGTCGAACGCTGCGTGGTCACCCTCGCCGGGGAACGCGGCCTGCTGCTCGTCGGTGAACCGGGCACGGCCAAGTCGATGCTCTCCGAGCTGCTGTCGGCGGCCGTCTGCGGCACCAGCCGGCTCGTCGTGCAGGGCACCGCGGGCACCACCGAGGACCAGCTCCGGTACGGGTGGAACTACGCCCTGCTGCTGGCCCACGGACCCAGTCCGGAGGCCCTCGTCCCGTCACCGATCCTCGCCGCGATGCGGAACGGCGAGGTGGCCCGGGTCGAGGAGATCACCCGGTGCCTGCCGGAGGTTCAGGACGCACTGGTGTCGATCCTGTCCGACCGGAGCATCGCCGTACCGGAACTGTCCGGTACGACGGACGCGACCGTGCACGCCGTACCGGGGTTCGCCCTGATCGCCACCGCGAACCTGCGCGACCGGGGGGTGTCGGAGATGTCGGCCGCCCTCAAGCGCCGGTTCAACTTCGAGACCGTCGGCCCCATCCCCGACCTCGCCGCGGAGATCGCGCTCGTACGGCGACAGGCGACGTCCGCCCTGGCCCGGTCGTCGTCCACCTTCGCCGTCGACGACGCCGTCCTGGAGGTGCTCGTCACCGCCTTCCGCGACCTGCGGGCCGGCCGGTCGGTGGAAGGGTGGGACGTCGACCGCCCGTCGACGGTGATGAGCACCGCAGAGGCGGTCGCCGTCGCGGTCTCCCTCGGCCTCGCGGCGACCTACTTCCCCGGTGACCGGGACGTCCTCTCCCTGGTCCCCGGTCACCTCCTGGGGGTGGTCCGCAAGGACGACCCGGCCGACGGCGCCAAGCTCCTGGGCTACTGGGACGGCGCGGTCCGCCGCCGGGCCGAGGACGGCGCCCGCCTGTGGCGGCAGCTCTGGGAAATGCGCGATGCCCTCACCGACTGACCCCACCCTGGTCGTCGAGGAGCTGGCGGGCCGGACGGAGCCGTACCTGATCGGGGTACGGCACCACTCCCCGGCCCTGTCGGTCGCCCTGCCGGCCCTGCTCGACGCCCACCGCCCCGAGGTACTGCTCCTGGAACTGCCGCCGGAACTCGGCGGGTGGCTCCCCTGGCTCGCCGACCCCGCCGTCGTCACACCGGTCGCCCTCGCCGGGGTGGTCGGCGAACGATCGGGTCCGGCGTTCTACCCGTTCGCCGACTTCTCCCCGGAGCTGGTCGCGATCCGCTGGGCCCATCGCCACAATGTCCCGGTGGTGCCGTGCGACCTGCCACTGGCCGACCCGGCCTGGCAGGACCGGGTCCACTCCGGTGGTTCCTTCTCCTCGCCCCGCGCCGGTGCCCTGCGCGCCTCGTCGACCGGGCGGCCCGGCGAGGACACGTGGGACCGTGTCGTCGAGGCCCGCTCGCCGGGGGCCGACCCGGAGGCCGTACGCCGGGCGGCGCTGATGGTCGGCTGGGCGTTGCGCCGCGACGCCGAGGAAGCCGGCCGGGTCGATCCGCTCGACCTGCGCCGGGAGGCGTGGATGCGCCGCCGTGTGGCCGAGGTGAACGGACGGCGTGCCGCCGCGCTGGTCGGTTCCTACCACGCCTCGGCGCTGGCACCACGCCCCGGCGAGAGCACGCCGGCCGACGTCACCGGGGGTGCGGAGGTGGCGACCTCACTGGTGCCGTACACGTTCGCGTTGCTCGACGAGCGGTCCGGCTATCCGGCGGGGATCCGGGACCCGCAGTGGCAGCAGGCCGTCCTCGACTCGGCCGGTGACCCGGCCGCGGTGGAGACCGCCGCGGTCGAGGCGCTGGTACGGGTCTGCGCGGAGGTCCGGTCCGCCGGCCATCCCCTCGGGCCCGCCGAGGCACGGGAGGCGGCCCGGTTCGCCGGGGACCTCGCCCGGTTGCGGGCACTGCCCGCACCCGCTCGCGGGGAACTGGTCGAGGCGATCCAGAGCGTCTTCGCCCACGGTGAGGTCCTCGGCCGTGGCCGGATCGTCGCCTCGGCCATGGAACGCGTCCTGGTCGGGACGCGGCGCGGTGCGCTCGCCCCCGGAACCCCCCGGTCCGGCCTGGGTCCCGCGGTCCGGGACGAGATCGCCGCGCTGCGGCTGCCCGGTCCCGGCGACCCGCCGAAGGAGGTACGCCTCGACCCGCTCCGCTCCGACCTGGACCGTCGCCGGGAGGTCGCCCTGCGCCGACTGGTCACCTGTCGGGTGTCGTACGCGGAACCGATAGTGGTCGACGGGCTCGGTGGTTCCGACGCACTCGGCACCCGGTGGAGCCTGAAGTGGGGACCGGAGACCGACGCGATGCTCGACGTCGTCGGTATCCGAGGGGTGACCCTCGCGCAGGCGGCCGAGGGGGTGCTGCGCGGCATCGCGCTTCGTGAGGAGACCGAGGGCGGGACCACCGCCGCCCAGGCGATCCACGGGTTGCTCGCCGCCGCCGAGTGCGGGCTCGCACCGCTGGCCCGCGAGCGACTCGCCCGGCTGGCCGAGATCGTGCCGGCGACCGCCAGCCTCACCGAGGGGCTGGCTGCGCTGGACCTGCTGGACCGGCTGCGCCTCGGACACGTACCGGGCCTTGCCGCGCCCGACGGTGACCTCGGTGACCTGGCGGCCATCGCGCGCTCGGTGTCCGACGCGGCCGTACGTCAGGTCGACGGACTCGCCGGTTCCGAGGACGTCGACGACGCGCGGGCGCTCGCCGCCCTCGCCCGGCGTGCCGAGGCCGACGGCGGTCTGCGGCTCGCCGACGCGCTCGCCCGGCTCGCCGCGGACGGCACGGCGATGATGGCCGCCGCGGCGACCGCGGTACGGGTCCTGCTCGCGCTCCGCCCGCCCGGTGAACTCGGTGACCGCCTGGCGTCCTGGATCGACGGTGCCACCACACCTGCCACCCGTGCCGCGCTCCAGGGCCGGCTCGCCGGCGTGCTCGCCGTCGCGGAACCGCTGCTGCGTGCCGCCGACGGCCTGCTCGGCGGCCTGCTCGACCGGGTGGAGGCCCTACCGGACGACGCGTTCCTGGCGCGGCTGCCGGCCCTGCGCGGCGGCTTCGACGTGCTCAGCCCCGCTGCCCGGGACCGGATCCTGGAAGTGATCGACGAACGGCTCGACGGCGACGGCGGCGACGGGATCGGCACCGTCGAGGATCCGCGGTTGCTCGCCCTGCGCCTGCTCGCGGACCGGGCCGGCCGCCGGGCGCTGGCCGCCCACGCCCTGCTCCCGACCTCGGGCCGGGAGAAAGCGGGCGGAAAGGACCGGGAAGCAAAGCGCCGGGAGGAAGGCGGCGACCGCCCGGCCGTTCCGGTCGCGGGTACCCGGCCCGGGTCCGACCCCACCGCCGGCACGGTCGACAACGCCGGGTCGGAACACGAGCTGGCGGCCGCCGACCGGTGGCGGCTGGTGCTCGGGCGTACTGCCGGGGTCCGGGGCAGGACCCAGCGGTACGCGACCGCGCTCGACGAGCTCTACGGCGCCGGGAAGGGCGAGGGATCACGCGCCGACGCCTCCGCGCGGGCGGGCCGGGAGGCACCTTTTCCCGGCGTACGCGAATGGTCGGACGAGCTGGCGGCGCTCTTCGGCCCGGGCGTACGGGAGGAGGTCCTGGCGAAGGCGGCCGCGACCGGCCGGGCGGACGCCGCCCTCGAACTCGACCCGGCGAACGTTCCCCCGTCGGTCGAACTGCTCCAGACGGTCCTGTCGTTGTCCGGCGGGCTGTCCGAGGCGGCCCTGGCCCGGCTCCGCCCCCTGGTCGCCCGGATCATCGAGCAGCTCACCAGGGAACTCGCCATCCGACTGCGGCCGGCCCTGACCGGACTCGCCACACCACGGCCCAGCTACCGCCCCGGCGGCCCGCTCGACCTGTCCCGGACGGTACGGGCGAACCTGGTCCACTCCCGGCGGCGCCCCGACGGCGGCGTTCTGCTCATCCCGCAGAACCCGGTCTTCCACACCAGGGCCCGACGCGGTGTCGACTGGCGGATCGTGCTGGTCGTCGACGTCTCCGGGTCGATGGAGGCGTCGACCATCTGGTCGGCGCTGACCGCCTCGGTCCTCGCCGGTGTGCCGGCCCTGACCACACACTTCGTGGCGTTCTCGACCGAGGTTGTCGACTTCACCGACCGGGTGTCCGATCCGCTCGGCCTGCTCCTGGAGGTACGGGTCGGCGGGGGTACGCACATCGCGGCCGGCCTGCGGTACGCCCGGTCGCTCGTCACGGTGCCCTCGCGCACCATGGTCGTCCTGATCAGCGACTTCGAGGAGGGGTACCCGATCGGCGGTCTGCTCGGCGAGACCCGCGCGTTGGTGGAGTCCGGCTGCCGGGTGCTCGGCTGCGCGAGCCTGGACGACGCCGGGCGGCCACGCTACTCGGTGTCGGTCGCCGGCCAGCTCGTCGCCGCCGGCATGCCGGTCGCGGCGTTGAGCCCGCTCGAACTGGCCCGATGGGTGGGGGAACAGGTCCGATGAGCACACCGCTGCCGAAGCTCGCCCCGATGCTGCTCGTCGAGGCGGTCGACGCGCTGCCTGCCCGGCTGCGCAGGAAGGTGGACGACATGGTCGTCCGCGCCGCCGGCTGGCCCGCCACCCTCGACGGGGACCGGGTGCGGGTCCGCGTCGACGAGGAGACCGAGGTTGTCCTGGCGGTGACCGGCGGCGTGGTGCGGTCCGGTGCCGACGTGACCTGCGGCTGCCTGCTGGCGCCGAACTGCCTGCACCGGGCGGCGGTGTTGGCCCGGTGTCCGGTGCAGGAGGACCCGGGTCCCGCAGACACCGGGGACCCGTCCGGGCCGGGCGACACCGACGGGCGGGCGGGCCACGGCGAAGGCCCCGGGGAGACCGTGGGGTCCCGGCAGGCCGCCGTCGTGGACCCGGTCGGCGCCGGCCGGGGTGTGTCGCTCTCCGAACGGCAGGTCGCCGCCGCCGACGACCTGTGGCGGTCCGCCGTCGCGGTGCTCTGCGCCGGGCGCTCCGGCAGCGGGGTCGTGGTCCGGGCCGCCCTCGTCCGGGCCGCCCACCAGGCGCGGATCCACGGGCTGCACCGGGCCGCCGCCGTTGCCCGGCAGTGCGCCAACCGCCTCCAGGCCGCCGCGGAGAGCCAGCCGCAGTACCGGTTGGCGGATCTCACCGACGACCTGCGGGAACTGCTCGACCTCGCCCGCCGGCTGCGGCTGCCCGACCCGACGGCCGGCCTGCTCGGGTCGGGTCGCCGCAGCTACGAGACCGCGGGGGGCCTGCGACTGTACGGGGTGTGCACGGTCCCCGTGGTGGCGGATTCGGGGTACGGCGGCGTTGTCACGTACCTCGTCGACCGTGACGGTCGGATGTGGACGATCGCCGACCTGATGCCCGGTGGCGCCGGGCGCGCCTCAACCGCCGGCGACGGGATCGTCACGATCGGCGAGGTGGTGCTGAGCCACCGTGAGCTGGCCCGCGCCGGCATCGTGGTCTCCGGCGCCACCTCCTCGGAGAACGGCCAGCTCGGTGCCGGCAAGGCGGTCCGGGCGGTCCGGGCGGTCCGGGCGGTCCGGGCGAATGGTGCCGGCTGGGCCGAGGAGCCCGTCGACCGGCTGTGGCGGGAGCCCTACGCCGACCAGGTCCACCGGGCCTTCGCTGCCTCGGCCGTGCCGGTACGGGACCGGCCCGCCGGTGGGGACCTGCTGTTCCTGCGGGTCGAGGTGGTCGGCGTCGCCGGTGACGCTGTCCTCGGCGTCACCCCGGACGGGCTGCCGATCGCGCTCGGCATCGCGTCGGACCACGAGACGCTGCCGTACCGGGACAACCTGCGGGTCCTCGCCGGTGCCGTCGGGGCGGACCTGCGGGTGATCGGCCGGCTCGATCCGCACCACCGCACCACCGTGCAGGCGCTCGCGGTCGCCCCGGCCGTCCCGGACGCCGGTCTGGTCCTGCCGGCCCGCTGGTCCGGCCGGGCCGATCTCGGCTTCGACCGGCTGCACCGCAGCCAGGTCCGTGTCGACCCGACCGTCCCGGGTGTGGCCGCCGGGCCGGGCGGCGTGACCGGGGACCCGGCGCTGCACCTGCTCCGCCGGCAGGTGGAACGCGTCGTCGACGGCGGTCGCGCGGTGCAGGCTCTGGCCGCTGAAGACGGACGGCGCCTGCGCGGGGCCCGGCTCGACACCGGGGCGGTCCTGCTCGCCGAACTGCGCGGCGCGGCCGGGTTCCGCGACCGGGACGTGTTCGGGCGCATCACGGCCGACGACGGGTCCGCGTTCGCCGAGGCCTGGCTCGCCGCCGCCGTCTACGAGCGCGCGGCGTCGGCCGCCTTCACCGAGGCGTCCTGGCTACCGACCGAGTTGTCCCCCATCGGCTGACCGGCGGTCGCGGTCGTCGGGGCGACACCGGCATTTTTGGACTTGCAGGTCCATTTTTTCCGAGCCATGGTGAGGACCAGGCGGTCCGATCCGGGCCGGTCACGGGTTCGCCGGATGGGCGAGATGGGGGATCAAGCGATGAACCACTACTACCTGCTCGGCCGCTCCGGGCTGCGGGTGAGCCGGCTGGCGCTGGGCACGATGAACTTCGGCACCGGTGGTTTCCACGCCGCCTACGGCAAGACCGAGGCGGAGGCGGAACCCATCTTCCGGCGGTACGTGGAGACGGGCGGCAACTTCATCGACACCGCGGACTTCTACACCGCCGGAGAGAGCGAGCGCATTCTCGGCAGTCTGATCGCCAAGGCGGGCAACCGGGATCGACTGGTGCTGACCAGCAAGTTCACCAACACCGTCGACCCGACCGACCCGAACGCCAGCGGCAACGGCCGCAAACACATCGTCCGGGCGGTGGAGGCCTCGCTGCGCCGGCTCGGCACCGACTACCTCGACCTCTACCTGCTGCACACCTGGGACCGGATCACCCCCGTCGAGGAGGTCGTCCGCACCCTCGACGACCTGGTCCGGACCGGCAAGATCCGCTACGCCGGCCTGTCGGACGTACCGGCCTGGTACGCCGCCCGCGCGCAGAGCTACGCCGAGGCGCACGGGCTCGCCCCGATGATCACGGTGCAGTTGCCGTACTCGCTGAACGCACGGGGGATCGAGCCGGAGTTCGTACCGATGGCGCAGACCCTCGGCATGGGGCTCACCGCGTGGAGCCCGATCGGCGGTGGCCTGCTCACCGGCAAGTACCGGCGGACCACCACGGGCGTGACCGGTGCAGGCCGGCTCGGTAACCCGGACTCCCCCGTGGCCATCTCCGAGCACGACTGGCGCGTCATCGAGGGCCTCGAAACCGTGGCGGCGCAACTGGGCCGCCCGATGGCACAGGTGGCGATCAACTGGGTGGTCACCCAGCCGGGCGTGTCGTCGGTGGTCATCGGCGCGAGCACCCCGGAGCAACTGGACACCAACCTCGCCGCGCTCGACTTCGAGATCCCCGAGGACGCCCGCCGCCGGCTCGACGAGGCCAGCACACCACAGGTGCCGTCGCTCTACTCGATGTTCACCCCGCGGTACCAGTCCTGGATCGTCAGCCCCGGCCTGGGCATCGGCGACAAGCCGGCCACGTACGCGCCGCCGGTGTTCAACGGCGCCATCGGCTAGTCGTCTTCGGCACACGGAAGAGCGGTGTACGGGCCTCATCGAGTGGGGGCGACGAGGCCCGTACCCGGATCAGCAGTACAGGTTGTTCCCGGCGGGTACGCCGAGAATGCCGACGAACTGCTGGTACCTGGTGACGCGGCTCTGCACCTGGGGCGGGTTCCCGCCGTTGCACTCGATCGAGCCGTTGATGCTGCGGATGGTCTCGCCGAACCCGGCGCCGTTGACCATCGCGTTGTGCGGGGTCATGGTGCCCGGCCCGTTCTGGGTCATCCAGTACCAGATGCCGGTCTTCCAGGCCACCGCGGCGTCGTTCTGCACCAGCCAGGGGTTGGTCAGCAGGGGTAGCCCGAGGGCGTTGCCGGCGGCGTTGTAGTTGAAGTTCCAACTCAGCTGGATCGGCCCGCGCCCGTAGTAGGCGGCCTGACCGGCGGGACAGCCGTACGGCTGACCGGCGTCGCAGTAGTGCGGGTAGTTCGCCTGGTTCTGCTCCACGATGTGCACGAGTCCGCCGGTCTCGTGGTACACGTTCGCCAGGAAGGCGGCGGCTTCCTGGCGCTGGACGGTGGCGCTGCCGGTCCGCGCGAACGCCGAGTACGCGCTGAGCGCGGCGACGAGCCCGGAGTACGTGTAGAAGGAGTTGCGCCCCGGGAACATCTGGTTGAACTGCGCCTCGGTCACCACGAAGCCACCGGGGTTGGTCGGGGGCGGGGTGGTGGGCGGTTGGCCGCCGCAGGTGTACGGCTCCCAGTACCAGGTGCTGACGATCGGGTCGTACCCCGGGTTCTCGTGCTCGGCGATGTAGTACAGGCCGTTGGTGTACCGGACGATGCTCCCGGCGGGGTACCAGGTGCCGGCGGTCCAGTTCGGGTGGTTGCAACCGCCTCCCGGCGGCGGCGTGGTACCGCCGTCGCAGGCACCGAGGTCCTGCCAGACGCCGGTGGTCCCCGGCGGCGCCTCGTTCTGGGTCCACCACTTCGCCTGGTAGTTGCGGCCGTTGCGGGAGGCCTGGTCGCCGCCCCAGTAGACGGTCGAGGCCTGCCACGATGCCGCGCAGGCCGCCGCGGACGCCGGGGTCGACGGGATGATCGCCACCAGTCCACCGGCGACGACCAACGCCGCGAGTGTGACCAGGGCGCGCAGTCTCAGCATGCGATCACTCCTTTCTGGATGCCATGGGCCGATGATCGGACTATGCATCGACGGGAGTGACTCTAACATCTTCTGTTCACAATCTTTACTATTAGCATCGACGGTCCGGGGGCGACCGGCGGCGATCCCGGCTCAGCGCAGCGTCCGGTCCAGCGTGTACCCGCGTTGCAGCAGCATCGCCACCACCATCAGGGCCGCGGGGACCAGGCCGAACCCGAGCCGGATCATCGTGTGCGCGGACTCCGGCTGCACGACCTCGGTACCCGCGCCGGTGGCGACGAAGCCGCCGACGGCCAGGCAGGCGGAGTAGACGTACGGGCCGAGCGCGCCACCGGTGGCCTCGGCCGCGGTCCACACGCCGGTGTACGTGCCGGCTCGGGTGGTGCCGTCGGCGCCCCCGGACCCGATGACGTCCGGGACCATCGAGAACGGCAGCAGTTGCATGGCGGCGAACGCGATGCCGAGCACGGCGACCGCGCCGACCAGCACGGGCAGGCCGGCGGCGTCGCCGAGCGCCAGCACGAGCGAACCGAACACGAAGGCACCCTGGGCGACGAGGAGTCCGGGCTGCTTGCCGATGCGGCGGGCCACGACGACCCAGACCGGGGTGGCGACCAGTGCGGGGGCGACAAACGCGGCGACCAGGACCGTGGTCAGGCCGGGACGGCCGAGTTCGTACTTGGCGAAGTAGGGCACCGCGGCCAGCACCAGGTGGGTGGTGGTCGACATGGCCAGGTACGAGCCGACCAGCCAGCGGAACTGCGGGTCGCGCAGGGCGACGAGCAGCGTACGCAGGCCGGCCGCACCGTGTCCGGACGTGGTGACCGGGGTCGGGGCGGCCTCGGTCAGTCGCCGCGTACCGGTTGTGCCGATCACCATGGCGACCAGCATCGACGCGCCGAGCACGAGACCCATGAGGGCGTAACCACCTCGGGTCGGTTCCTCCCCACCCGTCAACACCGGCGCGAGCACGCCGCTGAGCAGGATGCCCACGGTGAGCACCACCATCCGGAAGCCCATCAGCCGGGTGCGCTCGTGGTAGCCGATGGCGAGGTCGGCGGGGGTGGACAGGTAGGGCACCTGGTACGCCGCGAACAGCAGGTTGCCCGCGACGAACGCGACGGCGACCCAGACCGCGGCCGGACCGCCGGTGAGCCCGCCCGGCACCAGGAACAGCGCGACGAAGGCCAGCGGCAGGGCACAACCCGCCGTCATGAGCATCCGGCGGTGGCCACGGCGGACCAGGTCGGCGTCGGACAGGTGGCCGATCCACGGGTGCAGCAGCACGTCGGCGATCTTCGGCAGCAGCAGGACGAGACCTGCCGCGAGCGGTGCCACGGCCAGCACGTCGGTGAGGAAGTAGAGCAACAGCAGGCCGGGCACGGTAACCCAGGTGCCCATGCCCAGCGATCCGCCGGCGAAGGCCAGCAGGCCGGTACGGGGGAGCCGCGCCGCCTGGTCCATACCGTCTCCTCGCCGCGCCGCGCGGTGCAATCCAACGTTCGCTGGATAATAGGGCACGATGGGGCGCATGACCACACCCCGACGGGGACCCGGCCGCCCTCGGCGTACCGACCAGCGCACCACCCCCGAGATGATCATCGAGACGGCGGCTGGCCTGTTCGCCCGGCGCGGGTTCGACGCCGTCGGCATGCGCGAGATCGCGACCGCCTGCGGCGTGGACGTCGCCACCGTGCACCACCACGTGGGTACGAAGGCGGCACTGTACGAGGGCTGTTTCGCGCGGGTGTTCGCGGCCGAGAGCGGGGTGCTGACCGGGGCCGTGGCCGCCGCCCGGGAAGGGCTGACCGCCGGGCCGGACACCGCCATGACCGCGCTGCACGAGCTGGTCGACGTGTTCGTCGACTTCCTGGAGGATCATCCCGAGACCACCGGACTGTGGTTGCGACGCTGGCTGGAACCCGATCGTCACGCCGAACTCGACGAGCGGTACTCGGCCCCGCTCTACCGGGCCGTCGAGCGGGTGCTGAGCGACGCCGACGCCGCCGGGGTGCTCAGCGAACCCCAGCCCCACCTGGCCGTACGGAGTCTGGTGTGGTCCGTCCACGCCCACGTCGTCGGCCTGCTGTCCGGCGCGGACGGCGCCCGCCGCCGGCGCGAGTTCCGCGTCTTCGCCCACCGCTGGCTCGACCGCATGTACGCACCGGGTCCGACCGGGGCGCACTGAGCGGGCCCTTGACGTGCGGCCCGGCGCGGCGCAATATCCACCAGACGTTGGATTTTGTGGAGGGCGGGTATGGAGCCACGGGTCGCCGTGATCGGGGCCGGGCCGGCCGGGCTGGCCACGCTCAAGGCGCTGGCCGACCGGGGTGTACCCGCGGTGGCCTTCGACGCCGGGACACAGGTCGGCGGGCTGTGGGTGTACGGCGCCCCGCACTCCTCGGCGTACCGCACCCTGCACCTGAACACCTCGCGGACCCGTACCGAATTCGCCGACCTGCCCATGCCCACGGACTGGCCCGACTACCCCGACCACGTCCGCGTCGCCGGCTACCTGCACGACTACGCGCGACGGTTCGGGCTGCTGGACGCCGTGCGGCTGCGACACACCGTTACCGACGTCGCCCGCGTCGGCGAGGGCTGGCGGGTCACCACGACGGGACCGGACGGCGCGTCCACCGTGGACGTCGAGGCTGTTGTGGTCGCCAACGGCCACAACAGCCGGCCCAGGCTGCCCTCCCCCGCCCATCCGGGCACGCCCGCCGCCGGCCCGGTCCAGCCGGCCGCGCAGTTGCACAGCCACGACTACCGCGACCCCGAGCAGCTCGCCGGGCGGCGGGTGCTGGTCGTCGGGGGCGGCAACTCGGCCATGGACATCGCCGTCGACGCCTCCCACGTCGCGGCGAGCACCCTGCTGTCGCTGCGCCGTGGGGTGTGGATCGTGCCCAAGCACCTGCTCGGCAGGCCGTCGGACACCCTCAACGGCGCGCTGGCCAAGCGCCTGCCGTGGCGGCTGCGCCAACGCATCAGCCAGACCGTGCTGCGCCTGTCGGTCGGCCGGCCCGAGAAGTACGGCCTCCCCGCGCCCCGGCACGGGTTCCTCCAGGACCACCCCACCCTGTCGGACTCGCTGCTGTCGCGAATCAGCCACGGCGAGATCGGCGTACGGCCCGCCATCGACCGCCTCGACGGCGACCGCGTCCGGTTCACCGACGGCACCACCGACGGGATCGACCTGGTGGTCTGGTGCACCGGGTACGACATCCACCTGCCGTTCCTCGACCCGGCGCTGCTCGGCGACGGCGCCGACCGGCTGCCCCTGTTCCGGCACGTGTTCCACCAGCAGGCGCCCGGTCTGATGTTCGTCGGGCTGACCCAGTCCACCGGCTCGGCACTGCCCGTGGTCGAGGCGCAGGCCCGACTGGTCGCCGCACACCTGGCCGGCCGGTACGCGCTACCCACCCCGGCCGCGCAGGCCGCGGACATCGCCGCCGAGCTGCGGGCCGCCCGTGACCGCTGGGGCGACCGCCGCCCCGCCATGCGCATCGACTTCGACGCCTACCTCGCGCTCGCGGCGAGGGAACTCGCCGACGGCGCCGCCCGGGCCCGCCGCGGCCGGGGCGTGCGCTGGCACCGCGCCGAGGATGCCCCGGAGAGCGCCCGATGACCACACTCGACGGCAGGCGTGTCATCGTCACCGGCGCCAACGGCACCTTCGGCCGACTGCTGTGCGCGCGGCTGGAACTGGCCGGCGCCCGGATCGTCGGCATCGACCTGCACGCCGGCAGCGTCGGCACGACCCCGGTGATCGGCTGCGACCTCACCGACGGCGGGGCCGTGCCGGGCGCGGTCGAGCAGGCGATCGAGAAGCTCGGCGGGCTCGACCTGTTGGTCAACAACGCCGGTGTCGGCGGACCCGCCCCGGCCGAGTTGCCGCCCGGTGAGGCGGCCCGCCGCCAGTTGGAGGTCAACCTGATGGCGGCGTGGCACACCACCGCCGCGGCCGTACCCGCCATCGAACGCAGCCGGGGCCGGATCGTGTTCGTGTCCAGCCGGATGGCCCTGCTGCCGCTCCCGCTGGCCGCCGCGTACGGCGTGAGCAAGCGCGCCCTGGTCGCGTACGCCGACGCGCTGCGCCTGGAGGTCGGCACCCACATCGGGGTCAGCGTGGTCTACCCGAGCATGGTCGCGTCGCCGATCCACGACGCCTCCACCGCCGCCGGCCTGTCCCTGGAGGGCGTCTCCCGGTACGAGCCGGTCGAGGGAGTGGTCGACGCGATCCTGCGCGCGGCGACCGCCCGCAGGGCCCCGCGCGACGTTGCCACCACCGGACGTGGCCGGGTCGAGCTGTTCCTGGCCCGGCACCTGCCGTCGGTCGCGGGGGCGATCGTGCGGCGCACGATCGCCCGGCGCATCGCCGCCGGTGACCTGGACCGGGCCCCGCTGGCCGAGGGCATGCGCCGCCGGGCCGGCCGCTGACCCACGCGGTTTCGGACCAACCTGCCGTACCGGAAACCTCTCAGGTGATCGGCAGGCTGGTCGCGACCGGCCAGGCGACCAGCAGAGCGCCGGCCGGGATGGTGCGCCACCAGGGCGTTCCGGTCAGCGACGCCACACTGGCCAGCAGGAGGTACAGCGCGAGCAGGCCGGCGATCAACGGTGTGACGAGGGTGAGGAAACCGGGGGCCAGCCCGACGATGGCAGCCACGGGTACCGGCAGGCAGACAGCCGCCAGGACGCCGATGCTCCACGGTGGACCGGCCACGGCATGCGCCCCACCGAGCAGGGCCGCGGTGGCGAGGACGAGCAACACCGTCAGCCACCACCGCGACCCGTACGGCACCGCCGAGGTCAGGCCGAGATGAACGGGTAGGACCACCGCCGCGATCCCGGCGACAGCGAGTCCGATAGTGGCGGCCGCCGCCCGCCACGGCCCGTCGGGACGTTGCCGGGTACCGGTCACCCCGTGCGCGTCGCCCTCCGCCGCGCGGGCGTGGATGCGGCGGGCCACCACGGCCACGGCCGCGAGGGTGGCCCCGGCGAACGCGAAGTAGCCGACGAGGTAGCCGCAGACCGGTGCCGGCAGTGTCCGGGCCGCCAGCCAGCCGCCGACCAGCCCGGGTACCGGGGCGACCGCCACCGCACCGGCAAGCCACGCCAACCGTGCGCGTGCCGGTGGCGCGAGGCTGGTCCGGATCGGTGGCGCGCGACGTACCGATGGCCGGACCAGCCCCGCGATCACCAGGAGCAACATCCCGACCAGGCACAGGCCACCCGCTGTCACCCGGCCCTTCGCGGCGATCACCGGTTGCTCCGGCCGGTTTCGCAGGGCGTCGTCGAGCCAGCGCGCGGCCTCGGTGTGGGTACGGTCGGCGTAGAGCACCCCGATGTGCTCGGCGAACCCCACCCGAACCATCCGGCGCCCGGCGGCGTCACCGTCGAGGGCCGCCTGCGCGACGGACCGGATACCGGCCGGTTCCAGCGCGCCGACGATCAGCAGCAGATGGCGGGGGCCGGGCCGGGACGCCGCCGCCGCGCCGTCCCCCAACGAGATCGCCACGGTGGCGGCGATCGACGGGTCCGCGGACCCGACCCGGACCACCGCCGCGGCGCCCATCGAGTGGCCGAGCAACGCCACCCGCGCCGGATCGACCCCGGACAGGTCCCGCACGTACCGGACGACCCCGGCGAGTTCCCGGTCGAGTTCGTCCTCCCCTGCCAGCGGGCGGGGGTTGGCGGCGTGTCCGGCCAGGTCCGGGAGGGCGACCACGTAACCCCGCCGTACGAGCGTGTCGGCGAACGGCCGCATCAGGCGCCCCGACCCCGCGTACCCGTGGGCGACCACGACGGCGGGCCGTCCGGCGCCGCCGCCGACCGGGCGGACGATCTCCACCGGTACGCCGTCGACCCGCACCGACACCGAGTGCAGCCCTCGTCCGGCGTACCCGATACCGAGCACCCCGGCCGCGAGGAGCAGTACGCCGAGGAGCAGCCCCGACCGCCACAGCACCGACCGGGTGCGAACCCGCCCCGCGAGCGCGGGCTCGATCGACATGCGCTGCACCGTACCGGTATCGACGACATCCCGTCGGGGCGCCCGTCGGGGCCCGGTCGGGTCAGGCGTTCCGGCGGGTGGCGGTGGCGAAAAACCGGTGCGGTGGGTCGTCGTACCGGTTGAGGTGCCAGCCGGTGAGGCCGGCCGAGCGACGCAGCGGTGCTTCGGCGAGGGGCTCGTCGGGTCGCAGCGGGCGGCCGTGGCGGGCGGCGAGCGCGGCCCGACCCGACGGGTGGAACAGCACGAGTCGTCCGCCGGGTCGGGTGATCCGGGCGAGTTCCCGCAGGCCCTCTTCGGAGTCGGGCAGGTGGGTGAGCAGACCCGCGGCGAACACCGCGTCGACGGACGCGTCGGCGAGCGGGAGGTTCCGGGCATCGCCCAGGAGCAGGTCGGCGGCGGCCCGCCCGGCGTGCGCCCGGGCCGCGGTGAGCATCTGCGGTGTGAGGTCGAGGCCGATGACAACGCCGTACGGACCGACCGCGTCCCGCAGGGCCGGTAGCGCCCTACCGGTTCCGCAGCCGATGTCGACGACAACGCCACCGACGGAAAGGTCCGCCTCGTTCACGGCTGCGGCGTAGGCGGGGAGGTCGTCGCCGAATTTCGTGTCCCAGGTGGCGGCGCGGGTGGCGAAGAAGGCTCGCGACTCACTGAGATACCAGCGGTCCTGCGGGGCGAGGCGGTCGCTGAGATGGCGGATCACCGGCCAGGTCGGGTCGTGCAGGTCGACGACGATGTCGCACCCGGCACCACGGCCGCCGTTCGCCCCTGGCCCGACCGGCGGGGTACGGAGCCAGACGACCACGTCCCACCTACCGCTCGGCGGGCGCGCGAGCCAACCGGAGCCGTCAGCGACGGTGACGGTGACGGTGTCCGGGGTCCCTTCCCTACGCCGGTTGTCCTCGGCTTCGAGGCGGTGGCGGGCGTCGAGCGATGGTTGCCCGGTCGATTCCGGAGGTGTGTGCCCGGTCAGCCGGGCGCAGGGACGTCCGCCGGCGTGCAGCGCGTCGGCGAGCCGGTCGGCGACGACGGCCGCGTGCGCGGACCCGCCGTCGATCACGACGGACACGACGCCCGACGGGAGCGCGTCGGCGAGGTGGTCGAGGACTTCGGTCCACCGCCGGCTCTGCTCCTCGGTCAGGGTCCGCCACGCCGGTAGCGACGCCGGTTCACCAGCCATGACCCCATGATGCAGATGCGGCTCCCGGAATGAAACAGCAGGTCGAAGATACGGCCCGATCAGCCCATTAATCCTCGCAGTTGCGGCGCACTAAGGTGTTCAACGTGACGGTGTCTCGGATCGGTGGGGCGACCGTCGACACACCCACTCTGACCGCCGGTAGCAGAGGGAGGACCAAGCTCGTGAGAGCACGACGGTTCCGTACCGCCCTGGCCACGCTCGCCGCCCTGGCCACGCTCGGCCTCACCGGCTGTGGCGACGACGCCGACACCGCCAGCCCGCAACCGAGCAGCAGCAGCTCCGGTGTCACCGGCACGATCACCGTCTTCGCGGCAGCGTCGCTGACCGAGTCGTTCACCACCATCGGCAAGGACTTCGAGGCGGCCAACCCCGGCGCGAAGGTCACCTTCAGCTTCGCCGGCAGCTCCGCCCTCGCCACCCAGATCAACCAGGGCGCACCGGCGGACGTGTTCGCCTCCGCCGCCCCGGCGAACATGAAGACCGTCACCGACGCGGGCAACGGCGACGGCAGCCCCACCACCTTCGTCAAGAACCAGCTCGTCATCGCCGTGCCGAAGGGCAACCCCAACGGGGTGACCGGGCTGAGCGACCTGACCAAGCCGGACGCGAAGGTCGCCCTCTGCGCCGAGCAGGTGCCGTGCGGCGCGGCGGCGAAGAAGGCCCTCGACGCCGCCGGGGTGAAGCTGACCCCGGTCACCCTGGAACAGGACGTCAAGGGCGCGCTGTCCAAGGTGAAGCTCGGCGAGGTCGACGCCGCCCTGGTCTACCGGACCGACGCCAAGGCGTCTGCCGCCGACGTCGACGGGGTCGAGTTCCCCGAATCAGGGGGCGCGATCAACGACTATCCGATCAGCGTGTTGAAGAGCGCGCCGAACAAGGCAGGCGCCGAGGCGTTCGTCGCGTACGTGCTGTCGGACGCGGGCAAGTCCGTGCTCACCCAGGCCGGCTTCCAGGCACCGTAGACCGGTGCCCCTCCTCGAAGAGCCCGACGTGGCGGCGCGGCCAGCGGTGGCCGCGCCGCCACACCGGCGCAGACGTACGGGACGGATCCCGATCGGACTGCTCGTACCCGCCGCGCTCGGCCTGCTGTTCCTGGTCCTGCCCCTGGTCGGCCTCCTGGTCCGTACGCCGTGGACCACCCTGCCGCAGCGGCTGACCGAACCCGGCGTACTGACCGCGCTGTGGCTGTCGTTGCAGACCGCCACCCTCGCCACGCTCCTCTGCCTCGCCCTCGGTGTTCCCCTGGCGTGGCTGCTGGCGAGGATCGAGTTCCCCGGCCGCCGCGTCGTACGCGCACTCGTCACCGTGCCGCTGGTACTGCCACCCGTTGTCGGCGGGGTGGCGCTGCTGCTCGTGTTCGGGCGCCGGGGTCTGCTCGGCGCGTGGCTCGACTCCACCTTCGGCATCACCCTGCCGTTCACCACCACCGGGGTTGTCCTCGCCGAGGCGTTCGTCGCCATGCCGTTCCTGATCATCGCCGTCGAGGGCGCGCTACGCGGCGCGGACACCCGCTACGAGGAGGCCGCCGCCACCCTCGGCGCCGGCCGGTGGACCACCTTCACGCACGTCACGCTTCCCCTCGTCGCCCCCGGCATCGCCGCCGGGGCGGTGCTCTGCTGGGCCCGCGCGCTCGGCGAGTTCGGTGCCACGATCACCTTCGCCGGCAACTTCCCCGGCCGCACCCAGACCATGCCGCTGGCCGTCTACCTCGCCCTGGAAACCGATCTGGAGTCGGCGATCGTGCTCAGCCTGATCCTGCTCACCGTCTCGGTGGCGATCCTCGCCAGCCTCCGCGACCGATGGATCACCAGCCCGTGACCACGCCCGCCACCCCGCCAGCCGCGCCCGACCACGCGGCCACCACCGCCGCCCCGATGCTCGACGCCCATCTTGTCGTCGACCGGGGCACCTTCCGGCTCGACCTGGACCTGCGGGTGAAGCCCGGCGAGGTGGTCGCCCTGCTCGGCCCGAACGGCGCCGGCAAGACCACCGCCCTGCGTACGCTGGCCGGCCTGGCACCGCTCACCGCCGGGCACGTCACGCTCGCCGGCCGGGACCTCGACCGACCCGACCACCGGGTCTGGCTGCCCACCGAACGCCGCCCGATCGGGGTGGTCTTCCAGGACTACCTGCTCTTCCCACACCTGAGCGCGCTGGACAACGTCGCGTTCGGACCCCGCCGGCACGGGATCGACCGCCGCCGGGCGCGGGAGCAGGCTGCCGGCTGGCTCGACCGGATGGGCCTGACCGAACACGCCCGACGCAAACCGCGGCAGCTCTCCGGTGGACAGGCCCAACGGGTCGCGCTCGCCCGCGCCCTCGCGGTCGACCCCGCGCTGCTGCTGCTCGACGAACCGCTCGCCGCGCTGGACGCCCGTACCCGGCTGGACACCCGCGCCGAACTGCAACGGCACCTGTCCGCGCACGCCGGGGCCACGCTGCTGGTCACCCACGACCCGCTCGACGCCCTGGTGCTCGCCGACCGGCTGGTCATCATCGAGGACGGCCGAATGGTGCAGGACGGCGACGCCGCCACCATCACCGCCCGGCCGCGTACGGACTACGTCGCCCGCCTCGTCGGGCTCAACCTCTACCGGGGCCACGCCGACGGGCACACGGTGCTGGTCGGCGACGCCTTCCCGCTCGCGATCGGGGACCGGCACGACGGGGACGTGTTTGTCGCCTTCCCGCCGTCGGCCGTGGCCCTGCACCCGAACCGCCCCGACGGCAGCCCGCGCAACACCTGGCCGGCCACCATCGCCGGCATCCAGCGCCACGGCGACAACCTGCGCATCCAACTCGACGGCCCGATCGGGGTGGCCGCGGACATCACCCCGCTCGCCGCCGCCCAGCTCCATCTCGTACCCGGTCAAGCCGTCTGGGCCGCGGTCAAGGCCACCGAAACCCGGGTCTACCCCGCGAGCGCCCCGTGACCCGCCAGCCCCGAGGAGTCGCCATCACCGCCGTTCCACAGGGCAGGACCCGACCTCCCTGCGACCCCGGCGTCGGGCCCGGTTCGGCGATCCTGGAGCGGCGCCGACGGTAGGAGGAAGTCCGTGACCCACGCTGGGCAAAACCCCGACCCCCACCTGATCCCGCACTGGGAGTCGGCGGTGTTGGTCACCATCGACATGCAGGTGGACTTCCTGTCCGACAGCCCGTACGGCCTGGCCGGCACCACCGAGATCGTGCCGAACCTGCGCCGGGTCACCGACGCCTTCCGGGCGGCCCACCGGCCGATCGTGCACATCGTGCGCCTCTACCAGCCCGACGGCACGGACGCCGACCTGGCCCGGCGAACACTGCTCGCCGACGGCGCGCGGATCGTCGCACCGGGTTCCCCCGGCAGCCAACTCGCCCCCGGCCTGCTGCCCACGGGTGCGCCGCCACTCGACCACGCGCGGCTGCTCGACGGCGAACCACAGGAACTGAACCCCACCGAGTACGTCATCTTCAAGCCACGATGGGGTGCGTTCTACCGGACACCGCTGGCGTCCCTGCTGGACGACCTGGCGGTCGACACGATCGTCTTCGCCGGCTGCAACCTGCCCAACTGCCCCCGCGCCAGCATCATCGAGGCGAGCGAACGCGACTACCGCATCGTCCTGGCCACCGACGCCGTCTCCCAGGCGAGTACGCAGGGCTTCCGGGAGATCGCCGGGATCGGCGTACAGCTCCTGACCAGCGACGAGATCACCACCGCGTTGTCCGCCGTCCACTAGGGAGCAGACGGGGTCCAGGCCCGGCCCGGGTGGTCCGGCCGAGATGCTCGAAAGGTCGCAGCGGGTTACCCTCGCCATTGACTGACCGATCGGTCAGGCATACTTGCGCGTGGAGGTGATCGAGCGGTGACCCGCAACCACACCCGGGAGGACATCCTCTCCGAGGCCGCCCGGCTCTTCGCGCGAGTGGGCTTCAAGGGCACCTCGTTGCACGACATAGCGGTGGCCGTGGGCTGCTCGAAGGCGACCCTGCTCTACCACTTCGCCAGCAAGGACGCGCTGCTCGTCGCACTGGTCGAACCCGCCGTCCAGGAGTTGCGGGCGCTGGACGACCGGCTTGCCACGCTCGTCGGTGAGGACGCCCGGGCGGTGGCGATCGACGGCTTCGTCGACCTGGTGCTCCGGTACCGCCCGCAGGTGACCCTCGTCTACGACAGCCTCCAGCTCACCGAGATGTCCCGGTTCCCCGGCATCGACGCCCTGGCCGAACGCCTCGTACGCGCGTTCGCCGGCCACTCCGCCGATCCGGTCGACGACATCGCCGCGCGGGTCGTCCTCAGCGGCATCTGCACCGTTGTCATCGAACACGCCAACTCCGGCGTCATCGACCTCCGCGACGCACTCACCACAGTGGCCGAGCGGGTACTCCCATCCCAAGCCCGACCCCGACAAGAAAGTTGACATGGCAACCATCCTCTACCGGCTCGGCCGGGCATCGTTCCGGCGTCGCCGGCTCGTCGTCGTGCTCTGGCTCGTCGTACTTGCCGCGCTGGGCGGCTCGGCTGCCGCGTTCATGGGTGAGACGTCCGACAAGATCTCCATCCCCGGCACCGAGTCGCAGCGCGCACTCGACGCCCTCGCCCGCGAGTTCCCGGCCGCGTCCGGCGCGACCGGCGCGATCGTGCTGGCCGCACCGGAAGGGCGGCAGTTGGCCGATTACCGCGCCGCCGTCGACGACCTGGTCGCCGAGGCCGGGAAGCTGTCCGGGGTGGTCGGCGCGGTCAGCCCGTTCGACGCGAGATCCGTCTCGGCCGACGGGCGTTACGGGCTGGTGCAGGTGCAGTTCACCGAGCGGGCCGACAGTGTCACCGAGGCGCAGCGGACCGCGTACGAGGAGAGCGGTGCCGCCGCGAAGGCCGCCGGACTGCGGGTGGAGCACGGCGGCGAGGTGATGTCCACCCAGCCGGAGATCGGCAGCACGGAGGGTCTCGGCGTTGTCGTCGCGCTCGTTGTCCTGCTCGTCACCTTCGGCTCGCTCGTCGCCGCCGGCATGACCATGCTGACCGCGCTGATCGGTGTCGGCGCCGGCATGGCCGGCCTGTACGCGCTCAGCGGGGTCGTGTCGCTGACCAGCACCGCCCCCGTCCTCGCCCTGATGCTGGGCCTGGCCGTCGGCATCGACTACGCGCTGTTCATCGGCTCCCGCTACCGCCAGAACCTTCTCGAGGGCCACGAACCCGACGAGGCGGCCGGTCGTGCCGTCGGCACCGCCGGCTCCGCCGTGGTCTTCGCCGGCGTCACCGTGGTCATCGCCCTCGCCGGCCTGGCGGTGGTCAGGATCCCGTTCCTCACCGCGATGGGCCTCGCCGCCGCCGGGACCGTCGCGGTCGCCGTGCTGGTCGCGATCACCCTGCTGCCCGCACTGCTCGGCTTCGCCGGCCGCAAGGTGCTCTCCCGCGCCCAGCGCCGCGCCGGCAACGCCGCCGCGTACACCGAGGGCTTCGGTTTCCGTTGGGCGCGGCTCGTCATCAAGCTGCGCGTACCCGTGATCCTGGTGGCGATCCTCGGCCTCGGCGCCCTCGCGCTGCCCGCGGCCGACATGCGCCTCGGTCTGCCCGACGCGACCGCCGCACCGGTCGGCACCCCGGCCCGCGACGCCGCCGACCTCACCGAGGAGGGATTCGGCGCCGGGTTCAACGGGCGCCTGATCCTCGTCGTGTCCAGCGACAGCCCTGCCTCCACCGCAACCGCGGCGCAGCAGGTCACCACCGCGCTGCAGGGCACGAAGAACCTGCTCGCGGTCGCTCCGCCGAACCTCAGTCAGGACCAGCGGACCGCCCTGCTCGCGGTCATCCCGAGCACCGGCCCCACCGACGCGGCCACCGAGACACTGGTGCACGAGGTCCGGGAAAAGGTCCGTACGGTCGACGGCGCCGACATCGCACTCACCGGCCAGACCGCGATCGGCATCGACGTCTCCGAGAAGCTCTCCGACGCCATGCCCTGGTACCTCCTGCTCGTCGTCGGCCTCTCGGTGCTGCTGCTCATGCTGGTGTTCCGCTCGATCCTCGTGCCGATCAAGGCGGCGCTGGGCTTCCTGCTCACCGTCGGCGCCACCTTCGGGATCACGGTCGCCGTGTTCCAGGAGGGGCACCTGGCCGGTCTGCTCGGCGTCGACACCCCGGGGCCGCTGGTCAGCTTCCTGCCGATCCTGCTCATCGGCATCCTGTTCGGCCTCGCCATGGACTACGAGGTCTTCCTGGTCTCCCGGATGCGCGAGGACTTCGTACACGGGGACACCCCGCGCCAGGCGACCATCAACGGCATGGGCCACGGTGCCCGCGTGGTGACCGCCGCCGCCCTCATCATGACCTCGGTGTTCGCGGGCTTCATCCTGGTCGAGGACCCGGTCATCAAGAGCATGGGCTTCGCGCTCGCACTCGGGGTGGCCATCGACGCCTTCGTCGTACGGATGACGATCGTGCCCGCGGTGATCTCACTGCTCGGCCACGCCGCCTGGTGGCTGCCGGCCTGGCTGAACAAGGTTCTGCCGAACGTCGACATCGAGGGCGAGGGCCTGCGCAAGCAGCTCACCGCCGAGCCGCAGCGGGAGACCGTGCACGTCTGATCTCCCTCACCACAGCAGCAGCCCCGGCCGGCCCTCCGTGGGGGCCGGCCGGGAGGGGGTCGTGGTCAACGCTGTACGCATCCGGGTAGTGCGGCGAGGCATCATCGGAAGATGAAGATCGGCGAGATGACCGCCCGGACGGGGGTCCCGCAGCGGCTGCTCCGCTACTACGAGGAGCAGCACCTGATCACGCCCGGGCGGGACGCCAACGGTTACCGGGTCTACTGCGACGTCGGGGTGGAACGCGTCACCCAGATCCGTACCCTCCTCGCCGCCGGACTGCCCACCCGGATGATCCGGGACCTGCTGCCCTGCCTGCGCGGGCCGGACCCGACCACGCTCGACGGCGTCGACCCGGAGTTCCTGGCCGCCCTGCGCCGCGAGGCCGACTCGCTGGGGACCCGGATCGACGACCTGACGGCCCGACGTACCGCGATCCTCGAGTTCGTCGACGTGATCGCCAACACTTGACCTTCTCACTGGTGTGAGGGGTGGACGCTTCTCTTCCCGCAGTCGGAAGAAGGAGAGCACCACCATGAACACGGAACAGTTTGCCGAGGTCCGCGACGCGCTGGAACGTAACCTGACCTCCGGCACGGAACTCGGGGCGTCGATCACGATCGACATCGACGGCGAGACGGTCGTCGACGTGTGGGGCGGGTACCGGGACGAGGCCCGTACCCGGCCCTGGGAGGCCGACACCATCACCAACGTGTGGTCGATCACCAAGCAGGTCGTCGCCGTGGCCGTGCTCATCCTCGTCGACCGCGGGCAACTGGACCTCGACGCACCGGTGGCGGTGTACTGGCCCGAGTTCGGGGCGAACGGCAAAGACGGGGTGAAGGTACGCCATCTGCTGGCGCACGCCTCGGGCGTCTCGGGCCTGGACGCCCCGAGCCGGGTCGAGGACCTCTACGACGCGCCAGCCGCCGCCGCCCGGATGGCCGCCCAGGCGCCCTGGTGGGAGCCGGGCACCGCGTCCGGCTACCACCTGTTCAGCCAGGGACACCTGCTCGGCGCGCTGGTCCACCGGGTGACCGGTCGGACGCTGCGCCAGTTCGTGGCCGAGGAGCTCACCGGCCCCCTCGGCGCCGACTTCCAGCTCGGGGTCGCCGACCGGGACCTGCACCGCGTCGCGGACGTCGTCCCGCCGCCGCCCGCGCCGTTCGACCCGTCGGCGCTGGACGAGGACAGCCCGGCGTACCGCACGTTCACCGGCCCGGTCGTCGCACCCGGGGACGCCAACACGGCGGGCTGGCGGGCAGCCGAAATCGGCGCCGCCAACGGCCACGGAAACGCCCGATCGGTCGCGCGCATCCTGTCCGTACTGGCCCTCGGTGGGACGGTCGACGGCGTACGCCTGCTCGGGGAGCGGACCGCCGAGCTGATCCTCGCCGAGCAGACTGCCGGCGACGATCTGGTCAACGGCCTGTACCTGCGGTGGGGTCTGGGCTTCGCGTTGAGCGACCTGCGGACGCTGCCGTGGGTACCGGCGGGCCGGATCGGCTACTGGGGTGGCTGGGGCGGCTCGATGGCGATCGTGGATCTGGACCGGCGCATGACCATCAGCTACGTGATGAACCGGATGGGCGGCGGCATCCTCGGCTCCGACCGCGCCCGGGAGTACGTCGCCGCGACCTACCGGGCCGTGGGGAGGTGAGTCGCACCGGGCGTCGGCCCCGGGTCCGAACTACTCCCCGGCGACCGGGCCGATGCCGAACGCCTCGGCGGGCTTCTGGGCCGCGCCGACCGCGTACTCCCGCGCGAAGGCTTCCTCACCGAGCGCCTCGACGGCACCGGCGCGTGCGGCCGACAGCTCCAGGGCATCGTCCGGGTCGGGAACCTGGCCGATGGCGGCATAGGCGCTGTCGGTCAGCCCGATCATCCGCGCGGCGAGCGCGCGATCCCCCTCGGCCGAGGCCAGCGCGGCGGCGGCAACGCACAGGTACGGGACGAAGGAGTCGTACCCCTCCCGGAACACCCGCTCGCGACCGGCCTCGAACAGCTCGCGGGCGCGGTCGATGTTGCCGAGATGGAGCTCGGTGAACGCCAGGTTGTGGTACTCGGAGTTGACCATCTCCGGCTGCCCCAGGGTCTCGTTGAGAGCGATACTCGCGAGGTAGAGCTCACGGGCCCTGGGGTAGTCACCGGACACCCTGGCCACGGCGGCGAGCACGTGCCGCGGACGTTCCTCCAGTCGCTGGTCGCCGGCGCGTACCGCTACCTCCAGGGCGGCGGTGGCCAGTTCCTCGGCACGCCGCAGGTCGTCACCGCGGATGGCGACGCGTGCCATGGCGTAGAGCCCTTCCACCTCACCCGCGGGCTCACCGGCCGAACGCGCCCGCTCGACCTCCGCCCGCGCCATCCGCAACACGCCGTCGCTGTCGCCACGACGGAAGGTGGCACGCACGCTCTCTTCGAAACTCATTCGGTTCCCTTTGTTGTTCGATCGCCGAAGGTGCCGCTGTTCCCGCGGTGACCAGCGCCAACTCCGTACGGTAGTCGACGGAGTCGGCCTCGGGACTCGTGGCCCGGGCGGCTGCGCGGTCCTACCCCTTCCCGTCCCGGTCGATGCCGAGGATCCCGTCGATGCGGGTACGGCGTCCGTCCTCCCCGGCGTACCGGTCCAGCTCGAACCAGCGGCTGCGCCACCTGCGGTAGTCCGAGGCGGCGCCGGTGTCCCGCCGGCACGCCTCGACCGAGCTGATGAAGTCCGGCTTGGATGCGGTGCCGATGGTGTTGGCGTCACCGCGCTGCTTCCCGTCGACCTCGGTGGCCAGCCACGCGCACATCCGCTCCACCGCGTCGTCGTCCAGCACCGTCAGGGTCAGCTCGTCGTCGACGCGTACGGGGTCGTGCAGGGGGTGCCGCGGGGTGACGAGCCCGAGGTGCAGGCACAACTGGACGAGGCTCCGGGAGTGGTCGGCGCTCAGCGGCCAAGGGTCGCCGTTCGGCTTCGACACCGGCAGGAGCAGCGTCGGGAACGTGGCGTCGAACCGATCCAGCAGGTGCCGCTGGTATTCCGGCCACGTCTCGGCGGGTGCCGGTGGGATCCGTCCGAGCAACTCCATCTGCGGACACATGGAGTACGCGAGCAGGATCGCGCGACAGGTCATGATCGCGGGATTGCGCAGTCCGGTGACGAGCGTCAGCCGGGTCTCGGTCACCCCGTCGACCAGACCCAGCGTGGCCTTGATCCGCCGCCCGTCGGCGAGCGCGTGCGTACCGATCTCGATGCCCTCGACGAGCTGCGCGAACATGCGCTGGGTCCAGCGCTCGCTCTCGTCCCTGTCCTGGTCCGGATCCTCCGCACGGAAGTCCTGGTCCCAGCGGCCGATGACCCGCTCCGCGGTCCGGCACGCCGTGCCGGTCTCGGCCAGCGCGAGGGTCAGCAGGACCTCGTCCAGGTCCAGTGCCAGACGATCCCTGAGCGGACCGTCGCGGAGCGAGCCGTCGTAGCTGCGGTGCCTCTCCCTGGCCTCCTGATGCAGGATGTAGGCGGCGTCGTAGCCGGCCTCGGTGTCCCGTTTGGACTCCACCAGTGCCTGCGCCCGGATCGCGCCGAGCAACCGTGGGGCGAACTGCGGCCACACCAGCGCTCGCCCGGCGTCCGACAGGCGCCTGATCAGGGAAGCGGCCACCCGTGACGCCTCACCCTCGGCGCCCCGGAGCGTCTCGAACCGGGTCTTGACCTCCCAGAGGCGGTCGAGCGAGGCCTCGAAGATCAGCCACCCCATCAGCGGAAGCAGCTCCCGCAGTGGCTCCGGTGGCTCCTCGGGCACCGGGTCGACCAGGAACCTGGCCCGGTACTCCTCGACGTCCGCCTCGATCAGGCCGACCAGCCCGGCGTCCACCTCCGGGCTGTCGGGCGGCGGCCCGCCCTCCGCGCTCCGGGCGCGGATCCCCGTGCAGAGCGTGCGGAGCTCGTCGGCGGTCATCATGGCGGCCCCCTCGTGATCGTGTGCTTCGTCCGTCAGGTTCTGACGGACGAACCACCGCTTTCGCCGGACCGACGACACGGAAGGATCCACACCATGATGGACACTCGGCGGCTGCTGGAGCTGTGCGAGGACTTCCGCCACCGTGACCTCGAAGTCGACAACGACGTCGTGACCTCGATCGAGCAGGACGTCGCCCAGTACAAGGCCACCTTCCTGGTCGAGCCGGTGCCCGAGGAGCCACCGGCTCCGCTGCGGGAACTGCTGCCCCTGATGGGATGGCTGGTCTACGAGGCGTCGTGGAACGCCGTACAGCAGGTCCAGGCGGCGTTCGAGGCGATGGACGAGGAGGAGCGGGAGCAGAGCGCCCGGTCCTACGGCCACATCAGGCGGCTGGCGGACGCCGCCCGCAACCTGGTGTGGCCCGAGTTCGCCCCGCGGGCCCTCGGCGCCATCCGGGCGCAGGCCCTGGCGGAGTCGAAACGGGACACCGAGGCGGGCTACGACGCCGCGTACATCGTGCACCAGGAGGCGCGAGCCAGGTACCGCAGCTACTACGACTCGCACCTCGGCAGGGCCGTCCGCGAGGACTTCCTCCTGGCCCTCGACGAGGTGCTGTTGCAGCTGGCACTGGCCGAGACCGGCACCGCGTGCCGTACGGCGGAGCGGATCATCTGTCTCTGGAGCGAGCAGTTCCCCGGCGCGGACACCGACAGCGAGGAACGGTGGGTCCAGCGCATGTACCGCGACCTGTCCGAGGCGGTCGAGATCGGCCGGCGCGCCCTGGACACCGCACGGCGCATCAAGGACACCCACACCCTCGTGCACGTCGTCACCGCCAAGCGCCTGGCGCTGGTGACCGGGTACCGCAACCCCGGCATCATGACGGCCCGCGCGGCGCTGCTCGCCCTGGCGCTGTCCCCGGCGATGGAGCACCTGGGGCGTACCCCGACCGGGACCGCCACCTGGAAGCAGGAACGCGCCCTGCTGATCGAGCAGTTCACCCGCGCGTACGACGCGATCCAGGAGCCGGTACGCAACGCCGACGACGAACCGATGCCTATGAAGCACGACCACAAGCGGGCGCTCGTGCAACTGCGGCTCAACCTGGCGCTGCTCGTCCCCGGCCACTCGCTGCCCTCACCGGACCCGTTCGATGCCTGTCTCAAGCCGGACCCGCTCGACGACGAGGCGGTGACCGGCCTGTCGACCTGGCTGTCGACCGAGGCGAGCGGCGGCGGCCCCAACCACGGCAACATCATCGCCGCCGCCACGTTGCCGCTGTTCAACCGGTCCGTGGTCGCGCTCCGGTCGCTGACCGGTGACGGCCCGGCCTACTACGCGTGGCGGCGCCGGTGGTACCGGCTCGGCCGCTACGCCAACCAGGGCGGCCGGCAGCCCCGGGTCGAGGCCGCACTGCGCGTGGCCGAAGCCGGGTCGTCACTGCGTATAGGCACCGAGTAGGGCCCATTCCGGCTCCGGTGCACCGTTCTTGACGGCGGCGAGCTGGGCGTCGTGCAACGCGAAGTCGAGCGACACCGGCCGCTCCCGGATCGCGCGTACGATGTGGCTCGCCGCCCTGCCGGTTCCCTCGTCGTGGACCGAGTCGATGCCGGCGACGACGCAGCGGGCCCCGCCGTTGAGCAGTGCCATGACCAGGGTGATCGGCTCCGCCTCGGTGACGTTGATGACCTGCCCGACGTGGCACGAGGCCATGAGCACCGAGCCGGGCCACTTGAGGCCGAGCGCGCGCCCGAAGGACAGCGACTCGCCCGGGATGTTGAGGTACTGCGCCAGCCCCTCACCGGCGCCGTGCGAGGCGATGTGTACGAACCCCCACCGGCCCTGGTCGCGCAGGGCGTCGGCGAGACGGCCGTCCCGGCGCACCGGCTCCCGTTCGGACTCGATGGTGCACTCGCTGAGCCGTACCCCGTCGGTGCTGCCGGGCAGCCCCCACGCGAGCCGTTCGGCGCGGACGTCGACGCCCTCCTCGTCCCGGCCCACGAGCCGGATCAGCGCCTCTCCGGTGACCAGTGGCGGCGCCGGGTGCTGCAGGCACGTGAACGCCGGGGTCTGGGTGATGACCGCCCGCTCGACGAGCCGCACCCGGCGGTCGTCGGGGCACACGTCGAGCGCCGGCCAGGGGACCAGGCTGAGCCAGGAGTGCGCCGAGATCAGCAGCTTGATCGGCGGCCCGTCCGCAGCGAGGTCCGCCAGCAGCGATCCGGGCAGGACGCTGCGGGCGAGCACTCCCCAGTCGAACTCGGCGAGGTCGAGTGCGGCGCCCTGTGCCGTCGCCGTGGACGTCAGGTCGCGTTCGAGGTCGGCCTCGTGGTCGAGTACGCGGTTGAGCAGCATCGCCAAATTCCTGTACCGGCGGGCGTGGTGGAAGAAGGCGGCGTGGAACGGGTCGGGCTCGAACCGCTCGAAGGCGATCCGCCCGCCCGGCCGGATGAGGGTCCGGAACAGGTTCGGCGCCTCGGCGAGACTGTCGGTCAGCTCCAGGTAGTCCAGCGCGTACCGGTCGCCGATCACCCTGGTCAGCGTGCCGAGGTCGGCCGGCGGCGGCAGGACGGTGTCGGCGAGCATCGGTGACACCGCCTGCTCCAGCTCGAAGCGCAGTGTGTCGAGCGACTTGCCGGTCGTACCCTCGACGCCGAGACGCGGTCCGTCCTCCGCATCGACGATGTCGTTGATGATGCCCTCGACCCGGGGGCTCATCAGCGCGCGTCCGGTCCGGATCCGGGCGGCGAACCCGGTCTGCTTCGCCGACAGCGCGACCCGCAGCCCCAGCTCGGCCGCCTCCGGACCCAGCCGCGCCGCGAGCAGGGCGATGTCGCCGTACACGCGCTGGAAGACGACGGCCAGCGGGGCCCGGGACCGGGCGATCACCCGCCACCTGCCCCGGACGTCGTCGGCGATCCGCAACGCGTGCCGCCCGAGCTCCACCGCTTCGGCACGGTCCTCGTCCGATCCGTCGCGCTCCGCGAGGTACTCCGCCATGGCGAGCGTGACCGACAGGTCGCCGATACCCTGCTCCGCGTCCTGCATTGCGCGCACCCGGTTCAGTGCGGACCTGAGGCCGGCCTCCGCCCGTGCGTCGCCGGTCGCCCAGTACGCCACCGCGCCGACGAGGTCCGCCCGGTACCGCGTCGGGACACCCTCCCGGCTCGACCAGAACGACGCCATCTCCACCATGACGTCCTCGACCTGGGCCGCCTGCCCGCGCAGGATGTAGACCGCGCCGGTCTCGTACATCAGGTGCGCCATGTGAGGATCCGCCCCTGCCGCGTTCAACGCGTCCGGGCTCACCTGCGCCAGGCCCAGGGCCTCGTCGAACCGGCCGGTGAGACGCAGGTCGCGAGCCATCTCGTGACGGTGGAACGCGTGCAGGGTGAGGTCGCGCACCGGCTGGTCCGGGTAGCCGTCCGCCCGTACGTCACCCAGCTCGCGCAAGGACCCGGCGTGCATCTCCCCGGTCGTGTACGACGTGCCCTTCGGCATCTGCACGGGGATACCGACCAGCCTGCAGAAGCGGACGATCACCCCGGCGTGCTTCCAGGCCCGGGCCTTCGTCGCCCAGCCCTCGTCGCTCCCCGCGATGGTCAGGTAGTGCTCGAGGGCGATCGAGAAGAGACTCTTCTCGTCCCTGGTGAGCTTCGACAGCGCCTCCCGCTGGCGCACGATGCCGACCGCCTGGTCCGCGTCCGCGGCCAGCATCAGCAGGTCGTCGCGGGCCAGGGCACGCCGCACCGATTCGGGGGCCGCCAGGTCGTCGGTCATCGCGCGATCACCTCCGCAAGGTCGCTCAGGGCGTCGAAGCTGTGCCCGGGCACGTGTGCCGTGACGTGCCGCAGGCTGTTGACGAGCGCGGGGTTGACCGTCCGGTAGCCGGTTGCGCCGAGGGCCGGGTTCACCCAGACGACGACGTGACCGAGTCGCGCCAGCCGGGCCACCTGCTGGGGCAGGACGGCCATGTTGCCGTACTCCGCCCCGTCGGAGCTGACCACGACGACCGCCGAACGCACCGCGGTTCGGCCGCCCCATCCCCGCAGGAAATCCCGCAGCGCCGGTCCGAGCCGGGTGCCGCGTCCCCAGTCGGTCTCCACCTCGGCGACCGCCCGCATCGCCGCGTCCGCGTCACGGATCCGCAGCTCGGCCGTGAGCCTGGTCCACCGGGTGCCGACCGTGAAGACCTCGGTGGTGGCCGGTCGGACCGCGACGGCGGCGTGGGCGAAGCGCAGCATCACGTCGCCGTACGCCCGCATGGAGCCGCTGACGTCGATGAGCAGGAGCAGCCGTCGTGGCCGCCGGGCCCGGCGACTGCGCGGGATGCGGCTCGGTTCGCCGCCGCTGCGCAGCATCAGCCGCACCATGGCGGGCGCGTCGATCCGACCGGTCCTGGCCGGCACCCGGCGCATCGCGGGCCGGTGGGGCGCGGCCGGTGCCAGCACCGCGATGAGCCGCTGGATCTCGTCGCGTTCGGCGGGGGTCAGGCGGCGGACGTCGCGCCGGGTCAGGTCGTCGAGATTGCCCGCGTCGGGCACCTGCCCGGCGGGGGCCGGCTCGGTCTCGGCACCGGCGGGTGCGGTGTCGGCGCCGGGTTCGACCGACCCGACCGCCACCCCGTCCGGGTCGACCTCGGCGGCGGACCGTGACGCCCACACCGCGTCGAAGATCGGCAGGTCGCCGGCGTGGGTGCAGAGGGTGACCCGCAGCGACCGGTACGGGTCACCGGGCAGGCTCGTCAGTGCCTGCGCGGCGAGGACGATCCGGTCCGTACCGACCGCCAGCCCTGCCGCCCGCAACTCGGCGACGAACGCGAGGAGGTCCCTCACGCCGCCTCCCGCTGCTGCGGCACCAGCAACAACTGGCGTACCACCCCGAGATCCTCGTGGTGTTTGACCACCGTGCTCACCGCAGCGTCCACTGTCGCCGGGGTGAGCGCGGCGGCGCCGTACGTGGTCAGCGCGGCGGCGAAGTCGATGGATTCGGCCACCCCGGGTGGCTTGGTGACGTTCTTGGCGGACCGTACCCGCTGCATGCCGGTCGCGATCTGCCGGGCGAGTACCTGCTCCAGCTTCGGGACCCGCTCCCGCAGGATCCGCTCCTCCAACTCCGGCTCCGGGTGCGCGATCCAGTGGTAGAGGCAGCGACGTTTGAGCGCGCCGTGCACCTCGCGGGTCCGGTTCGAGGTGAGGATCACCAGCGGCGGGAACGGCGCCCGTACGTCGTCGAGTTCGGGAATGCCGACGGTGTAGTCCTCCAGCACCTGCAGCAGCAGCGCCTCGAACTCGTCGTCGGCCCGGTCGATCTCGTCGATCAGCAGTACGGTGCGCCCGCCCTCGAGCGCCTGCAGGATCGGCCTGCGCTGGAGGAACTCCTCGGTGTACAGCCCTCGCAACTGCTCTGCGCGGTCACCGGTTCCGGGTTGCGCCTCGCCGGCCACCCGCAGCGCGAGGATCTGCCGCGGGAAGTTCCAGTCGTAGAGGGCCTGTGAGACGTCGAGGCCGGCGTGGCACTGGAGGCGGATGCACCGGGCGTCGAGCGCCTCGGCGATCTTGCGGGCGAAGTCCGTCTTCCCGACACCGGGGTCGCCCTCGAGAAACAGGGGCCGCCCCATCCGCAGCGCCAGGAAGGCCGCCGCGGCCAGCCCTTCGCCCGCCAGGTAGTGCCGGTCCGCCAGCATCCCGGTGAGCTGGTCGGGGCTGTCGATCAGCGGCCAGCCCGTGGTTGCCTCAGTCATGCCTGGTTCTGACGGACCGACACCTGACGTGCGCGCCTGCCGGATTGTGGCCTCTCAGTCCTTCGGTGCGACCCGGATGCGATTCCCGTCAGGATCGGCGGCGAGGAAGGTCAGCCCGAACCCCGCATCGTGAGGCTCGTGCAGGATCGTGACGCCCTTGGACTGCCACTGCTTGAAGATCGCGTTGATCTCGTCGGGTCGTCCACCGCCGATGGCCAGGCAAACCTCACTGGTACGCGGGACGTTCGGCGACAGATCCTCGAACTGGCCGGACCACACAGCGAGCTCAGCGCCTGGCCCGAGGTCGAAGGTGATGTATCCCGAAGTCTCCAACGAAGGGCTGATGCCGAGGAGGTCGCCGTAGAAACGAGCTGCGGCGGGCGCGTCGTTCACGTAGACGATGGACACGACAGATGTGGTCATGGTTGTTCCTTCTCGCTGGTCGTAGGTACGCATCCACCAGCCTGGCCGAAATATGCGCCGCATCATGTCGCAATTCTTGAGAAACTTGGTGGGTGACCCCGGACCGTTTCTTCGCCCTGATGCTGCTGCTCGAATCGAGGGATGGCGCAACCACCCGGGAACTTGCCTCGGCGCTCGGGGTTTCCCTCCGAACCATCACCCGGGACCTGAACTGGCTCCGCGACGCCGGTCTGCCGGTGACCGCACACCGGGGCCGCCTCGGCGGCGTGACCATGCTGCCCGGGTCCGGGCTCGACCTCACGCGACTCACCCCCGGCGAGCGTGACCATCTCTCGCTCGTCGGACTGGATGAGAAGCAACGCGCGGAGCTCGACGCATCGGCCGAAAGCCAACGCGCGCTCGCCAAGCTCGCCGCGACACAGTCACGTCGAGTTGATGAGCTCCTGCCGCTCAGCGACGTCGTGCACGTGGACAGCCGTCCCTGGCACCGGACACGAGCTTCCGGCCCGACTCCGGCTTCGCTGATCGGCTCAGTGCGGCGAGGTCGCCAGCTACGGATCGAGTACGACAGCCCACGCGAGTCGTGCCCACGCGACCTGGTCGTGGATCCGTACGGGCTGCTCGCCAAGGCCGGGATCTGGTACCTCGTTGCCGACTGTGCCCGAGTGCCACGGATGTACCGACTCGAACGGATCACCACGTGGAAAGAAGTCGACCAGCCACGACGGCTCCGCGAGAACCAAACCCTGTCCACCGTCGCTGCAGCGCTCATTGATCAGTGGGCACACAACCACGCGATAGAGGTCAGCGCCACCATCGACCGGACCCAGATCGAGCGGGCGCAACGGATTTTCGGCCTACGACTCGTCCGGGACGACGATGAGGAATCTGCCACCGGCTACAAGGTGACAATTCGCTTCCTGCATCTGGAGGACGTGCGAGCATTGCTGCCGTTCGGGAACGCCATCACGGTGCACGGCCCCGCCGAAGCCAGGGCTCACCTCCGCGCCCTCGCCACCAACCTTGCCGACCACTACGCGCCGTCACCAACGTCCTGAACAGCAACACCTGGTTGTCCTCCTCGCGCTGTCGGTTCTTGCCGTCCCAGCAGTCCGGGAGCCTGTCGGCGGCTCGCGAGGAGGACGTCCGCAACGGCCCGGCCCAGACCGATCCCGTACGGGGATCTGCTCGCCCCATCCGTTCTGACGTCGGACCGTGTCCATTGCCTTACTGTCGGTATTGATGACGAAGTTGGGGGCAACCGGGTGAACACCAGATTGCCCAGATCGTCACAAGGAGCCAGTAATGCGGACAATCCGTGGTCGCGTACTCGTCTCGATGCTCGTCGCCGTCGCCGTCGGCGTGCTGCCGGCCTGTAGCCAGCCCTCGTCCACCTCCCCCGGCCTGCCCGGTGGACCCGGCGGCGACGCCCCGGTCTCCGCGACCCATCCACCGGCCGATCCCAGCCGGGCGGCCGACCGGGGCATGGTCACCGGCACCGTCATCCGCCCCGACGGCGCACCCGTGCCCGGCGTGGGAGTCGAGGTGAGATCGGCGGACAATCCGGCTAAACCAGTCCCCGAACTGGTCGTCACGACCGACGCCAAGGGCGTCTTCCAGTGGAGCCTGGAGCCGGGCCGTTACGAGTTCCACATCCGGACCGGGGGTACCTCGATCAGGGGCCGGTCGGCACCGCAGCCGGCCACGGTGACGGTCGGGCAGACCTCGACGGTCAACTTCACCCTCACCTGACCGCCAACAGCAGCGGGCCGAGGGAGGTGCACATGAAGGCGCTCAGGTACGGCGGCCCGGGAAAGCACGAGTGGACGTCGGCCCCCGACCCACAGGTCGCCGAACCCACCGACGCGGTCATCCGGGTCGACACGGTCACCATCTGCGGGACCGACCTGCACATCCTCGGTGGTGACGTCCCGGAGGTACAGCAAGGGCGGATCCTCGGTCACGAGGCGGTGGGCACGGTGATGGAGGTCGGCGCCGCCGTCACCACCGTACGTCCCGGCGACCGGGTACTCGCCTCATGCATTTCCGCCTGCGGCCGCTGCCGCTACTGCCGCTCCGGCAGCTACGGCCAGTGCACCGGCGGGGGCGGCTGGCTGCTGGGCCACCTCGTCGACGGCGTACAGGCGGAGTACGCCCGAATCCCGTTCGCCGACCTGTCCACGTACCCGCTGCCGGAGACCGTCACCGACGAGTCTGCCGTCCTGCTCGCGGACATCCTGCCGACCGCGTACGAGGTCGGCGTGCTCAACGGGCAGGTCCGGCCGGGCGACACCGTGGTGATCGTGGGAATGGGCCCGATCGGGCTCGCCGCCATTCTGACCGCCCGCCTCTACTCCCCCGCGCACATCATCGCCGTCGACAAGGCCGAAGGCCGACTGCGGGCCGCCCGGCAGTTCGGTGCGGACATCACGGTGGCCCCCGACGAGGATCCGCAGGAGGTGGTGCGGTCCGTGACCGGCGGACTCGGCGCCGACGTGGTCATGGAGGCGGTCGGGGTGCCCGAGGCGTTCGAACTCTGCACCACCCTGGTACGGCCGGTGGGCCGGGTCGCCAACATCGGCGTGCACGGCGCGCCGGCCACCCTGCACCTGGAACAACTCTGGGCGCGCGATGTCACCATCACCACCGGGCTGGTCGACACCAACACCATCCCGGTGCTGCTCGGGTTGCTCGCCGGCGGGCAGTTCGACGTGGGCGGCCTGGTCACCCACCGATTCGCGCTGGACGAGATCATGCACGCGTACGACGAGTTCTCCCGGCCGGGACAAAGTGGCGCCCTCAAGGTGGTGTTGACCCGGAGATGATCGCGCCCGGCACCCGGCAGTCGCCGCGCGGGTGGTGAACCGGGTCGACGAGAAGTGGTCGACGGCGGGACGCGTCGTGCCTCAGGTCCCTACCGCACCGGTCCTTCGGCCCTGATGGCGTGGGCCCCTGCGCTCGTACGGTGAGCGCAGGAAGGAGATCCACGATGAGGGCATGGCAGGTGGGCGACGTGATGACGACGGACGTCGCGACGGTCGGGGCGCAGACCCCGTACCGGGAGATCATCGACGCGGTGACCGGCCGGCACGTCAGTGCCGTGCCGGTGGTGGACGACTTCGACCGGGTGGTCGGGGTGGTCTCGCAGGCCGACCTGCTCCACAAGGTCGAGCTGGTCGGCGAACCGCACGAGCGGCGGCTGTTCGAGAGCCGCCGACGCCGGGACGCCCGGGTGAAGGCCGACGGTGCCGTCGCCACCGAGCTGATGACGGCACCCGCGATCACCACGTACGCCCGGACACCGGTGGCCGCCGCGGCGAAGCTGATGGACCGCGAGCACGTCAAGCGCCTCCCGGTGGTCGACGACCTGGGCCGGTTGGTTGGCATCGTGACCCGGGGCGACCTGTTGCGGGTGCACCTGCGCCCGGACGCCGACATCCGGCGCGACGTCGTCCGGGAGGTCCTGCAACGGGTCCTCGCCGTACGGGAGGGGGCGGTACGCGTGACGGTGGACGACGGTGTCGTACGGATGGTGGGCCAGTTGGACCGCCGTACCTCCGTGGACATCGCCGGACAGCTCGCCGCCCAGGTCAGCGGGGTGGTCGAGCTGGCCAACGAGCTGGGTTACGACTACGACGACACCGTGTCGCCGATCGGTCCGCGGCATCGCATCATGGGAGACCTACCAGCATGAGCACCTTGCCGGTCATCTTCGCCTATCACGGCTACCCCTGGCTGATCCACCGGCTCACCTACCGCCGTACGAACCACGCCAACCTGCACGTACGGGGTTACAAGGAGGAGGGGACCACCACCACCCCGTTCGACATGGTCATGCTCAACGACCTCGACCGCTTCCACCTCGTCATCGACGTGATCGACCGGGTTCCCGGCCTCGGCGCCAGGGCCGCCCACCTGCGCCAGGCGATGGTCGACGCCCGGCAGCGGTGCCGGGACCGCACCCGCCGGTACGGCGAGGACGACCCTCGGGTGGCGGAGTGGACCTGGCCGGGTACGGAATCGACGAACCGTGGGTCAGCATGACGCGGGTGGGATGCTCTGCTCGTACTGGAAGACGTTGTGGGGGTCGTACCTGGCCTTGATTTTCCGCAGCCGGTCGAAATTGCATTTCCAGTACGCGGTTTCCCATTCCGCCATCCCGATGTTCGGCACGTTGACGTAGGCGCCGTTCACGTAGGGCCGCAGTGCCTGGCTGAACTCGGCGATCCACGCCTGGGCGATCGGGGTGACGGCGTCGCCGCTGTCCGGCTCGCCGCGAGTGCCCCAACCGGCGCCCGGCTCGGAGTAGAAGAGCGCGTCGCGGTGCGGGAACGCCGTGCCGCCGGGCGGCTCGCTCGTCTGGGCACCCGTACCGAAGGCCTGGGTGAAGAAGTTGCTGTCCTCGGAGGGGGCGTTCTCCATGAACGAACGGATCACGCCGATCGCCTCCTCCGGGAACGGCTCGCTGGTGAACTGGGAGAAGAACTTCCAGTTCGCGGGCTCGTCCTCGGTCGGGATCTGGAATCCGGCGTACGTGTCGCCCCAGCCCCCGATCTGCACCGTGACCTCCGGGTTGCCGATCGAGAGAAGCGGTTCCAGCAGGTCCCTCGCCTCCGCCTCCGACCCCTCCGCGAGCACCCCGAACAGCAGGATCTGGGATTTGTGGATCTCGAGCTGGGTGCCGAGCCGGTTGTCGGCGAACGGGGCGGTCCGCTGCCAGGTGTCGAAGACCCCGTGCAGGTCGTCGAGGCCCTCCCAGGTCGCCTGCAGGTAGGCGACACTCCTGAGCGGAGTCACCCTGTAGGTGAGCGACGTGACGATTCCGAAGTTGCCGTTTCCCGCTCCGCGCAGCGCCCAGAGCAGGTCCGGGTGGTTCTTCAGGTCCACCTCGATCGCCCTGGCGCCGTCGGCACCCGACGCGACGACAATCTCCGCCCCGATCAGGTTGTCACAGGCCATGCCGAGGTAACGGGTGAGAAAGCCGAAGCCACCGCCGAGGGTGGCGCCGGACAGGCCCACGGTTCCCTCCGTACCGGTCGTCACCGCGAGGTCCTGCTGCCCGAGCGTGGTGACCGCCTCCAACTGGTTGAGCCCGGCGCCGACCGTCGCGGTTCCGGCGGCGGCGTCGATCCGGGCCCACTTCAGCTCGCTGACGTCGATCACGATGCCGTTGTCGACGTTCGACCAGCCCTCGAGGCTGTGACGGCCGCTGCGCACCCGCAGCGCGACGTCGTTCTGCCGCGCCCACGCGAGGGCGTTGACCACGTCCCGGGTCTCCTGGGCGAAGACGATGACCAGCGGATAACGTACGAAGAGTTCGTCCCATCCGAGGCTGGCATTCGCGTACCCGGGGTCCTGGGGGCGAACGATCCGACCGGTCAGCGTCGCCGACGGGGTTTCCGGACCGGTTGACCATCCCGGGCCGTCGTCCGCAATGGCCGGAGTGCCTCCGACGATGATGCCCGGAAGGACAACCGCCCCGGCGCCGACGGCCGCAGTCGCCTTGAGCAATTCGCGACGAGAAAGGTCATGCATGGTCCGTATCCTCTCGATCGGGTTACGCGACCACTCGACCAAGAGACTCTTGCCCTCCCGCTGGCGCGCAGACTCACGCTAATACCGGAGACTTCTTCGGAGATCCGAGAACGTTGCATCGGAACCCGGTCGGGTGACGCCGACCTTCCTTTGCGGGGTGGACCGGACGTGAGCCCGATCACAGTGGCTGCTCCCCCACACGGCGCCACCGGAACGTACGGACTCGAACCGGAGCCAAACTTGATCCGTTCCAGATCAGTGGGCTATGTTGATCGGGTGACGTCCGACTTCGAGGCGCAGTTGCGGGCGGCCTCGTTGCGCGTGACCCGGCCCCGGTTGGCGGTGCTCGCAGCGCTGCGCGACCATCCGCACGTCGACACCGACACGATGATCGCGCTGGTACGGGCGGACCAACCCACCGTCTCCCACCAGGCGATATACGACGTCCTGCGCGCCCTCACCGACGCCGGACTGGTACGCCGCATCCAGCCCGCCGGTGCGACCGCCCGTTACGAGTCCCGGGTCGCGGACAACCACCACCACGTCGTGTGCCGCTCCTGCGGAGCGATCGCCGACGTCGAGTGCGCCGTCGGCCACTCCCCCTGTCTCACCGCCTCGAACGACCACGGTTTTGTGGTCGACGAGGCGGAGGTCGTCTATTGGGGCACCTGTCCCGACTGCGCGACCGAACGCACGACCCAGTGATCCGCCAGCTCGGAAGGAAGCAAATGAGCGACACCCAGGAGAATGGTCCCTCCAGCGCGCAGGGCGTGGACCAGAAGGCAGCGGCCGGCTGCCCGGTCGCGCACGACTCCGTGACCGCGACCGGCAGCGAGAGCGAGAACCCGGCGATCGACTCGCCGACCCCGAAGACCGGCGGTCGTCCGCGCACCAACCGGGACTGGTGGCCCAACCAGCTGGACCTCTCGGTGTTGCACGCCCACTCGTCCAAGGGCAACCCGCTGGGACAGAACTTCAGCTACGCCAAGGAATTCGAGAAGCTCGACGTCGAGGCCCTCAAGCAGGACATCACCGAGGTGCTCACCACCTCGCAGGACTGGTGGCCGGCCGACTTCGGCCACTACGGCGGCCTCATGATCCGGATGAGCTGGCACGCCGCCGGCACGTACCGGATCCAGGACGGTCGCGGCGGTGCCGGCGACGGCGGTCAGCGTTTCGCCCCGCTCAACAGCTGGCCGGACAACGCCAACCTCGACAAGGCCCGCCGGCTGCTGTGGCCGGTGAAGCAGAAGTACGGCCAGAAGATCTCCTGGGCCGACCTGCTCGTGCTCGCCGGCAACGTCGCCCTGGAGTCGATGGGGTTCAAGACCTTCGGTTTCGGCTTCGGCCGCGTCGACGTGTGGGAGCCCGAGGAGATCTTCTGGGGTCCGGAGGACGCCTGGCTCGGCGACGAGCGCTACGTCTCCGACGCGGAGATGTCGGAGGGTGTCGGGGCGACGGAGATGGGGCTCATCTACGTCAACCCCGAGGGGCCTCGCGGTAGCGGGGACTTCCGCGCGGCCGCGCACTTCATCCGGGAGACCTTCGGCCGGATGGCGATGAACGACGAGGAGACCGTCGCCCTCATCGCCGGCGGCCACACCTTTGGCAAGACCCACGGTGCCGGCGTCGCCGACGGCCACGTGGGCGCGGAGCCCGAGGGGGCCCCGTTGGAGGCGCAGGGCCTGGGCTGGCTCAGCACCCACGCCAGCGGCAAGGGTGCCGACACGATCACCAGCGGCCTCGAGGTGACGTGGACCGACCGGCCGACGCAGTGGAGCAACCGCTTCTTCGAGATCCTCTTCGGCTACGAGTGGGAGCTCGCCACGAGCCCCGGCGGCGCCAAGCAGTGGGTCGCCAAGGACGCCGAGGCGATCATCCCGGACGCCTACGACCCGTCGAAGAAGCACCTGCCGACGATGCTCACGACCGACCTGTCGCTGCGCTTCGACCCGACGTACGAGAAGATCTCGCGCCGGTTCCTGGAGAACCCCGACGAGTTCGCGTTGGCCTTCGCCAAGGCCTGGTACAAGCTGCTGCACCGCGACATGGGCCCGGTCAACCGCTTCCTGGGACCGTGGGTCGCCGAGCCCCAGCTGTGGCAGGACCCGGTACCGGCCGTCAGCTACGAACTCGTGGGTGACGCCGACGTCGCCGCCCTCAAGGCGAAGGTCCTGGAGTCCGGCCTCACGACCGCCCAGCTCGTCTCGACCGCCTGGGCCTCCGCCGCGAGCTACCGCTCCACCGACAAGCGCGGCGGCGCCAACGGCGCCCGGCTCCGCCTCGAGCCCCAGCGCAGCTGGGAGGTGAACCAGCCGGAGCAGCTCGCGACGGTCCTGGACACCCTCAAGGGCATCCAGCGGGAGTTCAACGAGGCCGGCGGCGCGAAGATCTCGCTCGCCGACCTGATCGTGCTGGCCGGCTCGGCCGCCGTGGAGAAGGCGGCTCGCGACGCCGGTGTCGAGGTGACCGTGCCGTTCCGCGCCGGCCGCACCGACGCCACCCAGGAGCAGACCGACGTCGAGTCCTTCCGGGTCCTCGAGCCGCGCGCGGACGCGTTCCGCAACTACCTGCGTCCCGGCGAGAAGACCCAGCCGGAGGTGCTGCTCGTCGACCGGGCCTACATGCTCAACCTGACCGCGCCCGAGATGACCGTCCTCATCGGCGGCCTGCGCTCCCTGGGGGCCAACTTCGGTGGCGCCCAGCACGGCGTCCTCACCGACCGGCCCGGCGTGCTCACCAACGACTTCTTCGCCAACCTGCTCTCCCCGGGCACCCGGTGGAAGGCGTCGGAGTCCGAGCACGTGTACGAGATCCGCGACCTCGCCACCGATGAGGTGAAGTGGACCGCCACCGCGGTCGACCTCATCTTCGGCTCCAACTCGCAACTGCGTGCCCTCGCGGAGGTCTACGCGAGCCAGGACGCCCGGGACAAGTTCGTGGGCGACTTCGTCGCGGCCTGGACCAAGGTCATGGAACTCGACCGGTTCGACCTCGTCTGATCCGCTCCAACCGTCGGGCCCGGTCGATCCATCGGTGATCGGCCGGGCCCGGCCGTTTCACCGGTCGGTTCCCACCACGGCGTCGACCTCGGCCTCCACCAGCCACTCCGGGTCGATGAAGCGCGACACCTCCACGAAGGTGCACGCCGGTCGTATCCGGGAGAATCGTTCTCCGTGGGCGCGGGCCGCCTCTCGCCAACGGGCGATGTCAACGAGCATAACCCTGGTCCTGATGACGTCCGCCAACGTCGCACCGGCCTCACGCAGTGCGTGTTCGGCGATGTCCAGGCAGCGTACGGACTGGGCGTACACGTCTCCGGGGGCGGCGGCGGATCCGTCGTCCGCGATCGGCGCGGTGCCGGCCACGGACACGTACGGCCCTATCCGTACGGCGCGGGAGAAGCCGATCTCCGGTTCCAGCGGTGACCCCGAGGTCACCAAGCGTCGGATTGAAGTCACGGTGTCGGGTCGCCCCCCGGCTCGATGGACCAGCGCTGGTCGCTGGCTGCGTTCTGACGACCCTATTTGCCTTTCCGGCTGGACCAGCTCTGGCTAGTCTGGGGCGGCGAGTGACCCCGGGAGGAGCTGAGACATGCCCGGTCGTCCGAGCGCGCGTTGACGTCCTAGGCCGTAATCGGCCTGTCATCGCGTGCTGCCCCTGATCGCGCGGCACAGCGAGCCCTCCGCCCGTACCGTCGGTACGTCTTCTGTCGTACGGCGGTCTGTGCGCCCTGTCCGCGGCGATCCAAGGGGTCCTCGTGCCGTACGGCCGCTCCACCGTTCATGATCGATCCGTTGCTCCCGGTCTGTGGCGCAACGCCGACTTCCGCCGGCTCTGGCTGGGCCAGACAGCCTCGCAACTGGGTGAGCACGCAAGCCTGGTGATCCTGCCGCTGATCGCCGTACTGACACTCGACGTGGGCGCGGACCAACTGGGCGTCCTGCGCGCGGTCGGGCAGACTCCGCAACTGCTGCTCGCGCTGTTCGTCGGCGTGTGGGTGGACAGGTGGCGGACCCGTACCGTCATGGTGCTGGCGGACCTCGGCCGAGCCCTGACGCTGGGTGGAGCCGCCGTGCTCGCCCTCGTGGGCGGTCTCGGCCTGCCGGCGCTGCTGGCGGTCGTCTTCACCGTCGGGGCCCTGTCGGTCTTCTTCGACGTCGCCTACCAGGCCTGCCTCGTACGCCTGGTGAAACGCGATCAGCTCCTGGCTGGCAACAGCGCGATCGAGGGAAGCCGGTCCGCGGCCCAGATCGGCGGTCCGGCCCTCGGCGGGACGATGATGTCCCTGCTTCCGGCGCCGATCGCCGCGGCGTCCAGCGCCCTGTTCTTCGTGGTGTCGTTCCTGGGCATTTCCCGCATCCGTCATCAGGAGTCGATTCCGGCGCACCCGGGCGGCCCGCAGCGTGTCTGGCGGCGGATCCACGAGGGACTGCGCTTCGTCGTACGCGACACCCTGCTGCGTACGGTGTGCCTCGCCTCGGCCGCGTTCCAGTTGTCGTTCGCGGCCGTGATGACCACGTACCTGCTCTTCCTGCCACGGGAACTGCACCTGTCCGGCACCGCCATCGGCCTGGTCCTCGCCGCCACGGGGCCGGGCGCGCTCGTCGGTTCCCTGCTCGCCGCCCGCCTCCCGAGCCGCCTCGGCTACGGTCCGGTACTCGTCGGGGCGGCGGTCATCGGTGACGGTGTGATGCTGTGGGTGCCCGCTCTGCACGGCACCTCCGTGGGCACCATCGCCGCACTGGTCACGATCAACCTCGTGTTCGGGGTCTTCGGCCAACTGGTCAACGTCTCGATCATGGCCGTCCGGCAGGCCGTCACCCCGGACCCGATGCAGGGCCGGGTCGCCGCAACGATCACCTTCGCGGGCATGGGACTGACGCCACTCGGCTCGCTGCTCGGCGGCCTTCTCGCGGAACACTGGGGAATACGTACGGCACTGCTGGTCACTGCCGCCGGCATGATGCTGTCCCCCGTACTGATGGCGCTGTCGCCGCTCGCCCGGCTGGGAACGGCGCTGCCGGGGAGGCGGTCAGCCTCCCCGGCAGTACGGTGGTGACGGTCGGCGGTTTTCCTACGCGACCCTGAGCATCGCGGCCTTCGGCTGCGGCGCGGGTGCGAGTGCGGGTGTGCCGTCCAGGTTGAACTGCTTCAGCTTGACCTCCAGGCGCTCACTGTTGCCACCGGTGAACAGCCCGTCGACCGTGCCCGCGACCCGTACGCCGCTGTTGTAGACATGGTCACCGGTCAGCTGGTACGGCACCCTGATCCTGCCGGTGGTGACCGCCACCGACGCCTCGATGATGGATCGCGGCGGTACGATCACCGGCTGTCGCCAACCGAAGGTCTGGGACCGCTGCGTCGAGCCGTTGTGCGTGTAGCTGTAAGAGCCCTCGACGGTGACCTCGACCTTGCCCTCGAACAGGATCGGGACACCGGTCTTGAACGTCGTCTTCAGCGTGACCTTGGCACCGTAGGTGCTCGACCAGCCGATGGTCTCCGACTTCGTCTTGCTGCCGCTGATCTCGGTCGACTGCTGCACCGTCGAGTCGTTGCGGATCGACAGGAAGTCGAGCTGGTCCAGCGACGAACCCGTGATGACCGCGTTTCCGGTGTCGTATCGGATGTCGTTCGCCTCGAAGTCGACGATGTGGTCGGCCGTCCGGCAGATCGTCTTGTTGATCCCGGCGCCGACGTTGACCGCGGTCACGCAGATCCTGGGTTGCGCGGCCGTCGTCGGCAGCACCACGTCGAATCCGTGTGACGGCCCGTACCCGGCGGGGATGCCGCTCCACGGCAGGTTGGCCGTCAGCGACCGGCTGAGCACCCCGTCCAGGGTGATGTTCACGGTCAACGGCGTCGTCGGCGCATCCTCGTCGGCCGCCCAACCCGAGACCCGCACGCCGTCGAAGGACGGGATCTGCCGCACGCCCTCGACGGAGAGCAGCGGTGTGGTCGGCGCCGGCGGCGGATCCCCCGGGTCATCACCGCAGGCCGGCGGCGGGTTCGGTCGGTCGCAGTACGGCTCGGCCGCGGCCGGTCCGGCGGCGACGGCCAGGAAACCGGCTGCCACAAGCACCGTCGCGAGCCCGTGCAGCAATCCTCTGCGCATCCCGCCCCCACGGCCGGCGCCGACTTCCGTTCGCATTCGTTTCATGTGCCCCATCCCCCTCATCTCCGTGTTGGACGACGTCACTTTTCAGGCGGCGCCGTCCCGGACTCAAGGCGCGGATGTCCCGAGTCCCCGGGACATCCGCTCGGGCGGTGGCGGGACTCGGCCGGACAACCACGGGACGGGTCAGGCGACCGCGAACAGGTCCGAACGGACCCGAACGCCGGGACCGGCCCCGGTGCCACCACCGCTGGATACGGTCTGGCTTCGACGCATCACGGAGAGCGGATCGGGGACGGCAGTGGTGACCGAGCACCCCGCGACGTACGCGCAGGTGTTTGCCGTACGCGAGTACCGGTACCTGTTCGGGGCGTACCTGTTGTCCCTGCTCGGCGACCAGCTCACGGCCATCACGGTCGCGTACCTCGTCTACACCGGTACCGGGTCGGCGGCGCTGGCGGCGGCGGCCTTCGCCAGTTCCTACCTGGCCTGGCTCACCGGCGGACCGTTGCTGTCCGGCCTGGCCGACCGGCTCCCCCGTCGCCGGCTGATGATCGGGTGCGACCTGGCCCGCGCGCTGCTCATTCCGCTCGCGGCGCTGCCCGGCCTCTCCGCGCCGACCCTGGTGGGGCTGCTGTTCGTGGTGAACCTGCTGCGGCCGCCGTTCGTGGCCGCCCGGGCGGCGCTGATGCCCGAGGTGCTGGACGGTGACCGGTACCCGGTGGCGAACGGGGTCGACAACATCAGCGCCCAGGTCGTTCAGGTCGTCGGCTTCGCCGCCGGTGGCAGCCTGGTGGCGGTGTTCTCGCTGCGCGGTGCGCTGCTGGTCGACGCGGCGACGTTCCTGGTCTCCGCGCTGCTGATCATCGTCGGCGTGCGCCCCCGCCCGGTGCCCGCCCGACCGGACGGGCACGGGCACGGGCACGGGCACGGGCACGGGCACGGGCACGGGCACACCAGCGGGCTGGGCCCGACCATCGGGCTGCGGGTCATCTTCACCGACCACCGGCTGCGCGCCTACGTGCTCGTCCTCTGGCTCGCCAGCGCCTTCGTCTACGCCGCCGAGGGACTGATGGCGCCACTGGCCGTCCAGTACGGCGGTGGACCGGGCACGGTCGGACTCCTGCTGGCGGCGGCGCCACTGGGCATGGGCGTCGGTGGGGTGGTCTTCACCCGGTTCTGCCCACCGGACGTCCGGCCGCGTCTCATCCTGCCGCTGGCGGCACTGTCCGGCGCGGTCCTGGTTGTCGTCTGGACCTTCCCGCCGCTGTGGGCGGTGCTGGGCCTGCTCGTCCTGGCCGGTGCCGGGAGTGCCTTCGCCATTCCGCTGAACGCCCTGTTCGGACGGGCGGTGCCGGCCGAGTACCGGGGCAGGGCCTTCGGGGTCGCGATCACCGGGCTGGCCGGGCTGCAGGGCATGGCGATGCTCCTCGCCGGACTGGCCGCCGACCACTGGGCCGCCACCACGGTGACCGGGGTCAGCGGCCTGCTGGGCACGGTCGCGGTGCTGGCCGTGGTCCCGCTGTGGCCCCGGCGACAATCCGACCGGTCCGGCCCCACCGCCCACCCGTCGGGCCACCGCGACACCACCAGCCACAGCGACAGCCCGACGGCGTTCGACGCGCCGCTCGAACAACCTCGAACGACCTCGACCGCGGCTGAACCTTCCGCCGGAGGGTCCGTCCGGTCGACGCTGGATTGACGGGGCGGATCCGGGGCCGCCTCACCCGAAGGAGAGGAGAGGGTCATGCGCGGCGTCTGCAAGCGTGGCATCAGCTGGACCTGATCGCCGTACGCGGTGCCGGCTCGACCTGACCGCGGCTACCGCGTCGACTGGAACTGACCGCCTCGCGGCGGCCGGTCGCGTCGGAGCGTCACCCCCGTGGCCGTACGCCCGGGGCGGCGCTCCGACGTCGGGTCGACCACCGCACAGGTGACCGGCGGGGGTGGTGTCCAGCCCTTCGACCAGGGATGCGAGCCTTCGTCCCCGACCGAAAGGTGGCACTGTCCCGGCCACCGTCTGGTCCAATTCGTCTCAGTGGACAGTGAACGAAGTGATGCCGAACAGAGCACCCTGACCGCACCCGGTCCGGATGTCGACCCGACGTTCGCGTCGAGCGCCGCACAGTACGTCGCACTCCTGCGCCGGGTACGTGACCAGTCGGGTCTCACCTACCGCGCGATCGCCCGACGGGCACAGGCCAACGGCGAGATCCTGCCGGCCAGCACCCTCGCCACCATGTTCGGGCGAGCGACGCTGCCCCGCCGGGAGTTGGTGGTCGCGCTGCTGCGGGCGTGTGACGTACCGGCCGCGCGGATGGGGCCGTGGGTGACGTCGTGGCAGCGCCTGGCGGCCGAGCGGGGTAGGGGGCAGAACCCGCTCCGGCTGCTTCCTCCGGTCGACGGCCCGGCGCAGGCCCGGATTCCCAGCGCCGGCCGTACCGGCGAGGACGATGGCACCCTGGCCGGCGTTGTCGGCGGGGCGGTTGACGCGGACGCCGTCGCCGAGCCGTTGCCGGGGGCCCGGAGACTGCCGCCGACGACCGGCCCGACCGGCAACTCCGCACCCCTGCTCCTCCGTCGACCAACACCGGTGAACCGGCCCGTTCCGTTCCAGTTACCGCCGCCACCGATCGTGGTCGTCGGCCGTACCGCCGAGACCCGGCGGATGCTCGACGCGATGGCCGTCGACGGTGCGGTGTGTGTCGTGGCGGGTGCCGGCGGCGTCGGCAAGTCGGCGCTCGCGCTGCACCTCTCGCACCAGGTCGCCGCGCGGCACCCCGGCGGCTGCCTCTACGCCGACCTGCACGGTGTGAGTGCCGGGATCGCGCCGGCCGACCCGGCGGAGGTACTGGCCCGTTTCCTGCGCGCGATGGGGGCGTCCACCGTTCCGCCGACGGTGGAGGAGGCGAGCACCCTGCTGCGGACCATGACCGCCGCGCAGGGCGTACTGATGGTGCTGGACAACGCCGCCTCGGCCGCGCAGGTACGTCCGCTGCTGCTGAGTGCTGCGGGGTGCACCACCGTGGTGACCAGCCGGTGGAGGCTGCTGGGCCTGGACGTGACCGCCCGGATCTCGCTGGAGCCGCTGCCCGACGGCGCCGCGCTCGCCCTGCTGCGTCGGACCGGCGGTGCCGCGCGGGTCGACGCGGAACCGGCCGCCGCCTCGGTGATCGTTCAGCGCTGCGCCGGGCTGCCGCTGGCGTTGCGGATCGTGGGCGCCCGCGCGGCGGCCCGACCGAACGCGACCCTGGTCGGACTCGCGGACCGGATCGACGACGAGCATCGGCGTCTCGACGTGCTCGAGGCCGGGGATCTTTCCGTACGCGCCAGCCTGAACCCGGGCTACCGGGCGTTCGACGAGTCCGAGCAGGACGAGCGGAGGCAGGCGATCCATTTGTTCCGGCTCGCCAGCCTGCCGGACTGGTCCGATGCGGCGGCGCCGGCCGTTGCCGCCCTGGCGAACCTGCCGGTGCCGCTCGCCGAGCGGATGCTCGAACAACTGGTGGACGCGCACCTGCTGCAGCCGTCCGGCGACGTGCGGTACGGATTCCACGACCTCGTCCGCCTCTTCGCCCGGGAGCGCGCCGAGGAGGTCGAGCCGCCGCCGGTACGGGCGGCAGCAATGGCCCGGCTCACCGGTCACCTGTTCGACACGACCGCGTCCGCGGCCCACCTGCTCTGTCCGCACGAGCGGTTTCCGGACCGCGCCCCGACCCAATCCTCCGGCCACCCCCACCAGTTGGTCAGCCCCGTGGACGCCTGGGCCTGGTTCGAACGCGAACACACGAACCTGCTGGTCATCGCCAGGCAGCGGCTGGCCACCGGGCACGACTTCGCCGAGGTACGTGATCTCGTACTGGCCGTCACCAGGTTCCTCGACGACGCGGGGTACGTCACCGAACAGGTGCAGTTCGGCGAGTTGGGGGCCGAGGCGACGCACCGGCTGGGTGACCGGGCGGCGAACGCGCTGGCCCTCAACGTACTGGCCGTGGCGATGCTCCGGGAGGGGCGAATGGACCAGGGCGTCAACCTGCTGCGCCGGGTCCTGATAACCCAACGCGGTCTCGGCGATCGGGCCGGCGAGGCGTTGTGCCTGAACAATCTGGGCAGCGCGCTGCGGGACCGGGGCGACCTCGACGCCGCCGTGCTGCACCTCCGGGCGAGCCTCGCCATCCGGCGCGAGCTGGGTGACCGCTGCGAGGAGGGGTCGGTCCTGGACAACCTCGGTCTGGTGTTCCAGCGACGCCGTGACTTCACCCGGGCCGTGGCCCACCACCGGGCCGGGCTCGCCATCACCCGGCAGTGCGGGGACCGGCTGCGCGAGGCGCTGACGCTGATCAATTTGGCCGAGGCGCTAAAGGTGTCCGGTGACACCACGCAGGCACTGACCCGCGCCCGGCAGGCGCTGGTCATCTGCCGGGAGTTCAACCATCGACGCGGCATGGGGCTTGCCCAACAGGTCCTGGGTGACGTCCACGCGGCACTGGGGCGTACCAGGGACGCGCGCCGATGCTGGGCCGAGGCGCTGCCCCTGCTCGACGGCCTCGACCGACGGACCCACGCCAGGCTGCGCGCCGTGCTCTGTGCTCAGGGGGCGGAGCGGGACAGGAATGTCTCCTAGTGTCGATCTCCGGGATCGCGCAGGGACGTCCGGCACTCCGTACCGCGATCGGTTGACGCGGCCGGGCCGGGCGACCGCTGCGACGGCCCCCGTGGCCGTCCGGCGGCCGCCCGGCCGCGCCATGTGCGATTCCGCGCCGACGCCGATACCGGTGCGGATCGGGGCCGCGGGCTGGACCGGGCCGCTGACCTGTCCACCGCGGCAGGTACGGGTCACTCCAGTTCGGGCATCCTGCCCTCCGCACGCAGTTGCTGGAAGTGCAGCTCGGGTGGCGGCTCCGGGTCCCAGTCCGAGGGACGGGGCGTCTCGGGGCCGTCCGGGCCGACCCGTACGAAGCACTCGACCCGGGTCACCCGGCAGCGGACACCCTTCAGCTCGAACTCGTCGGTGCGGGGCGCCTCGAACTCCTCCAGAGCACGGTTGTACGCCGCCCTGATCTCCTCGAACGACGCGTTCTCGTGCGGGACGATGTCACTGAAGTTGAAGGACGCCGACTCCCGAGCCGCCTGCGGCGTCGGGTACGTGGAGAACGACCGGGGTCGCCACCTGCCGTCGACGTACTCGCCGATGGTGAAGCCGACCGGTAGCAGGACCACGTTCGGATGGGTGGCCAACGCCCGCCGGGAGTCCTCCCGTACGTCGTCGGGGACGATTCCCCCCTTCTTGTAGAAGGCGGGAACGAGTTCCATCCGCAGAATTCCGTCGGAAAGGCCGGTGGTCGCGACCGGATCGATGACAAATCCCTCCATCTGCGATCCCGACGAGCCCGTCCTGCCGGCCGGGCGGGGGTCCGGGTCGCTGGGCCGGGGCGGCTCGGGCCCGTCCGGTCCCATTCGCAGGAAGGGCTGGGCACGGATGATCCGGTAGCGCCGGCCGTTGACCGTGAGGTCGTTGACCACCTCCCAGTCGAGCAATCGGATCGCCGCCTCGTACTCCTTCCGCTCGGCCGCGTTCTCGGCGGTGTCCGGCGTCTCGCTGAGCAGCCGCCGGAAGTGGGAACCGAGACCGTCCCGGGTGCCCTGCGGCTCGTCGCCGATGAGGCTGAGGATCCGCCACCGGCCATCGACCTCCTCGGCCCGACCGAAGACGGGTGCCCCCCACATCAGCTTGGGATAGGCAACCGAGCGGCGGCGCGCATCGTCCTCGGAAACCGCCGATATCGGGTCGTCTCGCTGCTCGATGTTGATCAGCAGGTGGTCGGGCACCTGCTTACCGTCATACGTCATGCACACACTGTGCACTGCTGTCGTTCGACCCGCGGTCCTCACCACGCCCACACCAACAGATCGATCCGCATCCTGGCCGGCTCGGCCGCCCCGAGGCGGTACGCCGTACCCCCTGCGGGCAGCGCCGTGACTACCGCAGCGGCACGGCGCCGGACGTGGTGATCGTGGTGACCCGGCGGGTGATCCGGACCGCGTCGGCCATGACATAACCGGTGCCGGCGGTCCACCGGCTCACTCCCACCCGGTTGGCGTCGCCGCCGGCCAGCGTGAACACGCCGAGCGACACCCACTGACCACCGTTGACGCGCTGGTCGACCCGTACCGTCCGGTTGCCCCCGGTGGTGGCGACGATGTACGGGGTCGAGTCGTTGTAGTCCGGGTTCGCCGGGTACCAGACCGCGACCTCGTACGTGGCGGTCTCCGGGATGGCGACCCGGTACCAGGCGACATCGCTGGCCGGGGTCGGGTTCGCGAACCGGTAGTCGGCACCGAACCGCTGGCCGGAGTAGCTGGACGTGCCCCAGTTCGCGCTCGCGGTGAACCGGCCCGAGGTGGTGTTGTCGACGGTGCTGCTCCAGGCCGGCGGATCCGCGCCGGCCGAGACGTCGAGGTAGTTGCGGTCGATTCGGATCTGGACACCGCCCCAGGTCTCGTAGACGTCCCCGGCGTACTGGTGCAGTCGTTGGTGGTCGGCCCAGTACGCCGCCGGCACGTACGGTCCGGCGTCGGTGTTCGCCACGTTGTTCCACCAGGCGAACCAGATGTGGTCCACCCGGGTGTAAGAAGGATCGTCGTACGCACCGGCGACGTCCGTGATGCCGGACGCCCCGCTGGAGTACACGCCCGCGAGGTATCCGTACGAGTGGAGGGTGTTCGTCCAGCCGGAGAGGAAGGAGAGGACCGCGGCCCGGCAGGACGCGTTCGACGGGTAGGCCTCGATGTCGTTGTAGATCGCGCTGCCGGCGGGGATGCCCAACGCCTGCGCGGCGCCTACCGCGCTGGTCGCCGCGGTCGAGCCCTGTGCTCGCGCGGTGGTCGGGTCGCTCGACATCAGCAGCGAGTAGCGGGTGGAGCAGGGGGCCTGGCGGCCGAGCTCGATCGGGATCAGGCGCCAGCCGTTCGCGGTCTGGTTGCTCACCCAGTTCGCGGTCAGGTTCGGCTGGGCGCAGGACCGGTTGGCGCCGCTGATGTAGACGCCGACCGCACGGTAGGGCGAGCTGGCTCGCCAGGTGTCCATGGTCGACTGGGACGGCGCCGTACACGTGTCGAAGCCCCTGCCGGTGTAGGTGCCCGGCTGCGGACCGGCCGCGACCAGCGGTGTCCGCCGGGTCCCCGCCCCCGGCGCCGAGCCGGTGCCGGGCGATGCCGTCGGTGCCGCCGGCTTCGCGTCCGGGCCGAGGGTCGCGGTGGCCAGGATCCGGCGGACCAGGGGTTCGGTCACCGGGGTGTGCGCCGCCGTGACGAGCACACCCGCGTCACGCACCGCGAACCGGAGGGAGTCGTCGCGGGACCACGGGGCGCTCGGGGCCGCCGTGCCCGGCGCCGTGGTGGCGGTGTCCGGCGGAAGACGATCCACCGGTACGGACTCGAGCGGTTCGACGACCAGCCCTGCGGTACGACCGACGAGGTGGGCGGGGCACGACGACTTGTCGGCCGGATGTCCCAGGTAAACCGTGGGCCGGTCGAACCGGACGCAGGCGTCCGGGTTGTCGGTCAGGTCGACAACCCGCCAGGTCTGCGGGACCGTCACGCGATAGCCCCGGTAATCGACCGTACGGAAGTCCTCCGACGTGGACGAATTTTCCGCAAGGGCCGCCCGTGCCGGCACGGGGGCCACCGATGAGCCGGCGATGGTGAACAGGAGGGCGGCCAGGCCTGCCATGATTCTGTTCATCCGAGCCTCCGTAGGAGAATCTCTTACTTGCGGAGAAGCTTGGACAATTCATACCATCTATCGACGTTTACCACTAGAGGGTTGTCGCCGAACCACGTCCACCGGCGGCCGGGGCGGCACGCTCGAGCAAGGCTGGCAAACCCTGCTTACCGCCACTTGCGGTGCACGGCGCTGAGAATGGGCGGCGACGACCACGCGGGTTCCCCACGACCCTGGAAGCGCTCCAGGTCCGGCGTTTCGAGGCGTGGACGGCCCGACAGGTACAGCGCGGTCGCGCCGACGAGCCCGAGGGCGCCGAAGATGCACAGGTTCAGGATTCCTGCGGTGATCGGCATCTTGCTCGCCGGCCAGGCGGTGACCAACGGGGGTAACGCGGCGATCAGCATCAGGCTGGTCAGCAGCCCCTGTGCGATGAAGGCGCCGATGAACACCGGCGCGTTCGGGGCCGTCGCGGCGAGTACGGACGCGACGACGAAACAGATCTCGTAGGTGATGAGCATTCGTCGTGGCGGGAGGTGCATGGCGAACTGCACGGCCAGCAGTGTGCCGACGGCGTACGCACCGGCAGACACACTGGCGGTCACCTGCAAGGTGGGGCGGGAGATGGCGAGGCTGGTGGAGATGATCTCTCCGAGCGAGAGCACCGCCACCGCCAGGACCAGGTACGGGACCAGGGAACAGACCACGAGGACCACTGCACCCGGGTAACTTTTGCGAGAGGTCCCTGCACCTGCGCGCCATACCCCCGGCAGAAGCGACTAGACCGGGGACTTCCCCCGCTATCACGGCATACACCGGATCAACCACCCAAGGTACGCAGGATCCGGGCGAGTTGGTCACGGTCGGCCTCGTCGAGGTCGGCGAAGAGCCGTTCCGCCTCGGCCCGCCGGGCGGCCCTGATCGCAGCGCCGATGCGGCTGCCCTCCCCGGTCAGCGCGACCAGGGTGGCGCGTCGGTCGCCCGGATCGGGGCGGCGTTCCACCAGGCCCCGGGCCTGCAGGTCGTCGACCACCTCGGTGGCCGAGCGCGGCGCGATGCGCAGGTGTTCGGCGAGGGCGCTGAGCCGCAGCATGCCGTGCCGGGCGAGGACACCGAGCGCACGGGCCTGGCTCGGGTTGATGTCCCACGGTTCCAGCGCCTCCCGGCTGCTCCGCCGCAGCCGGCGCGCCACCCCCCAGAACGCCTCCACCAGGGTTTCGTCGTCACCGCCCGCCTCGGTCACGGGAACGCCGTCCGCCCCGGTCACGGGAATGCCGTCCGCCTCGGTCACGGGAATACGGTAGCAGGGGGTACGGTTGTTACCTCATGATGAGGCAACCTCAGTAATATCCCCGACGAAGGGCAGATCCCCTTGGAACCCACCCCCTCCGGCCGCGACCGCGGCCCCCACACAGTCAGCGCCGCCGAGAAGACGCAGGCCCGGCAGGTGTCACTGCGCCGCATCGGCGGGCTGTTCACCCGGCACCGGGCCGCGCTCGCCATGGTCACCGCGATCATCGTGGCCGCCTCGATCATCGCGATGGCCTCGCCCTTCCTGCTCCGGCACGTGATCGACCAAGCCCTCCCGGAGCGCGACCTGACGCTGCTCGTCTGGCTGGTCCTCGGCATGGTCGGGGTGGCCGCCGTCACCTCGGTCCTCGGCGTCCTGCAGACCTGGATCTCCACCCGGGTCGGGCAGGAGGTCCTGCACCAGCTACGCACCGACGTGTTCGGCCACCTCCAGCAGCAGTCGCTGGCGTTCTTCACCCGTACCCGCACCGGCGAGGTGCAGTCCCGGATCACCAACGACATCGGTGGCATGCAGTCGGTGGTCACCTCCACAGCCACCGGCATCGCGTCCAACCTGACCACGGTCGTCGCCACCGCGGTCGCCATGGTCGCCCTCTCCTGGCGCCTCTCCCTGGTCTCGCTGCTCGTACTTCCCCCCGCGATCTGGCTGACCCGCCGGGTCGCCCGGCTGCGTCGCGAGATCACCGCGAAACGCCAGCGCGAACTGGCCGACCTCAACGTCACCGTCGAGGAGGGGCTGTCGATCAGTGGCGTACAGCTCGCCAAGACCCTCGGAACCGGGCCGACGCTGATCGAGCGGTTCAACGCCTCCTCCGCCCGCCTGGTCGACCTTGAACTGCGCAGCGAACTCGCCGGCCGGTGGCGGATGGCCTCGATGAGCGTCATCTTCGCCGCCATCCCCGCGATCATCTACCTCAGCGCCGGCCTGCCCGGCACCGCCGGCACGCTGAGCATCGGCACCCTGGTCGCCTTCACCACGTTGCAGGGCGGGCTGTTCCGCCCGCTGATGGGCCTGCTGAACGTGGGCGTCTCGCTGACCGCGTCGCTGGCCCTCTTCGCCCGGATCTTCGAATACCTGGACCTCCCGGTCGAGGTGGCCGACCCGGCCGAACCGGTCGGCATCGACCCGCGGCGGGTCCGCGGCCACCTGCGCCTGGACGAGGTCGGCTTCAGCTACCAGGGCAGCGACACCGCCGCGGTCACCGGGGTCACCCTGGACGTGCCCCCTGGCACCAGCCTGGCCCTGGTCGGCGAGACCGGTTCCGGTAAGAGCACCCTCGCCGCGCTGGTCAGCCGGTTGCACGACCCGAGCAGCGGCCGGGTCACCGTCGACGGCATCGACCTGCGCGACCTGCGCCTGGCCGACCTGGCCGCGATCGTCGGTGTGGTCAGCCAGGAGACGTACCTGCTGCACACGACCGTGCGGGAGAACCTGCGCTATGCCCGCCCGGAGGCCACCGACGCCGAGATCGAGGCCGCCGCCCGCGCCGCGCAGATCCACGACCTGATCGCCGGACTGCCCGACGGGTACGACACGATGGTCGGCTCGCGGGGACACCGGTTCTCCGGCGGTGAGAAGCAGCGCCTGGCCATTGCCCGCACGCTGCTGCGCGACCCGCGCGTTTTGATCCTCGACGAGGCGACCAGCGCCCTGGACACCGAGACCGAACGGGCCGTGCAGCGTGCGTTCGACGTCCTCGCCGAGGGACGTACGACGATCACCATCGCGCACCGGCTCTCCACCGTGCGCGACGCCGACCAGATCGCGGTGCTCGACCACGGACGGATCGTGGAGCGCGGCACCCACGACACCCTCATCGACACCAACGGCCGGTACGCGATGCTGGCCGCCTGACGCCGACCTGATCGACCGATGGGCATCGACAACTCTGGCACGATGGCGCGGTGCGTGGCAATCAGAGCGGGCCGACCGCCGTGTTGGCGGGTGCCGACGTGGTGCTCGTAGGTCTGTTCTCGGCGAAGGACAGGGAATCCGGAGCGAAGCTCGACCTGCTGGCGGCTTCCGTGGTGGCACATGGGGGCCGGGTGGTGGGCCGGCATGTGCAGCGGCGGGGCGTCTCGCGAGGCGGTGCGGCCAAGATGACCCTACCGTTCTCGCGGCGGACGCTGCTCAGCTCCGGCAAGGCGCGCGAGATCGCCCAGGTCTGTCGAGCTGCCGGGGTCGGTGTGGCGGTTTTCGTCAACCCACTGAGCAAGCATCAACAGGTTGTCCTCGGTGACATGTTCGGGTGCATCGTGGTCAGCGGTACGGAACTCTTCTCCTGACGCTCACGAACCGGCGGGGTGGGCGATTGATCGGCTACACCCCTGGTACCCGTCGCCGCAGCAGGCAGAATTCGTTGCCTTCGGGATCGGCGAGCACGTGCCATGACTCGGCGCCGGTCTGCCCGACATCGACTCGACGGGCGCCGGCCGCGAGCAACCGCTCCAGCTCCTCGTCCTGTTCCCGGTCGGTGGCATTCACATCGATGTGCAGACGCAGCTTGCCGGCCTTGGGCTCGTCGGTCTGGTTCAGGACGATCGTGGGCTGGGCGCCACCGAAGCCGACGTCGGCCGGCCCGATCTCGATGTCTGCTCCGTCGCGTTCCAGCTCGACGTAGCCCAGTACCTCGCACCAGAACCGTGCCAGCAGTTCGGGATCACGTGCGTCCAGGACCAGTTCGGTGATGCGACACGCCACCGGATCACCATAACGTCTCCCGTTCTTCGTTGTACTGACAGCTCAACTCGATGAGTGAGCGGTTGGCCGCCGGAACTTCGGCAGAAAATTCGGTGGAACCTGTCGAGGACCCGTGACGGTCATTCGTTACCCGGATGACGCAGCCCTTCCCACCATGAGGAGCGAACATGAAGTACGCGATGCTGATCTGCGGGGACGACCGCGAGTGGACCGCCCTCTCCCCGGGCGACGAGCAGGACCTGATGAAGCAGATCTACGCGTGGTTCGAGCGGTGGCAGCCGACCGGCAAGATCGCCGACGGCGGTGCCGAGCTGCAACCCGGGAACACGGCGAAAACGGTACGCGCCGACGCGAACGGCCAGCCGGTGATTACGGACGGGCCGTACCTGGAACTCAAGGAGATCGTCGGCGCGATCGTCATCCTGGAGTGCGACGACATCGACGAGGCCGCGCGGATCGCGGCCACCTGGCCACTCGGCGCCGGGATGACCGCGCTGGAGGTCCGTCCCGTGATGAGCCGCGAATAGCGGTGACGCTGGGCGCCGGTCTCACAGCCGGCGCCGCAGCTCACCCACCCGACGCGACATCAGTTCCCGCTCGGCCGGGTTCGTCGCCAGCTCCAGAGCCCGCTCCGCCGCCGTCAGCGCCTCTCCCGGACGGTCGAGCGTGGCCAGCAGGTCGGCCCGGGCGGCGTGCCACAGGTGGTAACCGGCAAGCCGGTCCCCCACCGCGTCGACCTCGTCCAGTGCCGGCGCCGGTCCCACCGCGTACCGGGTGGCCACGGCCCGGTTCAGCAGTACGACCGGCGACGGGTCCAGTGCGTACAGCCGGTCGTACAGCGCCCGGACGTCCGCCCAGTTGGTGGCGTCGTACGACGCGGCCAGGGCGTGTAGCGCGGCGATGCCGGCCCGCACCTGGTACGGCCCCGGCCGGCCCTGGCTCACCGCCGCCCGCAGCCGCAGCGCCGCCCGTTCGATCGCCGCTCTGTCCCACAGCCGCCGGTCCTGCTGTTCCAGCAGCACGATGCGGCCCCACGAGTCGAACCGCGCGGCGGCGCGGGCGTGATGCAGTTCCAGCAACGCGGCAAGGCCGGCGGCCTCCGGCTCACGGGGCAGCAGCGCGGCGAGTTGGCGCGCCAGCTCGACCCCCTCGCCGGCCAGCTCCCGCCGCTGGGCGGACCGGCCGCTGGACAGATACCCCTCGTTGAACACCAGGTAGATCACCGTGAGTACGGTCGGTAGCCGGTCGGCGTACTCGTGCGGTTGTGGCATCTCGAACCGGATGCCGCGCTCCCGCAACTGACCCTTGGCCCGGGAAAGCCGCTGCGCCATCGTCGGCAGCGGCACCAGGAACGCGGCGGCGATCTCGGCCGCGCTCAGGCCGCTGGCGGCGTACAGGGTCAACGCGACCCGGGCCGGCTCGGCCAGGTCCGGGTGGCAGCACGCGAAAACCATGGCCAGCCGATCGTCCACGCCGGGTTCGGGTGGCGGTTCCGCGGCCACCCGTGCCACCTTCCGCCGGCCGACGGCGTCACGGCGCAACCGGTCCAACGCCTTGTGCCAGCCCGTCGTGACCAGCCAACCGGTCGGCCTCTCCGGGACGCCCTCGTCGGGCCAGCGCTTGAGTGCCTCGGCCAGTGCGTCCGACAGCGCCTCCTCGGCCCGATCGAAGTCGCCGAGCCGCCGGCTGAGCGCGCCGAGCATGCCGGCCGCATCCGTCCGCCAGATCCGGTCCAGGATCTCTGCCACGTCGTCCACGGGACCAGGGTGCAGTACCTGCGGGCCCGAGGCGTCCCGCATCGCCCTCACCCGCGTTACCGGGTCGACGAACATTGGCAGTTGAGCACCGGCACGGGCTCGGGCGACGGTCCGGTGACCGGTGCCCGGATGGCAGCGATCCTGGCTGAGTTCGGACCGGTGAACCCGGCAATCCCCGCCCCGCCCTCCGCTGAGGGAAGGGCGCGTGGCCGGTTCTGGTGCCGGATCAGCGAGGGCAAATGGTTCGGCGGCGTCTGTCTCGGCATCGCGGCGTACGGCGGGTTCCGCGTCGACTGGGTACGAACCGTCGTGCTCCTGTTGACCATGTTCACCGGAGGACTGCTCGCCGTGGCGTACCTGGTCCTGCTGCTCGTCCTTCCCGTCGTTCCGACGGTCGGCGACTACGAGCGCGAACGGGACGCACCGCGATACACCTGAGCCGGGAGCGCACGCGGCGGGAAGGCACCGTGCCGGTGCTCGGGGCCGTGGTCGAGCGGACAGCGTGCGGTCGGCACCGTGAGAGGATGCGTTGATGCCGACCGATGGGCGAGCGCTGGTACTGGGCGGCGGTGGCGTGACCGGCGTCGCGTGGGAGATCGGCCTGCTGCACGGCCTCGCGCAGTGCGGTGTCGATCTCGCGGGCGCGGACACCGTCATCGGCACCTCGGCCGGGGCGGCGGTCGCCGCGCAACTGACCGGGACCACTCCCCTGGCGGACATCTACGCCGCCCAGATCGACAACGTCCCCGGCGAGACTCCCGCCCGGATCGGCGTGGGACCTGTCGTCCGTCTCCTGGTCGCATCGGCGTGGCCGGGCGACCGGCGGCACGGACGGGCGTGGCTGGGGCGAGCGGCGCTACGGGCGAAGACCATGTCCGAAGCCGAACGGCGAGCGGTCATCGAACGACGGGTACCCGACCGGCGATGGCCCGACCGCCGGCTGCTGGTGACCGCCGTCGACGCCGAAACCGGTACGGACGTCGTCTTCGACCGCGACAGCGGGGTCACCCTGATCGACGCGGTCGCGGCCAGTTGCGCCGTCCCGCTGGTCTGGCCACCCGTCACGATCGACGGACGGCGGTACCTGGACGGCGGCGTACGTTCGGTCGCCAACGTCGACCTCGCCGCCGGCCACAGCCGGGTGGTCGTGATCGCACCCACCACGTCGGCCCTCCGCCGCGCCGACCGTCCCCAGATCCAGGCCGCCGCACTCGGGGTGCCGAACGTCGTCGTGACGCCGGACGCCGCAGCCTGCGCCGCCATCGGCCCCAACATGCTCGACCCCACACGACGCGCGGCGGCAGCCCGCGCCGGGCGCGACCAGGCCGGATCGATCGCGGACCGGATCCGCGCGATCTGGCAGTGACGCCGGGACAGCCGACCGGCGCGTCCTACGCCCCGGCCCCGTCCGGCCCGCCGCCGGTGTCGTGCCCGCCGGGCTCGGGCAGCCCGATCGGACTGACCGGGGGCAGCGCGGCCCGGCAGGCGTGCGCGATCGGGGTCAGCAGCGCGGCGGCATCCGCCGGATCGACGCCGGTCCAGGCGGCTGCGGCAACGTCGTCGGTCACGCTCTCGATCCACTCGTACGCGGCAACGCCGGTGGCGGTGGGAGTGCCGTCCTCGGCGAGCCATCCGCGCTCGACGAGTCGCCGGGTCGCGGCGTTCCACTCATCGTCGGACCAGCCCCGGTTCGGTTGCAAAACCTCGCGGCCGAGGTCAGTCGCCGCCCGCCAGACCAGCGGCTCGCATCCACCCAGTCCGGCCGTCACCAGCGCGGCGACGTGCCCGTCCCCACGATGCTCGCGCAGGGTCGTGGCGGCCTGCCACAGCCGACCGAGCGGATCCTGCGGCACCGGCAACGCCGCGTTGGCGGCCCCGAGCACCCGACCCGCCGAATCGAGGCGGTGGACCGCCTCTTCCAGCAGGTCGGCGGCTGCCTCGACCGTGCCGACCGGGATGCCCGCGGTGAGCCGGGCCAACGCGTCCGTGGCCCCGGCCAGGCGCGCCACGAGCGTCTCCGCCACAGTCGCCCGCTGCCACACGTCGGGCAGGGCACGGGCGACCATGGCGGGCGCGAAGTTGAAGAAGACGGCCACGGCCGGGGCCGCCCCGACCGGCCCGAGTGGAGCCGCCCGCCCGGCGAAGTACCCCCGCCAGTAGCCGCGCAGCCCGGCCGCCTCGTACGCCTGCCGTGCCTCCGCCGTGAAGTACGTGACGGCGTGCACGGGTTCGAACAGTGTCCACATCCGCCGCGCGTTCTTCACGCCGACAGCATCTCATCCCGCGTACGGGCGGCCGGGTGGCTGCGACAGGGCTTCGGCGACCGTCACTGGGAACGGCGCGGCAGTGTCCAGTTCGGTCGCGGGAAGTGGCAGGTGTAACCGTTGGGGATGCGTTCCAGATAGTCCTGGTGCTCCGGCTCCGCCTCCCAGAACGGACCGGCGGCCGTCACCTCGGTGACCACCTTGCCCGGCCAGAGCCCGGACGCGTCGACGTCGGCGATGGTGTCCTCGGCTACCCGCTTCTGCTCGTCGCTCTCGTAGAAGATCGCCGACCGGTAGCTGGTGCCGATGTCACCGCCCTGCCGGTTCAGGGTGGTCGGATCGTGGATCTGGAAGAAGAACTCGAGCAGGTTCCGGTACGACGTCACCGACGGATCGAACGTGATCTCGATAGCCTCCGCGTGACCCTCGTGGTTGCGGTAGGTGGCGTTCGCCACCTCGCCACCGGTGTAGCCGACCCGTGTCGTGACCACACCGGGGCGCCGCCGGATCAGGTCCTGCATCCCCCAGAAACAGCCTCCGGCCAGAATCGCCTTCTCCGTAGCCATAGTCGCGCCCACCTCATTCGTCGTTGGTCTCCCAGCATGACCCGTGGACCGCTGCCGCCGCACTGTCACCCCGGTCACCAGCCTAAAATGAAAGGGGCCTCACTTCTCGGTGATTCACGCGACCGGCGGACACGAAGCCCGAGGTACGTCCGGACCTCGGCGGCAGTCCCGCCCGGTACATCGCCGTACGGTCGACCGGCACCTGCATCTCCTCCTGCGTGTGGAGGAGGAAGGCTTGTGTCCGACACCTGAGGGGTGGCGGACACAAGCCTGTGCTGGACGGCGAGGGTCACGGCGCGAGGACAACCTTCACGCAGCCGTCCCGCTTCTTCTGGAACATCTCGTACGCCTCGGCAGCCTCGGCCAGCGACACCCGGTGGGTGCGCAGGTCCAGCACGCCGAGCGGGTCATCGTCGCCGGAGAGCAGTGGCAGGATCTCGTCCACCCAGCGCCGTACGTGGCACTGCCCCATCCGGAGTTGGATGCCCCGGTCGAACATCTCGATCATCGGCATCGGGTCGATCTCCCCGCCGTAGACACCGGAGATCGAGACCGTGCCGCCGCGTCGTACCGACTTGACGGCGGCGTGGAGCACGGTGAGCCGGTCCACGCCGAACCGGTCGGTCATCGACCGGGCCAGCTTGTCCGGCAGGAGTCCGACCGCGGTCTGGGCGAGCTTTCCGGAGGTGGAGCCGTGCGCCTCCATGCCGACCGCGTCGATGACCGCGTCCGGCCCCCGACCGTCGACCAGGTCGATCAACGCACCCGGTACGTCGTCGAGATCGGTCACGTCCACCACCTCGATCCCATGCCTGCGGGCCATCTCCAACCGCTCCGGCACCAGGTCCAGACCGATCACCCGGCCCGCGCCGAGATGACGTCCGATTCGGGCGCAGAGCTGACCGACGGGACCGAGCCCGAAGACGGCGAGGGTGCCGCCGGGGGGCGTGTCGGCATATCGGACCGCCCGCCAGGCAGTCGGGAGAACGTCCGACAGGTAGAGGTACCGCTCGTCCGGGCCACCGTCAGGGACCTTGATCGGCCCGAACTGGGCCTGCGGAACCCGCAGGTACTCGGCCTGCCCGCCGGGAACTGACCCGTACATGGAGGTGTAGCCGAACAGCGCCGCGCCCTTGCCCTCCGCCCGCACCTGGGTTGTCTCACACTGGGCGTAGAGCTGCCGTTGACACATCCAGCACGATCCGCAGGAGATATTGAACGGAACCACCACCCGGTCCCCCGGCCGCAGCCGGGTCACCCCCGGACCCACCTCCTCGATGATTCCCATCGGCTCGTGCCCGAGCACGTCACCAGGCTTCAGGTACGGCCCGAGCACCTCATACAGGTGAAGGTCGGAACCACAGATCGCGGTCGACGTGATCCGCACGATCGCATCCGTCGGCTCCTCGATCCGCGGATCGGGCACCTCCTCCACCCGCACGTCACGCTTGCCCTGCCACGTCAAAGCCCTCATCGGTCGCTCCCTCCCCTGGTGCTGTCGAGCGACCTGCTACCCACACCCCTCTCGGCTGAATCGCGGGATGACGGAGGACATCTGCAGTTCAGGACCCCGGCCCGTACGCGATCATGGGGGTCTCCGCCCGATCGCCCGCCGGGCGTCGGTAGACGCCGGGCGAAACTCGGGGTGCCGGAGTCTCGGTCTTCTCGGAACCGGATATCACCTAGAGTGATGGTTACTTGACGTAGCCGTCGCGAGGTGGGGCGTTGCCGGTGCGGTTGAGCTTGCGAGGGGTGCGGTCCGCCGAGGGTTTCGGCTACCACCCCGCGCTCGACGGCGTACGCGCGTTGGCGGTGGCCGCGGTCCTCGCCTTCCACGGCGGTGTCGGCGCTCTGCGCGGCGGCTTCCTCGGTGTCGACGCGTTTTTTGTCCTCTCCGGCTTCCTGATCACCTCACTGCTGCTCACCGAGCACGCACGGACCGGTCGGCTCGCGCTGCTCGCCTTCTGGGGCCGGCGGGTACGGCGGCTGCTGCCCGCGCTGCTGCTCCTGCTCTCCACCGTGGTGGTCGTGGAGCGCTGGCTGCTGCCGACGACCGAACTGCGCGCACTGCGGCTCGACACGCTCGCCGCGCTCGGGTACGTCGCGAACTGGCGGATGAGCGACCGGGGCGGCGACTACTTCACCGCGACCGCCGCGCCGTCACCGCTGCAGCACACGTGGTCGCTCGCCATCGAGGAACAGTTCTACGTGCTATGGCCGCTGGTGGTCCTGCTGCTCCTGGCCCGGAGCCGGCCGGTCGTGCTGTTCCGGGTAGCGGTCGCCGGTGCGCTGGGCTCGACGGTCGCCGCGGCGCTGCTGTTCGACCCGAGCAACCCTGACCGCGCCTACTACGGCACCGACACCCGGGCCGCCGCACTCCTGGTCGGCTGTGCCCTCGCCGCCTGGCTGGCGGGCCGGCCGACCGGAGTCGGGACGGCCCCGCTCCCCCATCGCCGAACCGGACGGCTGTTCCACCGGCGCTGGCAGCTCCGCGCGCTCATCGCCGCCGCCGGGCTGGGTACGGCATGGCTGTGGACGCACGCCACCGGTACCGACCCTTGGCTGTACCGGGGTGGCCTGCTGGCCGCCGCGCTCGCCGTCGGGATGCTGATCCTGCACGCCACGCGTCAGCCGGACAGCGGCACCGCGCGGCTGCTCGCCCTGCCACCGCTGGTCTGGCTGGGACGGATCTCGTACGGCGTGTACCTGTGGCACTGGCCCCTGTTCATCTGGCTGAACAGCGGTCGGACCGGCCTGCACGGGGTTCCGCTGTTCGTAGCGCGCTGTGCGGTCACGCTCGTCGCGGCGCTCCTGTCGTACCTGCTGGTCGAGCGCCCCTTGCGGGCCCAGGCCCGTACCCGGGTCGCTGACGGAACACGGCGGCGGGTGCGCGGCGGCGCGGTCGCGGCGGCCGGCGGGGCCTTCCTCGCCACGGCCGTGCTGACCGTGCTCGCCACCGTGCCCCGGCCGCTGCCGGAACCGACCGGACCCGCCGCCGCACAGGCCGCACCCGGCGTGGGGGCTGGTGCCGGCGATCCGGCGGCGCGCTCGCCGCTGCGGCGACCGGGCCGCATGCCGGGGGCGACGCCCAGGGTCACCTTCTTCGGCGACTCAGTGTCCTGGTCGCTCGGCACCTACCTGCCGGCGCACACCGATCTCGCGGTCAGCGTCCGGGCGGTGCAGGGCTGCGGTATCGCCCGCCTACCGGACGTGCGTTATCTGGGCGCACCACACACCAACTACCCGGGCTGCGACCGGTGGGACGCCCGGTGGCGGCGCGGGGTCGACGCCGACGATCCGGACCTTGCGGTGATCCTGCTCGACCGCTGGGAGTTGATGGACCGCCGTCTCGGTGGCACGTACCAGCACGTGGGGCAGCCCGCCTTCGACTCGTACCTCAGCCAGGAGTTGGACCTCGCACTTTCCGTCGTCACCGCCCGCAACGCCCACGTCGTGCTGCTGACCGCGCCCTACACGCGCCGGGCCGAACGGCCCGACGGTGGTCTGTGGCCGGAGGACGAGCCCGCTCGGGTGGACGCGTGGAACCGGTTGCAGCGGGCTGCGGCGGCGAAGCGACCGGACCGGGTCACCGTGGTCGACCTCAATTGGCGGGTGTGCCCGGACGGCCGGTTCACCTGGCAGGTGGGCAACACCCGGATCCGCAGCGACGGGTTGCACTTCACACCGGAGGGCGTACGGAGTTGGATCGACCCGTGGCTCGCGCCGCAATTGGCCAAGCTCGCCACCCGGGGCCCCGGCTGATTCGGAGTACTTGGCCGCGCCCTGCCTGACCGGACGCGATCCCCTCCTGGCATCACGAGGTGCGCGCACGAACGGACGGCCAGCGCGGCGGCAGGGCGGACTCCTTCCGTCGTCGCGTCGTGGTCCGTAGCTGGCCCGGTCAGAGGATGGGCTTGCCGCCGGTCACCGGGATCATCGCGCCGGAGATGTAGCTGGCCTCGTCGGAGGCGAGCAGTACGTAGGCGGGGGCGACCTCTTTCGGCTGGCCAGGGCGACCCAGCGGGGTGTTCTTGCCGAATTTCTCGACCTGCTCCGGCGGCATGGTGGAGGGGATCAGCGGGGTCCAGATCGGGCCCGGTGCGACGCTGTTTACCCTGATTCCGCGCTCGCCGAGCATCTGTGCGAGGCCCGCGGTGAAGTTCGCGATCGCGCCCTTGGTGGTCGCGTAGGGCAGCAGCGTCGGTCGGGGCATGTCGGAGTTGATGGAACTGGTGTTGATGATCGACGCGCCTTGGCCGAGGTGCGGGAGCGCCGCCTTGACGAGCCGGAACATCGCTGTGATGTTGACGTCGAAGGTGTGCTGCCACTCTTCGTCGGCGATTTCCTCCACCGTCTCGTGCGTCATCTGGTAAGCCGCGTTGTTGACCAGGACGTCGATTCGTCCGAACTCGTCGCTGGCCCGATTGACGATCGTCCTGCATACGGCCGCGTCTGCGACATCCCCGGCTACCAGCACGGCGCGGCGACCCGCGCGCTCGACGAGCTTCGCGGTCTCGGCCGCGTCGTCGTGTTCGTTCAGGTAGGAGATCAGCACGTCGGCACCCTCGCGGGCGAAGGCGATGGCGACCGCCCGGCCGATGCCGCTGTCACCCCCGGTGAGAACCACCTTCTTGCCTTCCAGGCGACCGGCACCCCGGTAGGAGTCCTCGCCGTGATCGGGCTTGTGACGCATTGTCCCCAGGGTGCCCGGCGGTTGCTGCTGCGGTTCGAACTGTTGGCTGTCGGACATGACGAGGTGACTCCTTCCACGGCATTCGAGCAATCTCGGTCCCGCCCGGCGACCCGCCCGGTGCAGCGTCCAAAATCCCCACACCTGGCAGCCACTAAACCAGGTATCCAGGGACAACCCACCCAAATGCGGGATCAGACGGACCCGGAACAGCCGGGAGTGGGGAGTGAGCCATCGGCATGGTGCCACGGCCGAACTCGGGGTGGGGCCCCTGCACGGGGCCCCACCCCGACCATCACCGCAGGCCGAAGGCCCGGGTGATGCGCTGGTCGACGCTGTTGCCCCCCGCGTCACGGGCGGTGGCCCGGAGGGTGACGAACCGTGCGGTACGCGGGGCGTCCAGGCGGGTGCGCCAGCCGGGGCCGGTGCGGTGGAGCCTGGCGTGGTGCCAGGTGACCCCGTCGTCGTACGACACGTCGAGGGTCACCGTACGGATGTCGGCCGGTTCAGCCGCCGTTGGCAGGTGCAGTGCGGTGACGGTGAGGTCGGCGTCGCGTTTCGTCTTCCCGTCGACATCGGTGTCCACGGCGTAGTCGAGCTGGACCAGCGACGGGTTCCACACCATGCCCTGGCCGACCGCACCGGAGGTGAAGCCCCACTCCGTCCGGGTGGCGGTGGAGTACGGACCGGCCCAGGTGTCCCGCTTGTTCTCCGATACCAGCCGGTACGGCAGCGGTTCTGCGCTCAGCCGACCGACGGACAGCATCCGCTGGTACCGGTCGGTCTCCTGGAGAAGCGTGTTGCCCTGGTAGAGGCGCAGGACGTTGTCGGCGGCGTAGTTGTCGTAGGTGTCACCCTCGTGGGCGGTGCCCGAGTCGCCCCACCCGGGGACGAAGGCGGAGATGCCCCCGTCCTCGCGGAAGACGCCGTAGTTGTTCAGCAGGCGGGGACGCTGTACGGGGCCGAACCAGTGCTCCTCGTGGACCGAGCCGGCCCGGTACGCGGTGAGGGCAGTCTGCTGGCCCTGTTCGCCGGGGATCGTGACCTGGGTGGTCCACGGCTCGCCTGCGGTGACCCAGTCGGTGCGGTCGCCGCGCGCCGGGACCTCGACGAAGTCGAGGATGCTCGACGCTCCCGACGGGGTGAGGTCGCCGCGCGTTTCGAGCGCCCGTGCGGGGCGCCAGTTGCGCAGGGACATGTCGACCTGGGCCAGGTCCCGCTGGGTGACCCGGTGGGTGAGGTCGGTCGGCACGGCGCCGGTGTAGTCGTGGACCAGGTCGTAGACGTATTCGGTGTCGGGGTGGGAGGTGACGTCGAGCCGGACCCGCCGCTCGTGCCCGATCCGGCCGATCAGGTGCTCGCCCTCGTCGCGGGTCAGGGTGGCCACGGTCACCGGTGGTGGGTCGCGCGGATCCCACACCGAGCCGGCCCACGGTTTGAGGCGCCCGGTGCCGTCGTTGACCACGAGCAGGAGGCGGGCACCGGCAGCGGCCGCCGCGGCGGCCTGCTCCTCGACGGGAACGGTGTCGTTGCGGCGTACCACGACGGCCCTGCCCCGAGCGTTCACCGGGATGTCCGCGCCGGTGCCGGCGTAGACCGCGTCGAGGTGGCGCACCTCGGGCGGCAGCGGGATCCTGGCGCGTTGCACCCGCAGGTCGTCGTAGCCCCGACCGCCGGCGGCCACGGTCAGCGCGGGCTGCGCCATGCGCCAGCGGGCGCCGATGGAGAAGGTGCCCGTCGCGACCTTCGGGCCGGTCGGCAGAACCCAGACGCTGTCGTACTCGGCGCCCGGGTACCAGGCGGAGATCCAGGGGTTGCCGCCGAGGTCGCGGAGCAGTTCGAACCGCGTACCGTCCACGACGGACGGCTGCGGGGTGGCCATGGTCACCCGGCGGGCCCGGGTGGCGTCGAAGACTACGGTCCGGTCCCGGTCGAGCGTTATCTCGGGCAGCGGGAGCAGGGCGAACCCCCGCGAATGGGGTCCGTTGACGCCCTCGACGTCGGTCCTCAGCCAGGCCGCGTACGTGCCCCCGGTCAGCCGCAGGTCCAGGGTGCCGGTGTCGTCGATCTGTTGCACCGGCAGGACACCGTCCTTACCCAGCAGGACCAGTTCTCCCCCGATCGGCCTGCCGCCGCGGTCCCTGGCCTTCAGGGTGAGTTGGTGACGTACCCCTTCACGGCCGACGGCGACGGAGGTGTGGGTCCGGACGGCGCCGGTGGCGTCGGTCGCCGTCAGGAAGCCCGACGTGAGACGGTCGGCCGGCACCCGGTCGAACTGCGTGGTCAGGGTCACCGTGGCGGTGCCGTGCGCCGGAACCGTCACCTGCCGGGCCGAGGGCGTGACGAGGTCCGCCGGGCCGCCGTCGAGAGCCAGGGCGAGTTCGAGGGTGACGGGGGCGCCGGCGATGTTCGTGTAGCGGACCTCCCGCTCGACCGGGCCCTCGGGAGCCGTCGGCCAGTCCGGGTACCCGAAGTCGGCGCCGGTGGTCGCGAACACCGTCGCGGCGGTGGTCGCGGCGATGTCCAGCCGACCGTTGCCGCCCTGGAACGGGCTGACCTGCGGGGTCGCCCTGGTGGTGCTCACCAGGGCTTCCTTGAGCTGCTTGGCGGTGAAGTCCGGGTGCTGGGCGGCCAGGAGCGCGGCGGCGCCCGCGACGTGCGGAGCGGCCATCGAGGTTCCGTCCCCGAACCGGTACAGACCCTCGCCGTCGGAATACTGGGACCGGGCGGCGAGGATGCCCACGCCGGGGGCGGTGAGGTCTGGCTTGAGGGCCTTGTCGCCCACCCGTGGACCCTGGCTGGAGAAGTAGGCGAGAGTGTCGGCGCCGTCGACCGCGCCGACGGTCAGCGCGGCGTCCGCGGCACCCGGGGTGCCGATCGTGTACGGGCTGGGCCCGGTGTTCCCCGCCGCGACGACAAACAGCGCGCCGGTCTCCTCGCTGAGCTCGTTGAGGGCCACGCTCATCGGGTCGGTGCCGTCGGTGGGGTCGGCGCCGAGGCTCATGTTGACGACCCTGGCGCGCTGATCGCGGACGGCCCACTCCATCCCGCTGATGATCCACGACTCCTGGCCGGAGTTGTTGTCGTTCAGGACCTTGCCGACGTGCAGCCGCGCGCCCGGGGCGACGCCCTTCTCCTTCCCGTCGGAAGCGGCTCCGGTGCCGGCGATGGTGGAGGCGACGTGGGTGCCGTGGCCGAAGACGTCCTTCACCGTCTCACCCGGTACGAAGGACTCGGCGGCGGCGATCTGGCCCGCGAAGTCGGGGTGGGTGGCGTCGATACCGCTGTCCAGGACGGCGACGTCGACACCCTTGCCGGTGTTCCCGGACTTCCAGACCTCGGGTGCGCCGATCTGCGCGGTGCTGTCGGCGAGGGCGGCCTCGACCTTGCCGTCCAGCCACACCTTGGCGATACCGCCCGCGAGCGCGAGGCGCCCGCCCCCGGAACGGGCGGCCACCCCCTCGCCCGCCGTGATCGAGGACCAGAACGTGTCCGAGCGCTCCACGTCCAACGCCGCCCCCTGGATGCTGTCCAGCGCGCGTACCGTGCGGGCGCCCTCGGGCGCCACCGTTCTGCGCGAAGCCACCGCGGCGTCGGTGTACGTGACGATCAGCGGAATCCGGTCACGGTGCGCGTCGTCGTAGCCGTCCGCCAGCAGTTCGGTGATGTTGAACAACTGCTCGTCGAGCAGCCCGGCGGACACGTACGGCAGCGCCCCGTCCGGGTAGACGTAGGTGTTCTTCCCCTTCCGGTGCGAGGTGTATCCGGTCAACCGGCCGGTGGAGTCCCGTACCTCGGGGCTCAATCCCCCGTCGGCCGTCCCGGTAGCGGTGACCTTCTCCCCGGTGATCAACGTGACGGTGGCCGTGGGAGCAGGCGGTACGACCGACGCGCCGGCAGACAACGGAGGGTCGGCGGCCGAGGCCGGGGCGGGAGACGAGGCGAGCACCACGGAAGCGGTGAGCAGCGCCAACAGACGACGTCCGCAAGGGCGTGAGAACAGCACAGGATTCCCCAGGTTGATCAACAAACGACGGCACATGGTAATGTGTCGATCTTTTGTTTCGGAGGAAGTTCTTTGCTGTTGCGCCCGAGTCTCGCAAGTATCAGGGCCGGCGGATCAGGGCTTGCGCCCGACCACACCGTACTGCGGGACCTGCGCGGGAAGTGCGCCGTTGGCGTCGGGCTCGGCCCGCCACACCGCACACGACACCAGGCCCGGCTCCACCAGGTCCAGTCCCCGGACGAGCCGCGTGATGTCCGCACCACTGCGGGCACGGATCTGCGGAGTCGCGTGCTGGTTGTAGAACGCCATCGCCTCGACGTTCCCTTCGCCACCGAGTTCGATCGTCGGGTGGGTGAGCGCCAGGTAACTGCCGGATGGCACCGCGTCCAACAGGCGGTCCACGATGTCCTGCACCTGCTCGTCGTCCTGCACGAAGTTGAGGACGCCCAGCAGCATGATCGCGATCGGCCGGTCGAAGTCCAGCGTCCGGGCGGCTCGGGCCAGGATGGTGTCCGGCTCCCGGACGTCGGCCTCGATGTAGTCGGTCGCGCCCTCGGAGTTGCTGGTCAGCAACGCGCGGGCGTGCACCAGCACCAGCGGATCGTTGTCGACGTAGACGATGCGGGACTCCGGCGCGACCGCCTGGGCCACCTCGTGGGTGTTGTCGGCGGTGGGCAGGCCGGTACCGATGTCGAGGAACTGGCGGATCCCCGCCTCCCCGGTCAGGAAGCGGGCGGCTCGGGCGAGAAAGGCTCGATCCGCGCGGGCGACGGCGTCGATGTGCGGGACCATCTCCCGGATCTGGTCCCCCACCTCCCGGTCAACCTTGTAGTTGTCCTTCCCACCCAGCCAGTAGTCCCAGATCCGGGCGTTGTGCGCGACCGTCGTATCGATCCCCGACCCGGGCCGACCGGCCCCGTGGACACTTTGGCTCTGCGGCACGCTCGGCTCCCCAGGCAGAGGTTGACAGGTGGTGTCCGGCAGCCTAGCGCCTCGCTCGCGGTGTCGCCGTACCTGGCCGTTACGGTGGGGAAACATTGACGGCCCACAATTCGGCGATGGCAGCCGTGACACGTCAGCTCCGGGTCGGGTGCGAGTTCCGGTACGCGGCAGAGGTCGAGACACCCGCGGTCTTCCAGGTCCAGCCGTCGGGGGCGGCACCGGCCAGTGTGCTGCGGCAGAGCTGGGACATGGATCCGCAGACTCCCCGGCACGGCTACGTGGACCTCTACGACAATGTCTGTCAGCGACTCACGCTTCCGTCGGGCACCTCCACCGTGCGGTACGACGCACTCGTATCGGTCCCGGACGCGACCGAAGACGTCGATCTCGACGCCGCCGAGGTGCCGACCGCACTCCTGCCCGACGAGGTGCTGGCGTACACGCTGCCGAGTCGCTACTGCCTGCCCGACGTGCTCGGTGACGACGCCTGGCGACTGTTCGGCAAGGAAAAGCCCGGCTACCGGCGGGTGCAGGCGATCTGTGACCACGTCAATGACCACCTGCGGTTCGCGTACGGCAGCAGCAGCCCGACGACAACCGCCGCCGAGGCGTACGCCGCAGGCAGTGGCGTCTGCCGCGACTTCGCCCACGTCGCGATCAGCTTCTGCCGCGCGCTCTCGATCCCGACCCGGTACGCCTTCGGTTACCTCCCCGACATGGACGTCCCGCCGGACCCGGCGCCGATGGACTTCGCCGCCTGGATGGAGGTCTACCTCGACGGCCGGTGGTGGACCTTCGACCCTCGCAACAACACGCCTCGCAAGGGCAGGGTGCTGATCGGCCGAGGACGCGACGCGGTGGACGTGGCCATGGTTACCACCTACGGTGGCCCGACACTGGAGAGCATGACCGTCTGGGCCGAGGAAGCATCGTGACGCCACCGTCCCGCCCGGAGATCGAGCGGGCACAGCGGCTGACGTACGTGCTGACCCAGCGTTTCCGCTACACCTACGACGGCCCGGTACGCGACCTCGACCACCGGCTGGTGGTGATACCGCCGCGACGGCACGGTGACCAGCACCGGCGGCGGCACTCGGTCGCCGTGTCCGCCGCCGACGCCCGCACCACCCACCGCCGTGACGCCGCCGGCAACTCCGTCATCCGGGCCCGGGTGCCGCACGTGCACGACCACATCGAGTTCGAGGTCGAGGCGATCGTCGAACGGACCGGACCGGTCACCGACGTGTTGTTGCCGGCCTCGGCGCTCACCGACCCTCGGCTGCTCCGTGCGACCCGGCTGACCGCCGCCGACCCGGCGATCCGGGACCTGGCCGCGACGATGGACGGGAGGGACCGGCTGGCCGTCGCGGAACGGTTCTGCGACCACGTCCACGACGCGATCACCTACAGGTTCGGCGTGACCTCGGTCGCGACCACGGCCGCCGAGGCGCTCGCCGGCGGCCATGGCGTCTGCCAGGACAGTGCCCACGTGATGATCGCGCTCTGCCGGGCCGTCGGCCTACCGGCCAGGTACGTATCGGGACACCTGCTCGGCGAGGGCGGCACCCACGCCTGGGTCGAGGTCGTGGTCGCCGACAAGGCGGGGGCACGGGCGGTCGCGTTCGACCCGTGCAACGGCCGCCGCGCCGGCCGCGACTACGTCACGGTCGCCACCGGCCGCGACTACACCGACGTCGCCCCGACCTCCGGCTCGTACTTCGGCGCCGCCCGCGGCACCCTGACCGCCACCAAACGGGTCGACGTCACCCTCGTCTAGGCCGCGCGCTCGGGTGCGTGGTTACCGCTCGTCGGATCCGGCGGGCGTGACCGCCCGGGTGCTCGACAGCGACGAGCGCCGACCCCGGGTGCGGGATCGGCGCTCGTCGGGCGAGAGCTACGCCGGCTCGATCCAGATGTTGCGGTAGCGGATCGGGTTGCCGTGGTCCTGCAGGCGGATCGGGCCCGCCGACGGGCCTTCGGCCGCGCCGCCGCCGGTCGGGCCGTTGATCGCGACGTTGTTCTGGACCGTCACGCCGTTCCAGACCACCGTGATGCGCGCGTCCTCCGTCTTCGTCGTGCCGTTCCAGCGTGCCGCCCGGAACGTGATGTCGTAGGTCTGCCACGTCTCGGGCGCCGTCGCGGCGTTCACGTCCGCCGCCTTCTTGGTGTAGATCGCCGCCGCCTCGTCGTTGGCCAGCGACGTGTCACCGTACGAGTCGAGCACCTGCAACTCGTAGCGGTCCTGCTGGTAGACGCCGGAGTTGGCACGGGCCTGGCCGGTCACCTCCGGTCCGTACTGTGGGAGCCAGAACTCGACGTGCAGCTTGTAGTCGCCGTAGCTCTGCCGCGTACGGATGTCACCGCCGTTGACCTGCATGCCGCCACCGGTGATCGTCCAGGTGGGGTTCGCACCGTTGGTGTGCTGCCAGTTGGCGGTCTGGGACGCCGCGGTGCCGTCGAACAGCACGGTCCGGTTGGTGGCCGCCCGGACCGTCCAGCTCTGGCTCGCCGCGCCGGTATACTCCCAGACGTGCAGCTGGGTGCCGTCGGTGGAGCTGCCGCCGAGGGCGTCGAGCACCTTCCCGGACTGCGGGTTGAGCAGTGAGCCGTTGGACTGCGGTTGCCAGACCTGGGAGCCGGTGCCGTTGCAGGTCCAGAGCTGCACCTTCGTGCCGTTGACGGTGCCGGCGTTGTCGACGTCGAGGCACTTGCCGAGGGTCTGGTAGGTCGAGCCCACCCGGCTCCACTGCTGCGCCGCGCTGCCGTTGCAGGTCCAGAGCTGGATCTTCGTGCCGTTGGCGGTGCCGGCGTTGTCGACGTCGACGCACTTGCCGCCGATGCCGCTGATCGTGCCGGGCCCACCACTTCCACCGCCGCCGACCGCGGTCACCGTGAGGTTGTCGAGGTTGACGTGGCCGATGTCGCCGGCGTCGTACCGGTAGGCGATCGTGTTGGCGCCGGCGTTGAGGGTGACCGGCTCGGACTTCGTCGCCCACGTGTCCCAGTCGCCGGTGTTGGGCAGGCTGGTCTGGCGGATCTTCGAGCCGTTGACGTAGAGACTGACGGTCTTGGCACCGGTGCCGCCGTTGGGCCCGTTGGAGAACCGGAGTACGGCGTTGTGGGCGCCGGCCGCCGCCGCGTTCACGGTGAACGTCGTCGACGCGCCCTGGGTGCCGTAGCCGGCCACGAACCCGCTACCGGTGTAGCCGACGTGGTCGGTCATCGCGACCGCGCCGCCCGCGAGCGAGGCGTTCTCCGCCTCCAGGGTTCCCGTCTGGGGCGGCGGGCCCCCGACGAGGGAGTTGAGCGTGTACCAGGCCTCGGTGCTCCACAGTTCCTGCCCGTTGGTCGCCGTGAACGGGCGGGGCGACCGGACGTGCACGACACGGCCGGGCTGGAGACCGTTGATCTGCAGGGTGACCTTCCTGCCGTCGGCCGACGGAGTCGCGGAGGTGACCGTCAGGGTCTGCTCGTCGACCTTCGGGCCGCCGTACGTCGCCGTCGGGACGTACCGCCATTGCTTGACCTTGTATTTGGCGACGAGGTCGGCGAGCGTGGCCGCGGACAGCGGCTGCGTGTAGGTCAGCTCGAATCCGCCGGCCACCGCGCGCATCGAGTGGATGTCGAACGCGTTGCCGCCGTTGGGGGTCAGCTTCTGCAGGCCGTAGGTGAGTTTGCCGGTCTGGCCCCAGTTGCCGCCCGCGCCGAGTCCGCCGACGTAGAGGGCACCATCGGGCCCGATCGACGTACGCAGCACGCCCATCTCCAGGCCCTGGGTGTGCCGGAACAGCGCACCCTGGTACTCGCCGTTGACCTTCTCCAGGAACGCGCGCTGGAGCCCGCCGTAGGTGACGTCGCCGATCAGCATCTGCCCGGCGAACGGGCCGGTCGACACCATCACCGGCGTACTCGGCGAGTTGGCGATCTCGTTCTGCGGCATCCACAGCACCGGCTGGGTGACCGGGTTGCTCTGGAAGGGCCCGGGCGGATTCATGTTGAGGTTGAAGAACCGGTCCTGCTTGATGTGCACCAGCTTCGACGACGGCAGCCAGTCACCCTGGTTGTCGAGCACGAAGATGCCGTTCTCGGGACCCCAACCGATGCCGTTGGGCGTACGCAGACCGCCCGCGACGTAGTGCAGGGCGCCGGTGTTCCTGTCGATCCGGACGGTCGTACCCCGGTTGGGCGCCGGCTGCGGGTTGGTGGTCGCCCCGCCCTGGTTGATGGAGACCGACAGGTTGAGGTAGAAGTAGGGCGCCTGGTAGAGCAGCCCAAACGCGAACTCGTGGAAGTTGCCGCCGAACGGCCACGTCGCCACCTGGCGGTAGTTGTCGGTGACCCAGTCGCCGTTGGTGTCGTTGAGCTCGACCAGCCGGTGCTTTTCCGACACGTAGAGCTTGCCGTCGACGTACTTGATCCCCATCGGCTCTTTCAGCCCCTGGGCGATTCTCTGGTACGTGACCTGGGACGGGCCCGTGGTGCCGGTCACGTTGGACAGCAGGTAGACCTCGCCGAGCACGTTGTCGGTGCCGCCCCAGGTGGTGATCGCGAGCCGCCCGTCGGGCAGCCAGTCCATCGCCGACACCTGCGGTTGGAAGCCCGTCGGACGCAGGTTGGTCAGCGTGTAGTTGGGGTGGACGCCGGTCAGCGGCAACCCGTCGCCGGGTGCGTCGGTGACGCCTTCGCACTCCTTGCGACCCGGCGCGGTGACCCGCACCACGCCGGCATCGGTGCTGAGCACGCTGTTCGGGACAAGGACGAAAGACGAGGATCCGGGCGTACGCCAGTCAAGGGTGATCTGCTGGTCGCCGGCCCGCTCGAAGTGGTCGATCCGCAGCGAGTGGTAGCCGGTCGTGAGCGTGACCGTGCCCTCCTTGGGCGGCGTCGCACCGTGCAGCCCGTCGTGGTCGATCACGAGCTGGTCGTCGATCCGCAGTTCGGACCCGTCGTCGCTGCTCAGCCGGAACGTGTAGCTCCCGGCCGTGGCGATGTTGATGTTGCCGATGACCTGGCTGACGAAGTTGTCGCTGAATCCGAAGTCGGTGGTGGCGGTCCAGTTGATCGTGGACATCTTCTTGTCCACGTTAGGGGTCTGGCCGGGCTTGAGCACGCAGATCTCGCTGAGTGGCACCTGCACGTCGAAGACGCGCAGCGTTACTCCGGGCTCCTGCGGTGGCGGCGCCGCGACCGCGGCACCGGGTGTGATGGCGAGGCTGCCGGCCAGCAGACCGGCGGCGGCGAGGACGGTGGAAAAGGACCGTATGCCCATGGTTCCTCCGGGACGGGAGAGGGACGTGACGGACACGGTAGGGGTCTTTCATTCAACTGTCTATATCTATACGTCGATCAATCGGAACTTCCCTTCAATCGAGCAAAAGCAAAAAACCGATCGCCAGAAAGGGGACGGTCGCCGCCCACGCGGACGAGGGCTTGGACGCGTCGCTTTCCGTGTCCTCCCGATCCCGTCCCGGCATCGTCGACTCCCGGATCATGCGCTGGCGGGCCGGCCGGAATTCCGCCCTTGTACGTCCTGCATCCGGCAGCGACGGTACGTCCGGGGGTGTGAACGAGGTCTACGACCGGTCCGGAAGCGGGCCTGACGGACCGAGGATCACGGTCCTACGACGGCCCGCCGTCGGCGCAACCGCCGCCACACCAGCAGCGCCGCCAGCACGGCGACCAGCGTGCCACCCGCGACGGCAGCGGTCCGGAGGGCGGCACCGCGCCCGGGACCGGTGTCGCGCCGGGGCACCGCGCCGGCAAGGACCCAGTCGTGGGAGTCCGTGCTGGAGTCGTACAGCGCACGTTGGCCGCCGGGGCCGGTGGCAACTGTGCGGTACGCGGGACTGAGGTCGGTCAGCATGCGCACCGCGACGGTGACCGTGCCGACCGGCTCCGGGCAGGTGTAGTCGACGGTCGCCCCGGTTCTCGCCAGGGCCACCGGCGGCTCGACGACGCCGACGCACTGCCGTCCGCCGTCGGCCACCGTTATCTGCTTGAGCAGGTAGGCCCCGAGTTGAGTGGATGATCCGATCAGCGCCGGATCCGTGCTCCGGTAGTCCACCGCACCGTCGAGCAGGACACGATCGGACGGCAGCAGGCCGAGCGAGACCCCGAGCAGGGTCAGGTCGTCGGGGCCGCCGACACGCCACCGTACGTGCACGACCTCGGGTCGGTGCTCGTCGAGCGTGATGGCTACGGTCTGCGGATCACCGAACGGGTGCGCCGCGGCCGGGGCGGGTACGGCGGTGACGAGCACCGCCGCAGCGAACGCCGCCGGCACACGGGCTCTCACCGCGCCGAGAGGGCGACGACGTCCGGATGGGGACAAGGAGGTGCTCCGGATCTGATAGCAACAGTGGATCTCCACCACTCTGCCGAGCGTGGGGAAACGTGCAGGTCGGGGCCGGCGATCAGCAGTGAACGGCGGCGTGAACAGTACGTGATGAGCCATGCACGCTCATCGGTGAACGCGCAGCGTCGGGTAGCGCGGGGTTGCTCGGAGGTGGTTGGTGCCGGCCGACTCGTTACAGGATTCGTGGAAGAAACTCCGGCCGAGCGTGTCTGATCGAGGCGGCGGCGTCCGTAGAAGGGGTGAGAGGCGCCCGAGGACGGCGACCACCGACGACAGGGAGATGATTCCAATGGCGCAGTACCTGATTTCCGTGCTCGACGACACGACCGACTCCGCCAACGCGGAGGAGATGGCCGCGATCGGCGCCTTCAACGAGCAGCTCAGGGCCGAGGGCCACTGGGTCTTCGCCGGCGGACTCGCCGCGCCCGGCACGGCCACCGTCGTCGACGGCCGGGACGGTGAGGCGGTGTTCACCGACGGGCCCTACCTGGAGTCCAAGGAGTACGTCGGTGGCTTCTGGATCATCGAGGCCCCCGACCTCGACGTGGCGCTCCGGCTCGCCTCCCTGGGATCGAAGCACTGTGACCGGAGGGTCGAGCTGCGACCCTTCCTGGACGCATGACCGACGTCGATGAGGTGATCGCCCGGGTCCACCGGGACGAGTGGGCGAGGGTGGTCGCGACCCTGGCCAAGCGCTTCGGCGACCTCGACATCGCCGAGGAGATGGCCGCCGAGGCGTTCGCGACCGCCGTCGAGCGCTGGCCGGTCGAGGGCGTCCCTCCGAGTCCCGGCGGATGGCTCACCACCACCGCCCACCGCAAGGCCATCGACCGGCTCCGGCGCGAGGTCAGGCGCGAGGAAAAGCACAGGGAGGCGCTGATGCTGTCCGACACCCCCGAGCCGCTCGGCGCCATCGACGACGATCGACTCCGCCTCGTCTTCACCTGCTGCCACCCCGCTCTCGCCATGGAGGCGCGGGTGGCGCTGACCCTGCGGATGGTCGGCGGGCTCACCGTGTCCGAGATCGCCCGCGCGTTCCTGGTCCAGGAGGCCGCCCTGGGCCGGCGGATCACCCGCGCGAAAACGAAGATCAAGGCGGCGAGGATCCCCTATCGCGTGCCGATGCGCGAGGACCTCCCGGCCCGGGTCGCCGGTGTGCTCGCCGTCCTCTACCTGATCTTCAACGAGGGCTACCTCGCCTCGGACCCCGAGAAGGAGGCGGTCCGCGGCGATCTCACCGCCGAGGCGATCCGGCTGACCCGGCTGGTCCGTGCCCTGATGCCGGCGGACGGTGAGGTCGCCGGACTCCTGGCGCTGATGCTCCTCACGGAGGCCCGGCGGGCCGCACGGGTGTCGGCGAGCGGTGAGCTCGTCACCCTCGACAAGCAGGACCGCGGCACCTGGGACCCCGGGTTGATCGCCGAGGGCCACGCCCTGGTCCGCGCGCGCCTCGCCTCCGGCCAGGCGCCAGGGCGCTACCAGATCCTCGCCGCGATCAACGCCGTCCACACCGACGCCCACGACGCCCGCGACACCGACTGGTCGCAGGTAGTCGCACTCTACGACCAACTGGTCCGCCTCGACCCCTCGCCGATCGTGCGGCTCAACCGGGCGATCGCGGTCGCCGAACTCGACGGCCCGCAGGTTGCGCTGACGGAGGCTGACCGGCTGCCGTTGGAGGACTACCACGCCTTCCACGCCACCCGCGCCGACCTGCTGCGCCGGCTCGGCCGGAACGTCGAGTCACGGGCGGCGTACGACCGGGCGATCGGGTTGGCCACCAACACCGCCGAGACGGCGTACCTCATCCGTCGTCGCGACCAGCTCACCGGACCCTGAACGGCACCACTGCGGTCACGACGGGGTGTCCGCGACGGTGGCCGCCCCGGCCATGGGAGCCCTCGCGTCGGTTCGGGTGTCGAGAATGCGGTGCCGGCTCCGTCCCAGGGGGAGCAGCGGCCAGAACGGCCCGCGCGACGTACGGAGGAGACCCACCATGACCGAACGAAGTGAGCTTGCAGGTATCGCCCGGTTCACGTTTCACGAGGGCAGGCTCGAGGAGTTCAAGCGCCTGTCCGCTCGATGCATGGAGATCGTACGGACCAAGGACACCGGAACGCTGCAGTACGACATCTACTTCAACGACGACGAGTCCGAGTGCATCGTCCTCGAGCGGTACCGGAACTCCGAGGCGCTGATCCAGCACGCGGCGCACGTCGGCGACCTGATGGAGGCGATCCTGGCGACCGGCTCCGTCTCCGGAGAACTCCTCGGCGAGCCGAGCGCGGAGCTCAGAGCGAGTCTGGCCGGGAGCGTGGTCCGACTCTTCACGCCCTTCCGGTCGATGTAGTCGCGACCGAGGAAAGGTTGCGGTGGGATGTCGAGAACTGAAGGACGGCTCCGTCCCCGGTACGAACACGGCCACGAGGGGGCCGTACCACACCAAGGAGAACATGATGGCCAAGTATCTGCTGCTCAAGCACTACCGGGGCGCGCCGGCGGCGGTGAACGACGTGCCGATGGACCAGTGGACGCCGGAGGAGGTCTCGGCCCACGTGCAGTACATGCGGGACTTCGCGTCACGACTCGAGGGCACCGGTGAGTTCGTCGACGGTCAGGCTCTGTCCCCGGAGGGCACGTTCGTCCGCTCCGACGGCGAGGGGCGCCCGCCGGTCACCGACGGTCCGTTCGCGGAGACCAAGGACCTGATCGCAGGCTGGATGGTGATCGACGTCGAGACCTACGAGCGGGCGGTCGAGCTGGCCGGCGAGTTGTCGGCGGCTCCGGGCGCGGGTGGCGAGCCGATCCACGAGTGGCTCGAGGTCCGCCCGTTCCTGCACGCGTTGCCGACCATCACCGAGTGACGCGTGGTGCACGAGAGTCTGCTGCGGAGCCTCACCCCCGCCGTGATCGGCGTCCTCGTCCGTCGCGGAGCCGACTTCGCGGCGGCCGAGGACGCCGTGCAGGACGCCCTGGTCGAGGCCGTACGCGGATGGCCCGACGACCCGCCACGGGACCCCAAGGGGTGGCTGGTCACCGTGGCCTGGCGGAAGTTCGTCGACGCTGCCCGCGCCGACACCTCCCGGCGGCACCGCGAGGTGGTCGTCGAGCGCGAGCCCGTGCCCGGGCCGGGCGAGGTGGTCGACGACACGCTCCAGCTGTACTTCCTGTGCGCGCACCCGTCCCTGACACCGGCTTCGGCCGTCGCGCTCACCCTGCGCGCGGTCGGCGGTCTGACCACGCGGCAGATCGCGCAGGCGTACCTCGTGCCGGAGGCGACCATGGCCCAGCGGATCAGCCGGGCCAAACGGACCGTCACGGGAGCCCGGTTCAGCCAGCCCGGTGACGTCGCCACGGTGCTGCGGACGCTCTACCTGGTCTTCAACGAGGGCTACTCCGGCGACGTCGACCTCGCCGCCGAGGCGATCCGGCTCACCCGACAACTGGCGGTCAGGACCAACCACGAGGAGGTCGCGGGTCTGCTCGCGCTCATGCTGCTGCACCATGCCCGGCGCCCGGCCCGGACCGGGCCCGACGGCCGGCTCGTGCCCCTGGCCGAGCAGGACCGCGACCGGTGGGACACCCGCCTGATCGCCGAGGGCGTCGACGTGCTGCAGGCCGCCCTCGCCCGTGACCGCCTGGGCGAGTTCCAGGCCCAGGCCGCCGTCGCCGCGCTGCACGCCGACGCCCGTACGGCCGAGGAGACCGACTGGGTGCAGATCGTCGAGTGGTACGACGAGCTGGTGCGCCTCACCGACAGCCCGGTGGCCCGCCTCAACCGGGCGGTCGCGGTCGGCGAGGCCGACGGCCCGCGCGCCGGCCTGGCCGCCATGGCAGGGCTCGCCCCCACCCTGCCCCGTCACACCGCCGTCGCGGCGTACCTGCACGAGCGGGACGGTGACCGGGTCACCGCGGCACGCCTCTATGCCGAAGCTGCCCGATCGGCGCCGAACCTCCCCGAACGCGACCACCTCACGCGACAGGCCGCACGGCTCAACGCGGAACTGCGCAGGTGAGCCGCTGCGGTGGCACCGGCGTGACCCGGCATGGCACGCTTCCGGCACGGCGATCGATCGACCCCGAGGGCGGGAGCGGACCATGACCGGTGCGGCTCGATCATCCGACGGTGCCGAAGCGGGTCCGGTTCGGGCACCCAGGGTCTCGATCGTCGTGCCGGTGCACAACGAGGAGGAAACCATCGGGCCGTGCCTCGACGCGATCCTCCGCCAGACGTCGCCGGCCGACGAGATCATCGTGGTGGACAACGCCTCCACCGACGCCACCCGGGCCAGGCTCGCCGGGTACGCCGACCGGGTGGTGCTGCTGACCGAACCTCGGCTGGGGGTGCTGCACGCCCGCGATCGCGGCCTGACGGCGGCCACCGGTGACGTCATCGGCCGGATCGACGCGGACACCCGGCTGCCGCCGTACTGGGTCGAAGCGGTCCGCCGGCTCTTCGCCGACGGCACCGTCGCGGCGGTGACCGGTCCGGTGACCTATTACGACATCCGCTTCCCGGCGGCCCTCAACGCGGTGGACCTGGTGCTGCGCCGGGCCTGGGCGCTGCCGAGTCGGCAGGGGCTCGACTGGGTCTTCGGGGCGAACATGGCGGTCCGGGCCCGGGCCTGGCACGCCGTCCGGGGCGACCTCTGCGACGATCGCCGGTACCACGAGGACCTCGATCTCGGCATCCACCTGCACCGAAACGGCCACCGGGTGGTCTTCGCCGCCAAGCTCCGTGCAGGCACCTCCGCGCGCCGCTTCCGGGACCGCCCGGCGGACTTCTGGGCGTACCTCAGGATGATCGACGCCTCCTTCGCCAGCCACTCGGGGCGGGCCGGTAGCGCCAGCTACTGGCGGGCCTGCCTGACCACCCGCCTGATCATGCTCTGCTACCTGCCGTTCCGGGCGTTGCACCGCTCCCATCCGGCCTACACCGCCGCCCCGCCCAGGAAGAACCCGATGGCGGCGGAGCCGTCGCCCTGACCGGGACTGACACGTCCCGGGACCCGCAAACAGCGGAGCACCTGCCGGACGGTCGTCCTCGGCCGTCCGACAGGCACGCACACCGGCCCTGTCACCTGGTTCCTGGGCGGGCGTCCCGCCGGACCGCAGCGGTAGCCCTGGGCCGGTTCGGGTCAGGGAGTGGTGAACGGGGCGCCGGCCGGGCGCACCTCCCCCATGAAATGCACGATCTCCTCGTGATTGGTCGACATGACGGCGCTGAGCGCACCGGTGCGGTAGTAGATGTCCAGGTGCGTGGTACGGGGGGTGAGAGTGACCGGCTCCTCGGCCCGCAGCCGGGCCAGGATGGCCGGCACGTCATAGTCCAGCGTCACGCCGGGGCGATGGTAGTACTCGACGCCGTTCACCTCCACGACCGCCAGCGGCCCCGGCTCGCAGACCGGCTGGGTCAGCAGGTCGTAGCGGTACACCTCGGCGAGGAAGGGCCGTACGTCCTCGGGCAACTGGGGCTCGACCACCTCCTGCCACCACTGTTCCAGCGCCCGCCGGCCCTCGGCGGTGGTGAAGAGGTAGCCGATCGCCTTCGCATACGCCGGCGCCCCGCCGCCGTGCCCGCGCAGCGCCGCCTCCCGCAGCGGCACCGCCTCCGGCGACGCGGTCGTGTCCGCCCAGTCCGCCATGCTGTTGAGGACCCGCGACTGCCCCCAACCGGCGAGACCGCGCAGCGGGAGCCAGCAGTGCCGCAGCACCGCGTTCTCCGCGATCACGCGGGCCCAGAACAGGAATCGCTGCATCAGCGCGTTGTCCGCGAACGACATGGTGCGATGGGCCAGGACGTACTCGAAGTCGTCATTGTCGCCGCGCAGGGCGACAATGCCGTACAGGTCCTTGTTGGAGGCGTATTCGGTGTTCGGTAGCAGCATGATCGGATAGACCGCGATCCGGGACACGTGCTGGGCCAACTCGTCGTAGCCCGCGAGGAACGACTCGACCGTGTCGCCGGGGGCACCCCAGATCAGTTCCGCATAACAGTCCAGGCCCTCGCGGTTGAGCCACTGCACCAGGTCACGCCACTCGTTGACCTTCATGTTGCGTCGCCGCATCAGAGTGACGGCCTCGGAGTTGAGCGACTGCAGGGCCAACGTGAAGGAGCTGCGCAGGCCGGCGTCCTTCATCTTCCGGACGATCTCGTAGAACACCTTCGACTTGTTCTTCGCCCACGAGCTCTCGAACGCCAACGGGAAGCCGTACTGCTGTTTGATTTCGATGAGATCGTCGACCAGTTCCAGGTCCCCCGGCAACATACCGAAGTTGGCGTCGCACGCCACCACCGTGTGTACGCCGCACTTGGCGAACAACTCCAGTTCGGCGCGCAGCCGCTGCCGGGAGAATGCGCGTACCCGCTGCCCGATCGCACCACCCCAGTAGCAGAACGAACATTTGTACGGGCAGCCGCGGTTGGTCTCGAACAACGCGACGTCATAGCGGAATCGCCCGGCCGAGTCCATCAGCTCGATGGCACCGGTGAGGAAGGGCGACGGGATGATGTCGAGATCCTCGATCCTCGGCCGCTCCGGGTTGGTGACCACGGTGCGGTCGGGCCGCTGCCAGGAGACGCCCAGCACCGGTTCGAGGTCGTCCGGGCGGACTCCGGCGAGCCGGGCGCGGAGCAGTTCGACGAAGGTCAGCTCGCCTTCGCCGTTGACCACCACGTCGACCTCGGGGTAGAGACGGAACACCCGCTCGGCCTGCTCGCTGACGTGGGTGCCGCCGAAGAGGACCCAGCCGTCGGGGTTGAGCTGCTTGAAGGTGGCGGTGAGCGCACCGAAGGCACGCTGGTTCCAACCGAAGACGGAAAAGCCGATCACGTCGGGGATCTGGCCGGCGAAGAGCCGGGCGGCCATCTCACCGTGCGTGACCCTGCCGCGGAAGTTGCAGATGTCCACCGACACCTGGTCGCGCAGCTCGGCGTCGCCGAGCACCATCGCCTTGAGGTATCCCGAGGCGAGCGGAAGTGACTCGAGCGGCATGTCCCAGACGCCCTGCTGCACCAGGACGACCCGCAGCCGTGGACGGGCACCCTCGGCCCCCAGCATGGAGTTCTCCACCCGTACCGCCGCCTACTTGCGGTAGATCGTGATGTGCCGCTCGTCGGAGTCCCGCAGTGGGCGACCGTCCCAGTGGCCCCAGCGGGATTCCATGGTCAGCCCGCCGAGGCGGGCCATCAGGTCCATTTCGGACGGCATGACGGTGCGGATGCGCATGGGGAAGAACTTGATGCCCTCGGGGCGCAGGATCGCGAACTGGATCGACGAGCACTGGCTCATCCGCTCGCGACGGGTGAAGGTCATCACGATGTGGTCCTTCTCCACGCGTACGGTCTGGGTGCGCTGGCCGCGGTCGTAGCGGGCCGGGTCCGGGATCGATGTCTGGATCACGAACAGGCCGCCCGGCATCAGCACGTCGGCGACCTTTTGGAAGCAACGGATCTGCGACTCCTGGTCGGTGACGAACGGCAGCGTGTCGAAGACCGCGTACGCCATGCTGAACTTGTACGGCAAGGTGAAGTCGGTGAAGTCCTGGACGTGGAGCTGCACCAGCTCGCCGCCGGGCTTGGCCCGCAACTGCGCGAGCATGCCCTCGGAGGCGTCGATGCCGTGCACCTCGATGCCCTTCTGCGCCAGGGGTACGGCCACCCGTCCGGTGCCCACCCCGAGTTCGAGCACCGGGCCCTCACCCGCGTTGTCGGCCAGCCACTGGATGGTCTCCTCGGTGTCGCCGGGATCGCCGGCCCACCCCGTACCGTCGAACATGTCGGCTACGGCGTCGCCGTAGGTGAAGATCTCAAAACCTTCCACCACGTTCCCCTCTCTCCGCCCGCGGCCGGGGCACCGGCGAATCGTCAAGGACGGACGCGGTACGGCGCTGCCCTGTTGTGAGCACGAAAGCGAGGGCGACTCGGAAATCGTGAATGGCAAACCACGCCCGGCTCAGGTACGCCGAGAGTGAGCAATGAACGGGGCGGCCGATAGCGCTTTGTCGGGTCGGGTCCGTCGTCGCCGCGCAGGGGTCCACGCGGGATGGTCCGCGTGGTCGGGCGTCCTCGTACCCGGCAGAGAAATGTCCGGACAATTCCCTCCGTGGGGCGATCTCGTGCACGGTTGCCTGCGGGTAGCCGGCGCGTCGGCACCTGTGGAGCGTCGGGACCGGTGGGGCGGGCAGGACCAACCCACCACCGTCCGCCCGATCGGTTACCATCGAGGAACCGGACGGGCACCATCCACATTGATGATCATCTGCAATCGTCACCAATCGCGACACACCAGACGCCTTGGCGAACCCGTCCGGAGTTCCTCGTTCTGGTACGCGACAAGCCGACGCCGCATTGCTACGATTCGTGCAGTACTTTCTTGCCGATAATTCACTCTTCGGGAGACAAGAATGGCTGTCGGTCGCTGGGCCGCAGTGACGCTGGACTGTGCCGACATCGCCCCACTGGTGGATTTCTACCGGGACGCCGCGGGTCTCAAGCCGGCGCACGTGTCGGAGAACAGCGGCTTTCTCAGCAACGGTGACGGGGTCGCCCTCGCAATGCAACGCGTCGAGGGCTACCGGCCACCCGAGTGGCCCGGACAGGCAGTGCCCCAGCAACTGCATCTCGACCCGGCCGGGCACCCGTTCTGCACCTCGGTCTGGGACTGAACAAACAAACACCCACGGAAGAGAAGAGACAAGGTGAGCACGACCGCGACCGCCTCATTCACCCTGGACTCCTGGGACGAAGATGAGTGGCAGGAGTCCCCTGACGGCATGAAGTTTTCCCGGGCATCGGTCACCAAGACGTACACCGGCGAGCTCGAAGGCACCAGCCGCGCCCAGTTCCTCTTCGCCTACGGCAAGGGTGGTGCGGGGTATGTGGGCCACGAACGCATCGAGGTGACGGTCGGCGGCGCCAAGGGCAGTTTCATCCTCCAACACCAGGCCGTCGGCTTGATGAGCGACGAGGAGGGCGGCGCCGACTGGCACATCGTGCCCGGCACCGGCACCGACGGCCTCGCCGGCATCCAGGGCACCGCCACGATGCGCAAGCTCGAGGACGGCAGCCACACCTTCACGTTGCAGTACGACCTTCTCGACGAACTCGTCTGAGAAACTGCCCGGCAATACGGAGGGCCGCACCCCGAGCGGGTGCGGCCCTCCGTATTGGTGTCACGGCATGTTGGGCGCGGCAGGGATCGGCACGGCCGCGCCGATCAACGCCCGAGTGACCTCGTGACGGGGGCTGCCGAAGACCTCCTCGACGGTCCCCTCATCGACGATCCGCCCATCGCTGAGCACCGCGACCCGGTCGGCGTTGCGGGCGATGACCCCGAGATCGTGGGTCACCATCAGCAACGCCAGCCCCAGCTCCCGCCTCAGCGAGTCCAGTAGCGCAAGGACGGAGGCCGCCACCCGGGCGTCGAGGTTCGACGTGATCTCGTCGCAGATGAGCACGGCGGCGCCGGCGGCGAGCGCACGGGCGATCACGACGCGTTGGCGCTGCCCGCCCGACAGCTCACGCGGCAGCCGCGGTGCCAGTTCCGCGGGCAGACCGACGAGCCCCATCAGCCGCCGGGTCTCCGCCGCCGCCCGCTCGGCCGTCATACCCTGCGCGCGCTGGGCCACCCGGCCGATCGCAGCGCCGACCGATCGCCGCGGGTTGAGCGAGCCGCCGGAGTCCTGCGGGATGAGCTGCACGCGCCGCCGCTGACGCACCGGTCGTTTCCACAGCGTCGGTTCGAGGACCTCACCGAACAGCGACACACTGCCCGACGCCGGACGCAGCACCCCGGTGACGCTCTGCGCCAGCGTCGTCTTGCCACAGCCCGACGTCCCGAGCAGCGCCAGCGCCTCACCGGCTCGCAGCCCCAGCGACACGTCGTCAAGGATCACCCGCTTACCGCGCCGCACGGTCAACCCCGACACCTCCAGCGCCACCGCGCCGGGATCGGGCGCGGCGCCCCGGCGCTCCAACTCGGTCGGCAGATCCGGCACCGCGGCGAGCAGGTCCCGGGTGTAGGCGGCCGTCGGCAGTGCGAGCACCTCGGCGGTCGGACCCTCCTCCACCACCACGCCACCGTGCAGCACGACGATGCGGTCGGTCATCCGCGCCGCCGCAGCCAGGTCGTGGGTGATGAACACGAACGCCAGCCCACGCCGGGCGGCGAGCCGCTCCATCTGGTCCAGCACCTGCTTGCGTATCAGCCCGTCCAGTCCCGTTGTCGGCTCGTCCAACACCAGCCCACGCGGGTCGCCTGCCATCAGCCGGGCCAGGGCGAGCCGTTGCTGCTGACCACCGGAGAGCTGGTGTGGGTACCGTCGGCGGAACGCCCGGTCGCCGGGCAGCCCCACCTCCACGAGTCCACGGGAGACCGCCTCGTCGGACCCGTCCGTGGCAACCTCCCTGATCTGCCGACCCACGCGGAGCGTCGGGGTCAGGGCCGAGGGCGGGTCCTGCGGAAGGTACGCCAACACCCTCCGACGCACCCGCCGCACGTCGGCGCTGGACGCCGTCAGCATGTCGTGCCCGTCGACGAGAACCCGGCCCCGGACCGCACGCAGCCCCGGCCGTACGGCACCGACCAGAGCCAGTGCCAGCGTCGTCTTGCCTGCGCCGGACTCGCCGACGACGCCAACCCGCTCCCCTTCGGCCACCCGCAGGGACAGGTCCTCGAGCACGGCTCGCCCGGAGGCATCCTCGATGCGCAGTCCGCTGATCTCGATCATCGCAGCACCCGTCCGACGATCCGGTCGATACCGAGGTTGGCGGCGACGGTGAGTACGCCGAGCAGGACCGCCGGGACCGCGACGGCCCACGGTGTGAGCTGGATGCCCTCGACGTTCTGGCTGATCATCGCGCCCCAGTTGGGTCCGCTGGAGCCGAAGCCGAGGAACCCGGCAGCCGCGGTCAGCGTGACCGCGATGGCGAGGCGGGTGCCGAAGTCGGCGAGCACCGGCCGGATGATGTTGGGCAGGATCTCCCGGACGATCACCGACAGGTGCGAATCGCCGCTGGCGTACGCGGCCACGACATAGCCGTCCTCGACGGCGCGCAGCGTCTCGGCGCGGGTGATCCGGGAGACGAACGGCGTACCGGTCAGGACGACCACGATGATCATCGTCGCGGCACTGTATCCCCAGCCGTGCAGCAGCACCAGCAGGATCAACACCGGCGGCAGGCCGAGCAGGAGGTAGTCCAGCCGCGACACCACGGCATCCGTGACGCCGGCGAAGTAGCCGCCGAGCAGGCCCAGGACGAGACCGAGAACCGTCGCCAGGATCGTCGCGATCACGGGCACCGCCACCAGCGGCTGCCCCCCGGCCAACACTCGGGCCAGCACGTCCCGCCCCGAACTGTCGGTGCCGAGGGGACTGCCCGCCGACGGCAGGCTGTAGGGCAGTCCGACGATCCGTTCCGGCTCGCCCGCGAAGAGCGGACCCACCAGGGCGACGCCGAGCACGACCAGGACCACCGCGGCGGCGACCACGGTGACGACCCACCGCACCACTCTCATCGGGCCGCCACCCGCAGTCGGGGCTCGACCGCCATGACCACGAGGTCGGCCAGGACGAACGAGACGACGATGATCGCGGCGAGGAGCAGGCCCACGCCCTCCAGCACGGCGGTGTCGTGGTTGCGCACCGCCGCCACCAGCGTCTGCGACAGGCCCGGATAGTTGAATACCACCTCGACCACGGTGGTACCGCCGAACAACCCGGACAGCAGCCACGCGAACGTCTGCGCGCACGGTGGGACCGCGGCGGGCAGCAGGTGCCGGAAGACGACCACCCGCTCGGGCAACCCGGCCAGCCGAGCGGCCTCGACATGTGGCATCGCGTCGGCGTCGATGACGGCCGCCCGTACGATCCGGCTCGCCCACGCCGCGCCGAACAGGGTCAGCGCCGCCACCGGCAGCACCAGGATCTCCGGCCGGTCCAGCGGCCCACCGCCCAGCGGCGGTAACGAGATCGCCGGCAGCAGCGGAATCAGGTCGGCGAACACCAGCACCAGCAGACCCGCGGTGACGAACTGCGGAATGGACACCGACACCACGGCGACCGCCGACACCACCCGGTCCACCCGCCCACCCGGGCGCAGCCCGGTGAGGAGCCCGATACCCATCGCGAGCGGCACCGTGACCGCCGCGGTGAGGCCCACCAGCAGTCCGGTCGCGGCCAGCGGCTCGGCCACGATGTCGACGACGGGTTGGTGCATCGACGTGCTGGTGCCGAGGTCCAGGCGGACCACGCCGGCCGCCCACTCGGCGAACCGCACCGGCCACGGCCGGTCGACGCCGAGCTCCGCCCGGCGCTGCTCGACCTCCTCGAGAGTCGCGTCGGGCCCGAGTGACGCCGAAGCGGCGTCACCCGGAAGCACCTCCGAGGCCGCGAAGAGCACCACCGAGACCGCGAACAGCGTCGCCACGGTCGCCAGCAGCCGGCGGGCCAGGAACTTCAGCGCGGTCACGCCGGGCCGGTAGCCTGGTCGAACAACTGCACCGACTGCATCGTCCGGACCCCGGAGATGCCCTTACGGCTGGCATCCAGCTGTTCCTGGAAGCCCCACAACAGGTCGCCGCCCTCGTCGTAGAACTCCTGCTGCAGCGCCTTGAACGCGTCGGCCCGGGCCTTGTCGTCGGCCGTGGCCTGGGCCGCCGCCAGCCGCGCCTGGTACGCGGGTGACGTACCCGTGACGTTGAACGGCGCCTTGCCATGGGTGACCGCGGACAGGTGCACGGCGGCCGGTCGGTTGACGTAGTAGAACGCCTGGAAGGGGAACGTGGCGAGCGCGGCGAGGTCGGCGTAGTAGGCGTCGGGCGAGATCTCGTCCAGGGTCAGCTCGACGCCGGCCTCCTTGAGCTGCTGGGCCATCAGCCGACTGGCGTTGAGCATGCCGGGCACGAGTTCACCGGTACGCAGCGTCAGCTTGGTGATGCCGGCCTCGGCGAACAGCCTCTTCGCCTGCTCCAGGTCCCGGGTCCGCGCGGGCAGGTCGGCGTAGCCGGGCAGCGTCTTGCCGACCACGTCGTCGGCCGGGGAGCCGAGTCCCAGCAACGCGTTCTCGACCAACGCCTGCCGGTCGACCGCCAGGCGGACCGCCTTGCGGACCCGCACGTCGTCGAACGGCGCCAGCTTCTGGTTCATCGCGAACGACAGCGCATTGGAGTTCGCCGGCCCGCCGCGAACGACGACGAGTTCGCTGTTGGTCGTCTCGGTCTTGGCCCCGGTGGAGCTGATGCTGACCGCGTAGTCGATCTGGCCCGCCTTGAGCGCCGACAGGCGGGCACCGGCGTCGAGGATGCCGACCACCTGCAGCTCCGCCACCGTCGGCTTGCCACCCCAGTACTGCTCGTTGGCGACCAGCCTGGTGGTCGTGCCGTTGCGCTCGGCCAGCTTGTAGGGGCCCGAACCGATTGGCTTGCTGAACTCGGTCATACCGGCCGGGAAGATGGGCGAGAAGACGACGAGCACCGACTCCTTGAAGTCCCCACGCGGGGTCAGCAGTGGCACCTTGACCGTGCGTGCGTCCACGGCGGACAGCTTCGCGAGGTCGACGTTGCCGTAGACGGAGACCCGGTTGCTGGGCTTCGCGCCGAGCGTGCGCAGGCTGTGCACGACGTCGTCGGCGGTGACCGGCTTGCCGTCGTGGAAGGTCACGCCGGAGCGCAGCGTGATCGTCCACTCGGTCGCGTCGGCGTTGGGCTCCACCGACTCGGCCAGCTGGTACTTGTACTCGCCGTTGTCGAGCACCATCAGCGAGTCGTACACGTGCCGCATGACGATGAGTGTCGCGCCGATGCTGGTGAGCAGCGGGTTGCCGGCCTCGGCATCGGTGACGGCGTTCGGCGCGCCCACCTTCAGCACGGCCAGCGACGGGCTCCCGCCACCGGTCTGCGACGGCTCGTCGTCGCCGCAGGCGGCCAACAGCGGCACGCCCATCGCGGTCACGCCCGCGAACAGCCCGAACCGGAGCAACGAACGACGGTTGAACTCCTGGCCGTGTGCCATAGACGCCATGGTTCCTCCCAAAGACGTACCGATGAGATTCGGCAAAAGGATTGCGGAACTGACGGTCGCTGATCACCAACATGGGTGTCTGCTCAAAAAGGCACGGTGTCAGGTGGCCGTCGCCGGACTGGCCATCAGCGCGAGCAACTCCGGGGTATAAAGCTCGCGTAGCGGGATGATGCCGGCCACGGCGTCGAAGTAGCGTGTGGTCATCTCCGGGCTGCTGCCGACCGCGCGCAGCAGGGCACGGCGTTTGTCGCGGGCCTCGGCCTGCGCCACCAGGAGGGTCGCCTGGTAGTTCTCGGTGAGCCGCTGCTCGCGCTCGCTGTCGTAGGCGGCGAGGGCCGCGTCGAGCCGCGGCCGGTCCGTCAGGGTGTCGCCGACGGTCTCGACGAGCAGGTCCGCCTGCATGAACGCGTCCGCGATGCCCCGTGCGGTCAGCGAATCCTTGTGGTGGCCGGCATCACCGACAAGAGCCCAGCCGGGGCCGTGCGCGCGGCGGAAGAAGTTCTGCTGGTCGCCGGTACCCTGCACCTTGCCGACCTGCCGGCCGCGCTCGATCTGCTCGAACAACCGGGGTGCGTTGGTCCGCACGTTGTCGAGGTAGGCGGTGGACGCGTCGCGCCGGACCTCGTCGAAACGCTGCTGCGGGTAGTAGGCGGCGACGAGGACGGCGCCGTCGTTGGTCGGCACCGCCGACACCCAGCCGGTGTCACCCTCGTACATCTCGAAGTGCGTCTTCGGCCCGTCCCAGAACGCGTAGTAGGCGCAGGTGAGCGGCGGGTGCTCGGTCGTCTTCGGCGCACCGGTCAACTCCGCGACGGTCGACCGCATCCCGTCGGCGCCGACGACGAGAGCGGCACGCTCCTCGCCCCGGTCGGTGCGCACCCCGACCACCCGCCCGTCCTCCCACAGCAGGTCGGTCACCCGGCAGTCGTCGCGGAACTCGACCCCCGCCTGCACGGCGGCGTCGGCCAGCAGCGGATCGAGGACGCTACGGCGCGGTGCGTACGCCGCCCGGACACCGTCGATCCCGCTGCTGCAGCCCTCGACGCGTACGTCACCCAGTTCGTACACGACGTGGTCCAGCGGCGGGCAGCCGGTGGCCCGTACGGCGTCGAGCAGGCCCCACCGGGCCAGCCGCGCGACGCCCGGCTGCTGGATGTACAGGGTCGAGAGCTTGTCGGCCGGGAAACCGGTGCGGTCGAGCAGCAGGACCCGGTGGCCCCCGCGGGCGAACAACATGGCGGTCGGCGCGCCCGCACAACGGGCCCCGACGACTATGACGTCGTACATCTTCGATCAACCTCCATCGGCGGTACGGGCGAGGACCACGGCCGAGTTGATGCCTCCGAAGCCGAATCCGTTGGACAGCGCGTACCGCAGCCGGGCGGGCTGCGGTACGGCGCCGGCGAACCGGATGCGGTCATCCACCGGGCGGTCCAGGTTCGGGTTGGGGTGCACAAAACCACCGGCCAGCTGCGCGACCGTGGCGACCGCCTCGACCACGCCGGCCGAACCGAGACAGTGGCCGGTCAGCGCCTTGGTCGCGTTGACCCAGGGTCGGCCGGCGGCGTCGCCGAGCACGGCGTGCAGCGCGGCGAGCTCCGTCTCGTCGCCCAACCGGGAGCCCGTACCGTGGGCGTTGACGTAGTCGACCTCGTGCCGGTCCACGCCGGCGGCGGCCAGCGCGGCGCCGATCACCCGGGCCTCGCCGCCGGCGTTCGGGTCGGCGAGCCGGTTGCCGTCCAGCCCGAGGGCATGCCCGGCGACGGTAGCCACGGCAACGGCCCCCCGGCGGGCCGCCGACATCGCGGACTCCAGCACCAGCGCCGCGGCAGCCTCGCCGGGCACGAAACCGCGCCGGTCGAGGTCGAACGGCCGACACGCGGCCGCCGGGTCGCCGCCCGGCTCGGCCAACGCGCCCAGCACGGCAAAACCGCGGTGGTGCATCGGGGTCAGCTCGGTGACCGCGCCGACGAGCACACAGCAGTCCACGGCGCCGGTGGCGACCAGCCGGGCGGCGTGCACGATGCCGACGTTGCCGCTGGCGGAGGCACCGCCGACGGTGAACCCCTCGCCGGTGGCCGACAGCACCTCGCTGAGGGTCCCGACGTGGTCGGTGTCCTGGACGTGCAGGGCGAAGCGCGCCGGCAGGTACGCCGGACTGTCCAGAAAGTTTCGGAACAGGTCGTGCGTGTAGCGGGCGGTCAGGTTGTGCCCGGCCACGACCACCCCGACCCGGTGGTCGGGGACCGGTGCCTCGGGCAGCCGGGCCGCCGTCCACGCCTGCAGGGCGGCGGCGACGGCGGCCCGGATCGGCATGGGCGCCCGCGCCGCCGCCCGCATCGCCCTGCGGCGCAACGGCTCCGGCAGGCCGCTCACCGCGTCGGGGAACGACCAGCCGGTGATCGGCGCGGCGAGCCCCTCCGGGGTCGCGGTGACGCCGCTGCGGCCGGATCGCAGCGCCGCGGTGAACGCCGGGACGTCCGCGCCGATCGCGCAGACGATCCCGGTCCCGGTCACCGCGACGACGGTGCTCACACGTGTTTCCGCAGCAGTTCGACGATCCGGTCGAGGTCGTTGACGTCCTGGAACTCCGCGATCGGCACCACGATCCCGAGCCGCTCCATCGCCAGCGTCACCACCTCGGCCCGGTCGATGCTGGTGCAGCCGAGGTCGGTCAGGGTGCGGCCGGCGGTGACGCTGTCCGGGTCGACCTCCGGGACGACCTCGATGAGGCTGGCCTTGACGACCTCGAAGACCGTCATGCCGGCGAGGCCCCCGCGCCGGAACGGTCGCGCCGGGGAAACCCGTGGCCCCGCGTCGTCTCGGTCGCCATGCGGTTGTGGGGATTCTCGTTGTTGCCGGAGACCAGCACCGAGCCCCAGCGCGCCAGCGACACGGCGCCGCCGTACTCCTCGATGATGTCCGTGTCCGGATAGACGTTCACCGACGTCGGCACGTACCGGCCGGCGAATCCCAGACGCATCTCCTCGGTGTTCCCGAGGTGCGGCAGCGACGCGTGCATCAGGGTGGACCAGAACATGATGGCCTGACCCGGCCGCATCACCATCGACACCGCACTGGACTCGTCGGGCTTCCAGTCCGGGTCGATCTGCAGCTCCCGGTAGTCGTACCCGAAGAAGCCGCGGCGCACGCCCTCCTTCTCCAGGCTGTTGATGGAGGCGGCGTCGTAGTGCATGCGCTTGGTCTCGTCGTAGAACATCGTCTGGTGGGTGCCCGGGATGAACTGCAGGCAGCCGGTCTCCTCGTTCGCCTCGGTGAAGGCGGTCCAGACGGTGATCGTCCCGCCGAAGTCCTTGGCCTCGCCCGGCCACACGATCTGCGGCTTGCCCGACGCGTTGGCGAACGTGTCGGCCTGGTGCCAGTCGGTGCCCTCGTCGCCGGGGTACTTCGGGAAGAACTCCGAGCGCCAGCACTGCACGTCGGGGCCGAGCACGCTGGCGACCCGGTCGACGATGCGCGGGTGACAGATGTGGTCGGCCAGGAACTCGTTGTCCATGTGCCGGTCGTAGTTGGAGATGTTCGTGTTGCCCGACAGGGCCGCCTCGTCCTGGTAGATCGCGTCGGAGCGGTCCATCAGGCGCAGCCGCTCGCGTCGCCACCGGCGCTTCATCTCGTCGACCTCGTACACCGTGAACGGGCCGAAGTAGCCGTTGCGGTGGAAGTCGGCCGTCTCCTGCGCGCTGAGTGCGTAGTCGTCCGCCATGTCAGCCTCCAATCTGTTGCAGTGCGTCGTCCCGGCGCGTTGCCCCGACCACCTCGGCAAGGCATCCGATCGTCGGGTCCTCGAGCTCGGCGCCGGTGAGTGCGGTGCCGAAGCGGTCGTTCACCATCGCGACGATCCGGGTGAGCGCCAGGGACGTGGCGCCGAGGTCGAACAGGTCCCCGTCCACGGGTACGTCCCGCCGCAGCACCTCGTCGGCGATCGCCTTCACCACCGACACGGTGTCCCCGTCGGTGTCCCCGGCCGGTGCGGGCTCGGGCTCGGCCCGGCCGCCACCCAGCGCGGCCAGGTCGGCCTTGCCCTGGGCGGTGAGCGGGATGTCGGCGACCACGTGGAAACGCGACGGCCGCAGGTAGCCGGGCAGGTGCTCCACCGTCCCGGCCAGCTCCGCCTCCGTGAGGTCGACCGGGTCGGCACCGGGCGGCGGCGCGACGTAGGCCACCAGGCGTACGTCACCGTCGCCGAAGTCGTCCGAGGTGACCAGCGCGGTCCCCACGCCGGGATGTGCGAGAACGGCGGCTTCGACCTCGCCCGGCTCGATCCGGTAGCCGCGGACCTTCAACTGCCGGTCGACCCGACCCAGATAGGTCAGTTCCCCGTCGACGTGTACGGCACGGTCGCCGGAGCGGTACCAGCGTTCGCCGCCGGCCTCGACGAACCGTTCGGCGGTCAGCTCGGGGCGGTGCAGGTAGCCCAGCGCCACCCCGGTGCCCGCGACGTACAGCTCGCCGGGGGTGCCGTCGGGCAGCGCGTTGCCCGCCTCGTCGCGCAGTTCGATCCGTACGCCGGGAAGCGCCCGGCCGATAGGGCTCACCGACGGCCGGTCGAGGTCCGCGGCGGTGATCCGGCGGTACGTGGCGTGCACCGTGACCTCGGTGATGCCGTACATGTTGACGAGCTGTGGGGCCTCGTCGCCGTACCGGGCGATCCACGGCGCCAGGATCGCGACGTCGAGCCGTTCGCCACCGAACACCACGAGACGCAGATCGTTGCGCCCGTCCGATGCCAGGTCCACGGCGGCGAGCTGCCGGAACGCCGACGGTGTCTGGTTCAGCACCGTGACGCGCTCGCGGCGCAGCAGGTCCAGCATCAGCGCCGGGGTACGGGCGGTGCTCGTCGGTACGACGACGACCCTGCCGCCGAACAGCAGCGCCCCCCACAGCTCCCACACCGAGAAGTCGAACCCGATCGAGTGGAACAGGGTCCACGTGTCCGTCTGGTCGAAGCCGAACAGCTCGCCGCCACGGTCGAGCAGCGCCACCACGCTGCGGTGCGCGACCTCGACACCCTTGGGCGCGCCGGTGGAGCCGGAGGTGTGGATGACGTACGCGGGGTCGTCGGGGCCGGCGTCGACCGGCGCCTCGGCGGAGGCGGTGGGCGGGTCCTCGTCGTCGGACTCCAGGTCGTCCGCCCAGAGCACCGGGCCGGACCACTCGGCGAGCGCGTCCGCGGTCCGGGTCACCGCGACGGTCAGGGGGACCCTGCTGTCGGACAGCACGGCGGCCACCCGGGGCGCGGGATGGTCGGCGTCCACGGGCACGTAGGCGCCGCCCGCCTTCAGCACCGCCAGCAGGCACACGACCAGGTCGACGGAACGGTCGACGCAGACACCGACGTGCACGCCGCGGGTGACTCCGTACCGGCGCAGTCGCGCGGCGAGCTCGTCCGACAGCCGTTCAAGCTCGCTGTACGTCACCCGATCCTCACCGCAGACGACCGCGATCCGGTGCGGAAGTTCGGCGGAGCGACGGGAGAACGCGGTGTGCAGGCAGTCCGTGACGGGCATGGCTCAGCGCTCCGTCTTGGTGGCGTACATGCCCCAGTGCTGCGGCGTGAGCGAGAGATCAGCCAGGCTCGACTGGACGAACATACGCTCCCACCCACCACCGCCCTTCTCCTGCGGGATCCACTGCTTGGTGAACACCTCGCGGGTCGCGGGATCGCTCATCGCCCGGACGCCCATGAGCGTGTAGTACGAGCTGAGCGACTTGAGGTGGATGAAGTGGTGGATGCGGTCGGACTGACCGAACGCCTCCTCGTACAGGTAGATCGTGGCGTGTCCGGCCAGCGCCCGGTTCCAGCTCTCGCAGAGCGCGCGGGCGAACGCCCGGCCCTCGGCGCGGAACTCGTAGCGCAGCTCGCCGGTGCGGTGCATGAGGATGCCGCAGGTGGCGGAGTTGAGCTGTTCCCCGATCGGTACGTCGGTCTGCAACTGGGCGGTCGGGACCACGAACGTGGCGGCGCCCTCGTCGGTGTTCACCGAGTCCGGCGTCGCCTCGGAGGTGCCGTACATCCCGAAGGCCGACGGGATGAGCACCGTCTCGTGCAGGGCGCCGTCGAGGAACATGCGGTCCCAGGTGCCGCCGCCGCGCTCCGGCTCGATCCGCTGGCGCATGATGATGTCCCGCCAGCCGGCGTCCTGGCTGCCCATCCGGATCAGGGTCTCGTAGGCGTGCAGGGACTTGAGGTGCATCAGCCAGTGCAGCCGGTCCTTCGTCCCGAACGTCTCCTCGTAGACGAACACGCTGATGATGCCGGCGTAGTTCGTGTTGAGGTACTCCGACAGCTCTCGGGCGAACTGCCGGGCCTCGGAGCGGAACTCGGCGCGCAACTGCCCGACCCGTTCCACGATCACGCCGGCGTTGCCCGAGTGCAGGATCGCGTCCGGGGCGAGCGACGTCTGATCCTGCGCCGTCGGCAACACGAACGGCGGGCTCGATGTCGTGGTCATCGAAGACTCCTTCGCTGTCGCTGGTTCGGTAGACGCCCGGCCACGCTAATCAGCGTCGGGCGTGTTGCACTGCTCACTAGTGGTCACCGTCGGGCAGCGGCGGCGAAGGATCTCCGCGGCTCCGCGCATCAGCATCCCGGCGATGACGTCGACGTGGCGCAGCCGCCAATCGGCCAGCTCGGTGCCGTGTACGTACCGGTTGAAGGCACCCATCGCCGGTCCCGTGTGGACCTGGAAGTTCGCCTGCTCGGCGGTGTCACCGCGTAACGCGGCGTTGGTGGAGTGCGCGAAGTACCACCGGAAGGCCAGCGCCATGCGCCGCCGTGGATCCGCCCGTTCCACCTCGACGGCCCGGCCGGTGGCGCGGTAGTGCCGCTCGGTCTCCTCCCACACCCGCTCGAACGGTCGGCGGAACGTGGTCCGTTCGACGGTCTCGCGGACGGTGGGCGGCACGTCGGCCCAGTTGTCGTACCGCTGGTAGAGCTGCAGGAGCTGGTTGGCCCGGGCAGCGAACATCGTCCCACGGCGCATCACCTGCACCCTGGAGCCGAGCTCGAAGGTGTCGCCGGCCGGGGCGTACGCGGTGTCCTGGATTCCGACCTGCACCAGCAGGTCCTTGACCGCCGCGGAGGTACCCGCCTCCGGGGTGGCCTGGTTGATCGAGCCGGTGAGCACGAAGTCGGCGCCGAGCACGAACGCCGCGGCGACCGCCTCCGGGGTCCCCAGTCCGCCGGCGACGCCGAGCCGGATCCGCTTGTGGTAGCCGTGCCCGGCCATGGCCCCGTCCCGCAGGAGCGCGAGGTCCGGCACGAGGGTGAGCGCCGACCGGGCGTCCGTGTGCCCGGCCGAGTCGGCCTCCGCGCACAGGTCCCCGCTCACCGGCAGCCGCGCGGCGACGGCCGCCTCCGCCGCCGACAGCGCCCCCACGGCCACGAGCTCGGCCAGCATCGGGTCCGGCGGTGGGCGCAGGAACGCCGCGGCGACCTCGGGGCGGGAGACCTTGGCCACGATGTGGCGCACCGCGACCGGGGTGCCGTCGGCGGCCAGGTGCGCCCCGGCGAACCGGAACCGCACCAGGGGCGCGGTGACGCCGTGGTACCCGGCAGCCTCCACGTACCGCACGTCGTACCGGACGTACAGCTCGGCCAGCGCCGACTCCAGCGCCGGATTGTCGGGCATCGCGAGCAGGTTCATTCCGAAGCGTCCCGGGCCGGGGTCGGTCGTCAGCGACCGCAGTGCCGCCTCGACCCCGTTCCGGTCGAAGCCACCGGCGCCGAAGAAGCCGAGCAGTCCCGACCTGCCCAGACGTGACACCAGGTCGACCGAGCTGATCCCCTTGTACATCGAACCCGCGAGGTACGCCGACGTGACTCCGTAGTCGGCCCGGAACTGCGGGCACCCCGGCACCTCCGGCCCGGACGCCCCAGCACCCGCAACGGCCGGTGCCGCGGCGAGCACGGGCCGGAACAGCTCCGTCAACACCCGCCCCGGGCCCAGCTCGCGCACGGTCCGCACGCCTCGGGCGACGAGGTACGCCATGGTCTCGCGCCACCGCACCGGGCGGCGCAACTGCACCGCGAGGAGTTCGACAAGCAGCGCCGGGTCGTGCGGCCGGGCGGTCACGTTCGAGATCACCGGCACCCTGGGCGGCGCGAACCGCACACCCGCGAGCACGTCCGCGAACTCGTCCGAGGCCGCGCGCATGTACCGCGAGTGGAACGCGGCGGCGACCTTCAGCGGCACGCACCGGCCCAGGCCGGCGGTGGCCACGGCACGCGACGCGGCGGCCAGTGACTCCCGGGGGCCGGAGAGCACCACCTGCCCGTCGGCGTTGTCGTTGGCCATGTCCACGTCGTCGACGCCGGCCTCGGCGAGCACCTCGGGCAGCCGGTCCAACCGCTCGCCGACCACGGCAACCATGCCACCGCCCGCGGTCCGGGCCATGATCTCGCCGCGCCGGCACACCAGCCGCAGCGCCGCCTCGAAGTCCAGGCAACCGGCCGCCCACAGCGCGGTGTACTCCCCCAGGCTGTGCCCGGCGAGGAAGTCCGGCGGCTCGTCGTCGCGTGCCGCCAGGTAGCTCAGGGCGTTGACCACGAACAGGGCCGGCTGCGCGTACCGGGTGTCGCCGAGCCGACCGTCCTCGCGGCACAGTCGGGCCACCGGGACACCGATGATCCGATCGGCGGCGGCGCACTCGTCGGGAAAGCGTTCGAACAGGTCGCCGCCCATCCCCTTGCGCTGAGCCCCCTGCCCCGGGAAGACCCAGGCGGATTTCGGTCTGGCAGACACGACTTGGACTGTCCAGCCCCTCGGACCACGCTGGCTGCCCAGAGTTGAGCAGCACAGGGGCCTCCGTGGCGCTTAGGTTGCGGCGACGCCGTCGGCCTTCGGAGCGAGGAGCGCATGGACGAGCAGAGCGCCATTTCGGCCCGCCCGGATCCCGTGGAAACCGTGCTGGGCGTCCTGTCCGACGTGCTGCCACCCGGCACCGCCGTCGACGCCGACGTGCCGTTGCAGTCGCTGGGACTCAGCTCCCTCGCCGCCGCGCTGCTGCTGCTGGAGGTCGGCGGCGCGCTCGGTACGGAACTGCCGACCGACGCGCTGCGCCGGTGCACGAACGCGCGCGAGTTGGCCGCCCTCGCCACCGGCGCCACTCCGGCCGGCGGCGGGCTGCGCCCGGTGGTACGCCCCGAGCCGGACCTGCGGCACGAGCCGTTCCCGCTCACCCCGTTGCAGGAGGCGTACCTGCTGGCGAAGAGCACCGGGCAGACCGGATGTCACGTGTACCGCGAGTTCGACGTCGCCGACCTCGACCCGGACCGGTTGCGGGGGGCGTGGGCCCGGCTCGTCGAGCACCACGAGGCGCTGCGGCTGGTCCTCACGCCCGACGGGCGCCAGCGCGTCACCGAGCGGGCGCCGGCGTGGACGATGCCGGTCCACCAGGACGCGGTCGCCGTACGGCAGCGGCTTTCCCACCGCTGTTACGTTCCCACGGAGGATCCGCTGTGGACGGTGGAGGTGACCCGGAACGCGGACGGTTCCGGGGTGCTGCACCTGAGCGTGGACGCGATGATCACCGACGGAGCCGGCCTGGAGCTGCTCGTCGAGCAGTTGTGGGGGCTGTACGACGACCCGGAATACCGCCTCCCGGACCCGGCCCACGGCCTGCGCGACCTCGGCATGGCGCTGGCCCGGCACCGCGACGCCCCCGGATACCGCGACGGTCTGGAGTACTGGGCCGACCGGCTGCGCGACCTGCCCCCCGGTCCCGGCCTGCCCGCGTCCGACGGGGAGCCCGGCACCACTCGGGTGCCGTACACGGCGGCGTTGACCGGACGTGAGTGGGACACGGTCACCTCCCTTGCCGGCAACCTCGGCGTCTCCCCGACCGCGCTGGTCCTCACCGTCTTCGCCGAGGCACTCCAGCGAAGTGCCGCGGATCCCCGGTGTTCGCTCGTGCTCACCACGAACAGCCGGCTCTGGTTGCCCGCGGACACGGCGAGCGTGGTGGGGCCGTTCACGTCCACCTCGGTGTTCGTCGCGGAGCCGACCACCGGCCTGCCACTCGCCGAGGCCGCACGGGCCGTGCACGATCGGCTGCGCCAGGACCTGGAGCACGGTGACGTGCCCGGCGTGGCGGCACTGCGCGAGCTGCGGTCCCGACGGCTGCCCGTACCGGCCGACCTGCCGGTGATCTTCACCAGCCTGCTGGACATCGGCGGCGGCGGGGCCGACGGAAGGTACGCGGTCAGCCAGACGACCGGCGTCACGCTCGACGCCCAGATCGCCGAACGCGACGGCGAGCTGCACGTACGGTGGGACGTCCTGGAGGGCGCGTTCCGGCCGGGTGTGGTGGCGGGGGCCTTCGCCTGGTTCGTCAACACGCTGCGCTGGCTCCGGCCCGTCGGAACCGAAGGCGCCCGGCCGCTCAACGACCTGCAGCAGGCGTACTTCGTGGACCGGATCACCGGCGGCACCGGGCCGTGGACCGGTTGCCAGGTCGTGCACGGCTTCGAGGTCGGCCGGATCGACCTGCCCCGCCTGGAAGCGGCCTGGCTGGGCCTGCTCGCGGCGTACGAGCCGCTGCGGACGGTCGTCACCCACGACGGGTCCCTGATCGTGCACGACGCCGTACCGGACCGGTGGCACATCCCCGTGACGGACGTTGCGGAGCAGGCCGAGCCGCAGCGGGACATGGTGAGCCGGGCCTACCCGCTCGGCCGGCTCCCGCAGGGCGAGTTGCGGGTCGGTGTGGACAGCGCAGGCTCGGCGACCGTGCACGTCACCGTGGACCTGCTGGTTGCCGACGGGCGCAGCATCCACCTCATGCTGCGCGAGCTGATGCGCCGCTACGCCGAACCGGACGCGACGGTGCCGACCGCCGTACCGTCGCGTCTCCCGCAGGCGGCGCCGGACCGGCACGCCACGAGGTACTGGCGCGAACACCTGGCCGACCTGCCACCCGGCCCGTCGATCGGGACGACCAACGGGCCCCGACGGCGGCTCACCGCCCGGGTGCCGGGCTGGTCCCGGATCCGACGGCTGGCCCGGGAACGGGGGGTCGCTCTCGACGCGGTCCTCATGGCCGCGCTCACCGAGGCGCTCGGCACGCACTTCCCGGACGATTTCGCGGTACCGCTGGTGCGCTGGACGCCACAGTCCGAGCCGTACCGGCCGGCGGAGCTGACCGCGCTGAGTTGGCTGCGGCGTGGTGAGCCGGGGGAGCCGCTGCTCGACCTCGCCGAGCGTTACGACCGGCACCTCACCGCCGACGCGGCCGCGGACGGCGCGTCCGGTCTCGCCGAGCTGCGCCGGCTGGTGCTGCGCCGGATGCGTGACGGCGGATCCGGCTACCCGGTCGTCTGTACCGGCCTGCTGGAGCTCGCCGGCGCGCCGCTGCCCGACGGGGTGACCGCCGGGCCGTGGCTGACGTGTACGCCGGACGTGGCGCTGGACTGCATCGCCATCGACGAGGGCGACGACGAGCTGCGGCTGTTCTGGGACTGCACCGAGGGCGCGATCCCGGACCCCGCCCTGAACCGGATCTTCGACGCGTACCGGGCCGCGCTGACGGGCCTGGCCGAACTGTCCGACGTCGTCTACGGCTGGAACGACACCGCCGTGGAGTTCCCGCACGAGGGGCCGGTGCAGCTGGCGTTCGAGGCGCACGCGCGGGCCCGACCCGAGGCGGTCGCCGTACGCTGGCGCGGCGGCACCATGACCTACGCCGAGCTCAACACGGCCGCGAACCGCATCGCCGTACGGCTGCGCGCCGCGGGGGTCGGCGCCGAGTCCGTCGTCGGGATCAGCGTCGCCCGCGGGCCGCTGATGGTCGCCGCCGTCTACGGCGTGCTCAAGGCCGGCGGCGCCTACCTGCCGGTCGAGCCGTCGATTCCGCCGGCACGGGCCGCGGCGATGCTGGCCGACGCGGGCGCGACCGCCCTCGTCACCACGTCCGACCTGGCACTGCACGCGTCCGACCTGATGCCGGCCGGGATCGCGGTGGTCCACGCCGACCGGATCGGCACCGCCGCCGTGCCGGACCCGGAACCCGTCACCGACGACCGGGCGACGGCGTACATCATCTTCACCTCGGGCAGCACCGGGCGACCGAAGGGTGTGGCGGTCACCCACCGGGCGGTGCACAACCTCCTGCACTGGGCGCGCCGGACGTTCCACTTCGGGCCGGACGACGTCGGACTGTGCGTGACGTCGCTCGGCTTCGACCTGTCCGTGTTCGACCTTCTCGGGCTGCTGTGCTTCGGCGCGTCGATCTACGTCGCGGACGAGGAGCAGCAGAAGGATCCGGCGCTGCTGCTCGACGTACTGCTGGACGAGCCGGTCTCGTTCTGGAACTCCGCGCCGACCACCCTGGCGCACGTGGTGCCGCTGACCGCGGCGCACCGGGGACGGCCCGGTACGACCGACCTGCGGCTGGTGTTCCTCAGCGGTGACTACATGCCGCTGGCGCTCCCCGACGACCTGCGCGCCTGCTTCACCGCCGCCGACGTCATCAACCTCGGCGGCGCCACCGAGGCCACGGTGTGGTCGAACTGGTTCCGGGTCGGTGCGGTCGACCCGGGGTGGCGCAGCATCCCGTACGGCCGACCGATCGACAACGCCCGGTACTACATCCTCGACGGCGATCTGCGGCCCTGCCGGATCGGTACGGAGGGCGATCTCTTCATCGCCGGCGAGGTGCTCAGCCTGGGCTACCGCAACCGGCCCGATCTCACCGAGGACCGGTTCGTACCGTGCCCGTTCGGGCCGCCCGGCGACCGGATGTACCGCACCGGGGACCGCGCGAGCTTCCTCCCCGACGGGAACATCACCTTCCTCGGCCGGTCCGACCACCAGGTGAAGATCCGCGGTTTCCGGGTGGAGCTCGGCGAGATCGAGCACCGGCTCCGGAGCCATCCGGAGGTGAAGGACGCGGTGGTCGTGGCGCGCGACGAGGGCGGCGAGCGCAAGGTGGTCGCCTACGTCCTGGCCGCCGGCGGTACCACACCGGGGGTACGCGAGCTGCGTGCCTTCGCCGCGCAGACGCTGCCCGACTACATGGTCCCGAACCATCTGGCGGTGCTCGACCAGTTCCCCGCCACGCCCAACGGCAAGCTCGACCGCGACCGGCTGCCCTGGCCGCTGACCACGGCGGCACCGGTCGCGTCACCGGGCGGGCAGAACATCCGGCAGGCGCTCACCGACCTCGTCGGCAAGTTGCTCGGCGAGGCCGTCGATCCCGCCGCGGACCTGTGGGACCAGGGTGCCACGTCGTTCACCATGGTGCAGATGTCGATGCGGCTGCAGGAGCGGTTCGGTACCCGGGTGCCGGTCGCCGTGCTGCTCGAGAATCCGACCGTCGACGGCATCGCCGCACACGTGTCCGGGGTGCCGGTCGGGACCGCCCCGGCCGTGTCGACACCGGACCCGGACCCGGAGACCGTCGACGTGCTCTCCCCCACCGCCCGCGCCGCCTTCGCCTCGACCCGACGGGAGCTGCGGGACGACGGCGAGGCGGTACCGCTGCCCGACGATCACCCCGACGTACGGCAGTACCGGTGGCGCGGCACGAGACGTGACTTCCTCGACGGTACGGTGCCGTTCGCCGCGCTGGCGTCGCTGCTCGCCCTGCTGCGCCCGCTGCCCGACGGGGACCGGACGCGACGCCTGTACCCGTCGGCCGGGGACACCTACGGCGTACAGGTCTACGTCCACGTACCCGCGGACCGGGTCGCCGGGCTGCCGGCCGGGGTGTACTACTACCACCCCGACGAGCACACCCTGCGCCGTATCGGCGACGGCGACGGCCTGGACCGCTCCGCGCACTTCGTCTACAACCGGCCGATCTACGACCGGGCCGCCTTCGAGCTGTTCCTGGTCGGTCAGGAGAAGGCGATCCGCCCGTTGTACGGCGAGGACACCGAGCGGTACCTGGCGCTGGAGGCCGGCTACCTCGGCCAGTTGCTGATGAGTGCCCAGGCTGCCCGTGGGCTGGGCCTGTGCCCCGTCGGCGGGGTCGCCACGGCGCCGGTCCGCGCCGCCCTGCGGCTGGACCAGGGTCACGTGTTCCAGCAGGCCTTCCTGTGCGGACCGGCGACACACGAGGCACCCACGGGCAGGGCGCGCACGCCGCACCCGGAGGAGCCGGACGGGATCGCGGTGGTCGGGCTGGCCGGCCGCTACCCCGGCGCCGACGACGTCGCGGCCCTGTGGCGCAACCTCGACGCCGGCCGCTGCTCGATCGCGGCACCGCCACCCGGCCGCGGCGCCGGACCTCCCGGCGGCTACCTGCGCGACGTGGAGACCTTCGACAGCATGGTCTTCGGTATCGCCCCGGCCGAGGCCGCCACCCTCGACCCGCAGGTGCGCCTCCTCCTGGAGGTCGTGTGGGAGTGCCTGGAGGACGCCGGCCACACCGCCGGCTCGCTGGGGCGCGTCGGGGTGTTCGTCGGCGTGATGTGGCACGACCATCGCCTGGTCGGGACCGACCGGTGGCGCGAGGGCGGCCCGGCCCGCATCTCCGGCACCGGCTCGGAGATCGCCAACCGAATCTCCCACGCCTTCGACTTCCGTGGTCCGAGCGTCGCGGTCGACACCTCGTGCTCTTCCGCGCTGACCGCGCTGCGACAGGCCGTCGAGAGCCTCGAACGCGGCGACTGCGACGCCGCCGTGGTCGGCGCGGTCAACCTGCTGCTGCACCCGTACCACGCGTCGGTGCTACGGGGCCTGGGCCTGGTCGCCGAGGTGCCGGCGGCCCGTGCGCTGGACGCCGACGCGGGCGGCTGGTCGCCCGGTGAAGGGGCCGGTGCCCTGCTGCTGCGCCGGCTCGGCGACGCACGCCGGGACCGCGACCGGGTCGACGGGGTGGTGGAGAGCGCCTGGGTCGGGCACACCGGCGGAACGAGCCGTTTCGGCACCCCGGACGCGGCCACGCTGGCCCGGTCGCTGGCCGAAGCCGTGCGTCAGGCCGGGGTCGCGCCGGCCGACGTCGGGTACGTCGAGTGTGCGGCCTCCGGCGCGGTCCTGGCCGACGCCGCCGAGGTCGAGGCCGTCGGCCGGTTCTTCGGTCCGACCGCCCAGGGCCGCCGGGTGCCGATCGGTACGCTGAAGCCGAACCTGGGTCACGCGGAGGCCGCCTCCGGGCTCGCCCAGCTGACCAAGGTGCTGCTGCAGCTACGGCACCGCAGGCTCGTCCCCACCCTCGTCGCGACCGCGCCGAATCCGCTGGTCGACCTCGACGCGCTGCCGGTACGGTTCGTGGACCGGTCGCAGCCGTGGACCGGCACTCCGTTGCGTGCCCTCGTCACCGCGGTCGGCGCGACCGGCTCGGTGGGGCACGTGGTGCTGCGAGCCGAGGAGGAACACTGATGACGAGCCCCTGGATCAAGGAGCCCGGCACGGATGACGCGTCCCTGCTGCTGTACTGCGTCGCGCACGCCGGCGGTGGAGGCTCCTTCTTCCGGTCGTGGCGAACGGCGCTGGAGCCGCGGATCGGCGTCTGCCCGGTCGTGCTGCCCGGTCGGGAGTCGCGCCTGCGGGAGGCGCCGCTGACCGCGGTCGAGCACGTCGTACCACCGCTGGCCGAGGCGATCCGGTCACACGCCGACCGCCCGTACGCGCTGTTCGGTCACAGCATGGGTGCCGTGGTCGCCTACGAGGTGGCCCGGCGCCTGTCCACGATCACGCAGGGGCCGAGCCGGCTGTTCGTCTCCGGCCGGCGCGCACCGCACCTGCCCGCCCGCCGGCCGGAGCTGCACGCGTTGGGCCCGGACGAGTTCCTGCCGGCGGTCGCGGCGATGGGCGGGACACCGGAGGAGGTGCTGCGGCAGAAGGAACTCATGGCCGTGTTCCTGCCGGGGCTACGGGCCGATTTCAGGGTCAACGAGACGTACCAGCAGTTGCCGGGCCCGCCGCTGCGGTGTCCGGTGTCGGCCCTCACCGGTGACGCGGACCCCGAGGTCGACGTGACCGAGATGCGCTCCTGGGCGGAGGTCACCACCGGGGACTTCAGCCTCCGGGTGTTCAGCGGGGGGCACTTCTACCTCGCCGGCCCGCCTCCGGAGCTCGCCGAGGCGTTGCGGGCGGACCTCGCCGTGTACCCCTGAGACCCTGACCGCGGACAGCTGACGGGACGGGCCGGGCCCGTCCCGTCATGTCCGGTGGGTCAGGCCGGCAACGCGGCCACGACCTCCTGGGTCGCCTGCAGGAGGATGCGCATGGACGTACGCAGTTCCTCCTCGGTCATCGCGAGCGGCGGCACGATGACGATGGTGTCGCTCGGCGCCGAGTGGATGATCATGCCGAGTTCCCGGCACCGCTCGGTGATGCGCGTGGCGACGCCTAGTTCCCACGGGAACGGCTCCCGGGTCTCCACGTCCGCCACCAGCTCGACGGCGGCCAGCAGGCCGCACTGACGGACGTCGCCGACGTGGGGGACCTGACGGATCTTGTCCAGCTCCTCGGTCAGGACGACGGCCTGCGACTGGCCGTGGCGGATCAGGTCGTCCTTCTCGAACAGGTCGAGGCTCGCCAGCGCCACGGCGACGGCCAACGGGTTGCCCGAGAACGTGTGTCCGGACAGCAGCATCTTGCCGTCGCCGCGGAACGCGTTGAACACCTCGGCCGAGGCCATCGTCGCGGTGAGCGGCAGGTACCCGCCGGTGAGTCCCTTGCCGACGCACAGGATGTCGGGCGAGACGTCGTCCGCCTGGCACGCGAACATCGGGCCGGTACGGCCGAAGCCGACGCCGAGTTCGTCGGCGATGAGCAGGACCCCGTACCGGCGGGCGATCTCGGCGACCCGGGCCAGGTGGCCGTCCCGGGCCACCACCATGCCGCTGACGTTCTGCACCCTCGGCTCGACGAGCACCGCCGCGACCTCGTCGCCCTCGCGCTCCAGCACCTCTTCCAGGGTGTCGGCGCAGGCGAGGCTGCAGTTGTTGTTGCACAGCCCGCACCGGTACGCGTACGGCTGCGCGAACGAACTCGTCGGGCGCAGCAGCGGTTGGTAGAAGTTCTTCAGGATGGTCATCTGACCGACGGAGAGCGCGCCGAGCGTGTCGCCGTGGAAGGCACCGCCCATCGAGACGAACTTGTTGCGCTGCGGGGATCCCTTGAAAACCCAGTAGGAGTAGGCCATCTTCATCGCCGTCTCGACGGCGCTGGAGCCGGACTCCAGGAACAGCACCTTGTCGATGCCCTCGGGTGCCAGCTTGACCAGCCGGTCGGCGAGTTCGGCCGCGCCGGGGTGGGTCATGCCGTAGAGGGTCGTGTGCGCGATCTTCGCCGTCTGCGCGAGAAGCGCCTCGTTGAGTTCCCTGCGCTGGTGGCCGTGGATGTTGACGCCGAGGGAGGAGCCGGCGTCGAGGTACCGGTTGCCGTCGCTGTCCACCAGGTACACGCCCTCACCGTGCGTGATCACCAGCGGCTTCGCGTTCAGGTAGGCGTCGGTCGGGGTGTAGGGGTGCCACACACGCTGCTGGTCCAGCGTTCGCAGGCGTTCGGTCTCCGTGATTTCGAGGTCCATGAGTCGGCGCTCCGTCATCGGGTGGGAACCGGGTCAAAGATGACGCAGTATCACCCGTTCGGGGACCGCGACGTCTGCGCAGTAGTGCGCAACGTGGTCAGTGCTCAACTCTGAGCAGAGGTGTCGGCGCGACCCCGAAATGCTCATCCCGCGGTCGGCGCCGATCGGCGTCGGCCGGATGCTGGAGAGGAGACGCCGACGTGACGACCTCCGAGCACCTCGACCTGACCTCGGTCGCGGCGAGGTCCATCGCTTACGACACCTACGCCGCGCTGCGGTACGAGAACCCGGTCGCCCGGGTTCGGATGCCCACCGGGCAGGACGTCTGGTTGGTCACCGGCTACGACGAGTCCGCGAGCTTCCTCGCCGACTACAACCGCTTCAAGACCAGCCCGACGGTGATGCCGGAGGGCATGGAGATGCCGGCCCTGCCCGAGGCGGTCGTCCGGCTGCTCGGTGGCAGCATGGGCAGCGTCGACCCACCGGAGCACACCCGGCAGCGCCGGCTGGTGCAGATGGCTTTCACCCCGCAGTACGTCGAGCGCCTGCGCCCGGGAGTCCAGCAGATCACCGATCAGCTCATCGACGGCCTGCTCGCCCGCCCGGACCGGACCTTCGACCTCGTCGAGGACTTCGCCGTACCGCTCCCGCTGACCGTGATGTCCGACATGCTGGGCATCCCGCGCGCGGACCGCGACCGGTTCCGGCTGTGGTCGGAACTGCTGCTGTCGCTGGACCCCACGTCGGCGCAGTCGGCGCCGCAGGGCATGAGCCCGATGGAGGTCATGGCGGAGATCGAGGAGTTCGTGCGGTATCTCGACGCGCTCATCCAGCACAAGCGCGCGGAGCCCGGCGACGATCTCATCTCCGGGATGGCCCTCGCCGAGGCCGACGGCGAGCGGATGACCGACGAGGACCTGCTCAAGATGGTGGCGTTGCTCGTGGTCGGTGGCCTCGGGACCACGCAGCACCTCATCGGCAACATGGTGCTGGCTCTGTTCCGCAACCCGGACCAGTTGGCCCTGCTCAGGAGCAAACCCGACCTCGCGCCGAGCGCCGTCGAGGAGATGCTGCGCTACCACGGCCCGATCGAGATCAGTTTCCCGCGGTTCGCCGCGGAGGACACCGAGATCGGCGGCGTACCGATCCGCCGGGGAGAGATGGTCATCGCGGTGCTCGCCGCGGCCGACCGCGATCCGAACCGCTACGCCGACCCGGACCGGCTCGACATCGAACGCACCCCGAACCGGCACCTCGCGTTCGGCCGCGGCGCCCACATGTGCCTCGGCGCCCCGCTCGCCCGCGTCGAGGGCCAGGTCGCCATCAACACCCTGCTGGCCAGGATGCCCGACCTGCACCCGGCGGAGAGCATCGACGACACACCCTGGCGGCCGGGGCTCACCCTGCGCGGCCTGAGCGCCCTGTCCGTGGCGTTCTGAACCCGATCTGTTCGACCGGCTCCCACGCGGTTCGGCTGGCCGGTCAACAGCCCACCGACCGAACCGCAGAGGGAGGAACAACGTGGCCAACGCGATCGTCGCTGAGGGCCTGCGCAAACAGTTCGACAAGGTGACCGCGCTGGACGGGCTGGACCTGGTGGTGCCGGAGGGCACGATCACCGGGCTGCTGGGCCCGAACGGCGCCGGCAAGAGCACCGCCGTTCGGCTGCTGACAACCCTGTTGGCGCCGTCCGGCGGGCGGGCCCAAGTCGCCGGACTCGACGTGGTGAGCGAGGCGGCCAAGGTCCGCAAGGTGATCAGCCTGTCGGGCCAGCACGCCGCCGTCGACGAGAACCTCACCGGATTCGAGAACCTGGAGATGCTGGGCCAGCTGCTGCACCTGGGCCGCAGGCGGAGCCGGGAACGGGCCGAAGAGCTCCTGCACCGGTTCGATCTCGTCGACGCCGCCAAGCGCCGCACCAAGGAGTACTCCGGGGGGATGCGCCGTCGGCTCGACCTGGCCTCGGCGCTCATCTCCACCCCGAAGGTGCTGTTTCTCGACGAACCCACGACCGGGCTGGACACCCGCAGTCGGATGGCGTTGTGGGACACCATCGGCGAGTTGGTCTCCGGCGGCATGACCCTGCTGCTGACGACCCAGTACCTCGAGGAGGCCGACCGGCTGGCCAACCAGATCGTGGTGATCGACCACGGCCGGGTCGTCGCCACCGGAACACCGCACGAACTCAAGAGCCGGGTCTCCGGGGAGAGTCTGGAGGTCACCGTCGGGCCGGACGCCGACCTGCCGGCTGCGCAGGCCGTACTCGCCTCCGTCGGCACCGGCCCGGTGACCGTCGACGAGATCGGCGGCCGGCTCGCCGTACCGGTGGACGACGGCGTCGACGCGCTGCTGGCCGGTGTACGGCTCCTGCGCGAGGCCGGTATCCCCGTCCTCGGCACGGGGCTGCGGACCGCGACGCTGGACGACGTCTTCCTCGCGCTCACCGCGAACCCGGTCCAGGAAACCGTAGAGGAGCACGCGTGAACGCCTTCGCACTGGCCTTCGGCGAGGGCACCGTCGTCGCCAAGCGCAATCTGCGGATGATCCTGCGGGTCCCGGAGCTCCTGCTGAACGCCGCCGTCGCACCGGCGATGATGACGCTGCTGTTCGGTTTCATCATCGGCGGGGCGATCGACGTGGCGGGTGTCCCGTACCGCGAGTACCTGCTCGGTGGGATCTTCGTCCAGGCGGTCCTGTTCGGCGCCGTCAACACCGGCACCGCGATCGCCGGGGATCTGCGCAACGGCATCGTCGACCGACTGATGTCGATGCCGATCTCGCGGTCGGCGGTCCTCGTCGGCCGGACGACCAGCGACGTGGTCAACAGCGCGGTGGTCATCACGGTCACCGCCCTGCTCGGCCTCGTCGTCGGGTGGCGGGTCCACTCGTCGTTCCCCGATGCGGTGCTGGGGTTCGCGCTGCTGCTGGCGTTCGCGTACGCGCTGTCATGGCTGATGGCCGTCGTCGGACTGGCGTCGCGGGCGCCGGAGGTGGTCAGCAGCACCGGCTTCACCATCGCGATTCCGCTGGGCTTCCTCTCCAACGCGTACGTGCCGATCCAGTCCATGCCGGGCGTGCTGCAGACCATCGCGGAGTGGAACCCGGTGTCCGCCATCGTCCAGGCCCTCCGGGTCCAGTTCGGCAACGTCGACCCGTCGACCGCCCCGGACGTCTGGCCGATGCAGCACCCGGTCGCCGCCTCCCTCCTGTGGATCGGCGTCCTGCTGGCCCTCTCGATTCCCCTGGCGATCAGCCAGTTCCGCAAGGCCGCCGGCGGCTGAGCCTCGGTTCCCCGTACGGTCGTCGACACGACAACTCCGCCCAGGCGATCTGATGCCCGGGCGGAGTTGTCGTGTGGCGGCGCGGTGTGTGACCGGGTAGCCCGGTGGGCTATTCGACCAGGACACGGTCCGGGGCACGGCGCCTCAGGCGGCTGGAGCGGGCCAGCGAGAATATCCACATCACGAGGCCACCGCCGTCCACCAGGAACGTCAGGAGTGCGAACGCCAGCACGTCGGCCCAGGTGAAGCTGCCGGTCAGATGCTCGCCGCGGAAGAACGCGACCACCCGTCCCACGTAGAACCACAGCAGCGGGATCGTGGCGGTGAACAGGGTGGCCAGGGAGAGGATGCGACCGAGGATCCACACCACGGCGAAGATCCGGATACTGCGCATCTCGCGCGGGCCGACGCCGGACTGGTCGATCAGCGGGCGGCGCCGCACCCGCCGCACGAGGTTGCGCAGGTACGCGCCGGTGTCCGCCATCAGGCTGCGGGTGTTCAACGCGGTCGCGATGATGTAGTAGAAGTCGGTACGCAGGAAGACGAACGTCTGCCACAGCAGCCGGATGAACGACGTGAAGAGCGTTCCGGCGACCACGAGCCGCACCGGCTCGGGCAGGCCGAGAACCCCGACGTTGTTCAGCCACAGCGTGATGAACAGCAGCGCCGCGCCGACCACGTCGATCAGGACACCGGCGATCAGCGCGAGGTACCGCTGGCGCTTGGATGCCAACCAGATTCCCGACATCTCGGTCTGGGCGACGATCGCGTACATCTGGTTGCCGATCGCGATGCGCGCCGAGACCCCGGCGCTGCGGGCGGCGACGACATGACCCAGCTCGTGCAGGAACACGCCGACGCAGGTGATTCCCAGGACGATCCACAGGTACGCCCAGAAGTACGTGTGGAACATGAGGCTGGACGGCCCGGGCAGCAGCCCCGGCCGGTCGACGGCGAGCACCACCGCGACCAGGGTCACCACGCCGCCCGCGGCGAGGACCGGCCAGCTCATCAGGCGCTGCGCGGTGCGCTGGGACATCCAGTCGAGATTCCAGGTGCGCGTCGGGCGGCGCGGCGGCTGCTCCGGCGCGGGCGTCTCGTCCGGCGCTCCCGCCGGTGCGACGAAGCCCTCTTCGGCCAGCGCCTCGAGGAACGCCGTCGCGTCCGGGGACTCGTCGTGCCTGGTTTCGAAGCGGTGGACCGCCTCGCCGAGGGTGACGCCCTCGCGCAGCCACTCGAGCAGGTCGAGACCCTCCGCGGGGATGGACAGGTACACCTGACGACCATCGTCGCCGATCACGGCGAAGTCACCGTCCCTGCGGGCGGTGTACGGCCGGACCAGCACCGGCGCGTCGAGAGCGAACTCGGTCACCTTGGGGACACCTCCTCAGACTGTGCGGAAACTGCGGGATCGAGGGCGGGGGGCCCGTTTCCGGACCCCCCGCGTTGGTCGGTCAGACCGGGGACGGGCCGCACGGCACAGCAGCGCTGGCCTTGACGGACTCGAGCTTGCGTACCGGAAGGGCCTTCTTCCGGGTCTCGGTCTCCTTCGTCATGGGGAACACCTCCTCTCCGTTCCTGGTTGGGGTTCGGTGCCACCCGCCGTTCAGGGGCCGGCGGGGATCTGTGGGCCGGGGACGGCGTCCCCGGCGATGAACCGCGCGGCGAGATCCACGAGCTGGGGATCCGCGCGGAAGAGGGACAGGTGGTCGCCGTGCGGGGCGACGTGCAGCGCCGCCCCGGTGAGCCGGGCGGCGACGGCCCGCGACCCGGCGGGGTCCGCCGTGTGGTCGTCCTCGCTGGTGACGACGAGGGTGCGGTGGGTCAGGCCGGCGAGGTACGGGCGAACGTCGGTGGCCATGATGTCGCCGTTGAGTTGGCAGTAGAGCCGCAGCAGGTCCGGCGTCGCGTACGGGTAGACCACCAGATGCGCCAGCTGCGGCGGGGCGACGCCGAGCATCGTGTTCGCGAGCACCGCGTGCACGGCCGCCGCCTGCTGCCGGCCCCGGGCCGCCAGCGCCATCAACGCCTGCAGGTTGCGCTGGTGGTCGGTCTTCGAGCTCTCGTCGCCGAGGTCGAAGTCGCCGTGCCAGAGGCTGAGCGACGACACCCGGTCCGGCTTGCGCGCTGCCGCGACGACGGCCACCACGGCACCACCGCACAGCCCGAGCAGGTGCGCGCGTTCCAGCGCGAAGTGGTCCAGGACCGCGAGCAGGTCGTCGGCCTGGGCTCCGACGTCGGCGCTGCCGGTGAACCCGTCCACGGCCGCGAACAGGCCCCGGGTCTCGGGGACGAGGACGAAGAAGTCGCGCGACAGCCGGTCGAGCCAGCCCTCCGCGAGGCGGGCGGGCATCCCGCACGCGGACGCGATGAGTACCGCCGGCCGGTCCGGGTTGCCGGCGGAGTAGGTGGGAAGCACGACCCCGTCGCCGGTGCGTACGTCGGTGCGGGGGAACCGGCCGGTGAAGTCGCGTCGGCGTGCCTCGGCCACGGCGATGTCGTCGTCGCCGTGGGGCAGCGGTGGGCCCACGCCGAGGTTCAGGAACTCGCTCACCACCCGCTCGAACGGGCCGAGCCCGGCCGCGTCGGACACGGGTGTCAGCGTCGGCAGTTTCAGCAGGTCGGTCAGCCGGGTCAGGCGGTCGGCGGTACCGGGGTCGGTGCACCGTACGCGTACCGGCTGCGGCAGGGCGCTCAGCAACGGCTCCGCGGCCAGTAGTGCGCGGGCGAGGTCCAGCACGGCGGTCATGCGCCCACTCCGATCCACTCGTAGGTGCGGTGGTAGCCCTGCGTGCCGGTGCAGGCGAGCAGTTCCCGGCGGGTGCCGACGCGCTCCAGGACCGCCGCGCTGCGCTGCGGGTCGATCCGCTTGTCCGCCACCGGCACCAGGCAGTCGGCGGTGTCCGCGAGAATCCGCCGGTACTCGTCGAACGTCAGCTCGCACCGGCCGGCGAGGTGCTCGCCGATGCGCATCCGGCCGACCGCCGCGGTGGACCGGGCGTCCACCAGTCCGCTGTAGAACTCGGCGGCGCAGCCGGAGCCGTACGAGTACAGGCCGACCCGGATCGGTTCCTCCGTGCGCAGGTGATCGATGAGGCTGGCCAGGGCCAGATATACGGAGCCGGAACAGAGGTTGCCGACCAGGCGGGGGTACTCCAGGCCGGGCGCGACCCGGCGGGCGAAGTCCGTCTCGGCGTCGGGGAGCCGATGGTCGCGGGCCAGTTTGCGGTGCGCCGCGCGGACGATCCCGGCGAACGGCGTGTGCATCGCCAGCCCGGCGAACGTGGTGGCGAAGTCGGCCCCCTCGACCTTCTCCGCGTAGTGGCCGTAGGCGTTCGTCAGGCAGTCCAGGTAGGCGAACAGCGACCGGTCGGCGTCGGCGATGTCGAAGGTGGGGCCGGGTCGGGCCGAGTCGAGGGTCTCGTAGCTGTACGTGCCGAACGCGCCCAGGTCCACGTCGAGGACCTGCGGGTCGGCGCCGAGCAGCACGGCCGCGGCACCGGTGCCCATCGCGGGTTCGGTGTAGGAGGCGGCCTCGTCCACGAGGGACACGTCGGTCGCGATCACCAGTGCCTTGGCGCCCGGCGACACACCGGAGGCGAGGTACCCGCAGGCCAGTTGCAGGGCCCCGGTCGCGGCGTAGCAGGCCTGCTTGACCTCGAACACCCGGCACCGGCGGCTGAGCCCGAGGTGGCGGTGCACGTACGACGCGATCGATTTGCTGTAGTCGAGGCCGGACTCGGTGGAGATGACCAGCAGTTCGATCCGGTCGCGGTCGGCCGGGTCCAGTGCCTCGACGATCGGCCGGGCGGCGTTGACGGCGTGCGTGACCGGATCCTCGAACGGCAGCGCGACCGACTTCGCTGTCATCATGAGGTTGTCGAGGCGGGCGGGGTCCAGTCCCCGCCCCTCGAACAGGACGGGCACCGGGACGGCGGCCACCCCGCAGTAGACGTTGAGGGCCTCGATGCCGGCGGTCACGTGGTCACCTCGCGGAGGAACCCGACCAGACGGTCGATGTCGGGCAGGTCGCTGAAGCTGCCGAGGGGCTCGTCGATGCCGAGCCGCTCGCGGAGGCCAAGGATGATCTCGACCCGGTCGATCGAGTCGGCACCGAGGTCGCGCAGGTGTTTGTCACCGGAGATCTGCTGGTCGGAGACCGACGGGAGAATCTCCATGATCACCTCGTACACCACCCGCCGGAGGTCCGTGTCGGTCATCTCTGGTCCTCCGTCCGTACCTGCTGCAGGGCGACCGCGATCGGCCGTCCGGTGTCGCGATCGGTGAGCACCACCCGTACGGTCTCGTCGGCGCCCGGCACGTCGCCGCCCGACTGCCGGCTCACCCGAGCCCGCAGCACCGCGCCGGCGTCGGCGTTGCCCAGATAGCTCAGGCGCTGGTCGAGCACGACCCGGCGGAGGAACCCGGCGTCGGTACCGCCCCGGTGCCGCCACAACCGCAGCACGGCCCAGTCGACGATGGAGAAGTAGGCGGCGAAGTACAGCAGGCCGACGCCGTTGAGGTCGCGGCTGGGATCAACCGGGTAGTCGAGCACCAGCCGGTCGATCCCGTCCACCGGCTCGGGCGCGGCGTACAGGTCGCGCAGGTCGCCGTAGGCGCGTCTGGGCGAGTAGCGGGCCGGCAGGGCGGGGAGGTGGTCGTGGCGGAACCCGGGCGGCGACGCGCTGCGCAGGTCACCGTTGCCACCGGACGGGCCGCGTACGACCCAGCGGTTGAAGTTCTGCGCGTACAGGCAGGCCGGGTCGGGGTGGGCGTAGAACTCGTCCGGGTCGATCTTTCGGGCCGGTACGTCGCCCCGGCGGATCTCGTGCAGCGTCAGCACGGACTCGCTGCCGAACGCGAAGGCTCGCGAGTCCACCCGCAGCACGTCGCCGAAGGTCATGCCGCGCACGTGCAGGTCCGCGCCGCCGCGCAGGTGGAAGTAGTGGAAGGCCAGGTAGGTCGGCGCCCCGCCGGCGTCGCGGGCGGTGTAGACGTTGGTGCCGCTGACCGCGCTGACGGTGTCCCAGGTCCAGTCACCGATCTGCCCGACGAACAGCGAGCCGGGACCGCACATCCCGGGCCGGACGACGGTCGTGCGGGTCGTCGCGTCGGGGCCGAGTAGTTCAAGCTCGGGGGTGAGCACGGTCATGACGCCTCCTTCCGTACGCTCGCCAGGAAGTCCGCCAGGAGCCGGTTGCAGGCGTCCGGGCTGGTCAGGTACGGGAAGTGCCCGGCATCGGCGATCTCGGCGTACCGCGCGCCGCGGATGCCCCGGTGCACCAGCCGCGCGGTCTCCAGCGGGATGACGGTGTCGTGTCGGCCCTGCACCACGAGCACCGGCAGGTCCAGCTCTCCGAGCCGGTGGCGCAGGTCGGGCCGGGCCGCGAACACGTCGAGGTATCGCAGGCCGGTCTGCGGGTCCATGCTCTCGCAGCGCAGCAGCAGGGCCTCGACGTCGGCGCGCCCGCGCCGGAGCCGGTCGGCGCCGGCGCCGGCGCCGGCGCCCTCGATCGTGCGGTCGAGGTCCTGTGCCGCCACGACGGCGAGCCGGTTGATCTCGCCAACCCGGTTGCCGATCTTGTACGAGCTGCCGAGCAGGCACAGCGACGCCGTGTCGGCCGGGTGGTTGAGCGCGAAGGTCAGCGCGACGAGCCCGCCGAACGACGCGCCTGCGACGTGGACCGGGCCGGTTACCCCGATCGCGCGCAGCACCTCCCGTTCGAGGGCGGCGAGCCCGTCGAGGGTGATGTCCGACGCGCCGGTGGTGGCCCCGACGCCGGGGTGGTGGATGCTGATGACCCGGTAGTGCTCGGCCAGCCCGGCGAACTGCCGGGCGAACACGCCCGCGCCGATGTTGAACGGGTGGGTGAGCAGCAGCGGTGGGCCGTCGCCGGCGGTGAACACCTCGACCCGGGCGCCGGCCGCCGACACGATCTGCCGGTGTACCGCCGGCTGGTACTCCCGCAGGACGGCCGCGTTGTCGTCGGACGGCCTGCGCTCGTCGCGCAACGCCTCCCGGACGTCCTCGGGCACCCGCTCGACCGGCTGGTAGACCGCCCGCGCCGCCTCCCCCGCCGTCCGGACTCCCCCGGTGACCAACTCGGTCACGGGGCCGGGCCGGGCGACGAGCGCCGCGATGCGGGCCACGATCAACTCGGCGTCGGCCGGCCCGAACCCGACCGGAACCGCCAGGCGCACGGTGCCGGCGAGCGGCCCGCTCGCCAGGTGCGGCGCGCCCCGGACCCCGGCGCCGGCGTAGAGCCACGCCAGGCAGGACATCACCGGGTGCTCCTGGTCGGCGAACCCGGGCATCCGGGCGACGTCGAGCAGCAGGCAGTGCCCACCGGCCGCGTCCGCGACCGGCACGCCCGCGGCGCCCAGGCCGTCGCGGAGCGTCCGGACGGCAGCGACGCGCCGCCGTACGAGTTCCGCGACGCCGGCCCGGTCGGCAAGGGCGGCCCGCAGCGTCGTACGGGTGGACCGGTCGACCTCCCAGCCGCGACGCGCCACGTCCTCCCGCAGCCGTGCCGCCAGTTCGGTGTCGTTGGTGGCGACCAGCCCACCCGAGGTGACCCCGAAGTCCTTGGAGAGGCTGAAGGTCGCCGTGTCCACGAGCGCGAGCAACTCCCGTACCTCCGACCACGGATCGCCGTCGTCGTTGGTGAGGAAGACGGCGTTCTCGACGATCCGGCTGGCATCCAGGACCAGCGGTACGCCGTGTCCGGTGGTGACCCGGCGTACCTCACGGAGGGCGTCGAGTTCGATCGGGGCCCCGCCCGCGGCGTTGTTGGACGCCTCGACCACCACGAACGACACCGCCCCCGCCGGCCGCCGAGCCAGTTCCGCCGCCAGCGCCCCGGGGTCGAGCCGACCGTTCCCGACCTGGACCGGCTCATAGCCGAGATCGACGAGCGACAGCAGCCAGGTGGGGAAGACGGCGGTGTGCAGCACCACGCCCCGGGGGCCGGGATGGCAGCGGCACAGCAGCGCCTCGGCCGAGCGTCCGGATCTGGTCGGTAGCACCTCGGCGAACGGCAGCCAGTCCAGTTCGGTCAGCTCGGGCGGGTCGGACCGGGTGGCCAGTTCCCGCATCCGTACGGCGATGAACCCGTCGGCCCGCTCCGCCCACGAGTCGGTCAGCAGGTCGACCGGGACCAGTTCAGCCGGCACGGTGAGGGCGTTGTACCCGTGCGCGGCCAGCACCTCGGCCCACTCCCGCCCCTGCCCCGCCGCCGGCGCGGGTACGGCGTCCGCCGTCGCCCGCACCACCTCGGCGTCGCCCGATGCCCGGCTCGGGGTGGAGGAGTCGACGAGGTCCGGGTTCCCGATCATCAGAATGATGTCGGTGACCGACGTCCGGTCGCCGGTCGCCGGCTGGCACAGGTAGATCGGCGTGTTCTCCGGCCGGAACTTGTTCTTGAACTGGAAGTTGCCCGTGCCGAACACACCGATCGAGTGCAGCTCCTCGAGCGCACCGGCCACGTCCGGGTCCGCGTTCGGCGACTCGGTGATCGCGACACCGAAGCTCGCCCCGAAGCTGAACGAGGTGCACCCCTCGGCGGCGGTGCGCTCGATGATCTGCGTGATCGCCCATTCCAGGCCGCCGTTCGGCATGGAGTCGGGATAGAACTCAAGATCCAGCAGGTAGCCGTTCTCCGACGGGATCCGGGTCACGATGACGGCGTTGACCAGGGTGTCGTCGACGTACGTGAGGAACACGCGGTGCCGTGGATCGAGTGCGCCCGTACGGATCTCCTCCCGGACCACACCGACGTACGGGTTCACCATCTGCTTCTGGCGACCCCAGGAGTCCATCAGCTCGACGATGCGCCGGTCGACGTCCGGGGACGCCCCGGTGCGGTACTCCTCGGTGCGGCACGCCCCGGCGCGTTCGAAACGGCGGAGCAGGTTCCGCAGCCGCTGCATCCTGCCGCCGGTGGTGGTGAATGTCGACAGGTCGGTCAGCCGCTGCACCGCTCCGAACGGGGTCGCGGTGACCGGCTCCCCGGCGACCTCGCTCAGGTGCGCGAGCGACAGGAAGTTCGGGCGCAGGGCGCCACGGCGTGCCCACGCCATCCACTCGGCGACCAGGTCGTGGAAGTGGTCGGGATGCCCGACGAAGCTCCAGGCGAACAGATCGTCGCCGCGTACGGAGAAGTTCACGTAGCCGGCTCGCGCCGAGTCGACGAACGCGTACGGCGCGATGTCCCGGCCGGCGAGCCCGCCCTCCTTGGCGTACCGGCGGTCGAGGTCCGCCATGAGTCCCCGGAGCGCTGGTCGTCCGGGAAGCGCTCGCTTGCGGACCACGACCGGCTCGCCGTCGACCTCGGCGTCGCTCTCGACGGTCCTGGTGGCGGGCGCCGTCGCCGTCCTGGTCGTGGCCTCGGCGCGCCCGGCGAGGAACCCGGTGAGGTCGGCCATCGTCGGCTGGTCGAACAGCAGGGTCTTGGGGAGCGCGCCGTACCGCCGTTCCAGTGCGCCGACCACCCGCAGCATGTCGAACGAGGTGAGCCCGTTGTCCGCGAACGACCGCCCGTGCTCCACCGGATGTCCGAGCGCCTCGGTCACGATCCCCTCGACCGGATCGGCGTCCACCGTGGGGCGTTTCCCCTGCGCACCACGCGCGACGAGCGCGGCGACGGCCTCGACGGTGTCGTGCTCGTACAGGTCGGCGGCGGTAAGCTCGACGTCGAACGTCGCCATGACGAGCCGCGCCAACTCCATCCGGAAGATGGAGTCGAGGCCGAGGTCGGCGAAGGCCCGGTCGGCGGTGATCTGCGCGGCGTCGGTGCCGAGCACCCTGGCCACGCACTCGCGGACCACCTCGGCCACCTCGCCGGGCGGCCCGGCGACCACGCCCACCGGAGCGGTCGCCACCGGCGCGCCCACCGGAGCGGCGGCCGTCGGAGCGGCGGCCGTCGGAGCGGCGGCCGTCGGAGCGGCGGCCGTCGGAGCGGCGGCCGTCAGCACGGCTGCCGGTGCCGGTGCCGGTGCCGGTGCCGGTGCCGGTGCCGGTGCCGGTGGGGTGTGTACCGGTTCCGTGGGGACGTGCACGACCCGGACGGTGTGCGGTGGCGGCGGGACGGTCAGCGCCGACCCCGCATCGCGCGCCACACGGACGCCGTTCGCCGTGCCGCTGGGGATGCCGTTCCCGCTCGCCGCGCCGCTGGGGTGGCCGCTCGCCGTACCGATCGCCATGCCGTTGTCGTTGGCCGTGCCCTTGCCGCTCGCCGGGCCGTTGCCGGTCGTGGTGCCGTTGACAGTGGCGCTCGGCGTGACGTTGCCGTTCGCCCGTGAGCGCGACGGGTCCCGCAGCACGATCCGGCCCGCGGCGGTGCGGACGGCCGGCGCGGGCGGCTCCGGAGCCGCCGGCCGGTCCACGTCGGTCCGGCGGGTGCGCTCGTCGAACCAGAACGGCTGCGGGTCGAGCGGCGGTGCGGGCACGGAGATCCGGGCCGGGTGCACGTCCCACAGCGCGGCCCAGTCGACGTCGGCGCCAGCGAGCCAGGCGCTGGTGAGGTCGTCCAGGCGGGACGGCGCGCCGCCGAGCAGCACCGCGGTCGCCTCGGCGACGTCGGCGACGACAGCGGCGAACCGGTGCCGGAGCGCCTCGCGTCCGGTCTGCAGGGTGTACGCGACACGTGCCAGGTCCGGACGGTCCGATCCGCTCACGAGGTACCGCGCCAGCCGCCTCCGGTACGCCTCCAGCGCCCCGGGAGTGTCCGCCGACAGGACCAGCCGCCACGGGCCGGGCGCCGGGCGAGGCTCGACGGGCGGCGGTGACTCCAGGACCAGGTGGGCGTTGGTGCCGCCGAACCCGAACGAGCTGACTCCCGCGACCCGGTCGCCGGTCCAGGGCATCCCCCGGTCCAGGATGGTGAACGGTGTGCCGTCCAACCGGAGGTACGGGTTGCGGCTGTGCTGGTGCAGGGTCGGCGGCAGTTGCCCGTACCGGATGGACAGCAGGACCTTCAGCAGCCCGGCGATACCCGCGGCCGCCTCCAGGTGGCCGATGTTGGTCTTCACCGCACCGACCGCGATCGCGCCGTCGACCCCGTCGAACGCCTTCTTGAGACCTTCGATCTCGATCGGGTCACCGAGACGGGTGCCGGTGCCGTGCGCCTCGATGTAGCTGACACGGGCCGGCTCCACACCGGCCGCGCGGTACGCCCGCGTGATCACCCTGGCCTGCGCCTCCGGGTTGGGCGCGGTCAGCGACGGTCCGCGACCGGCGTGGTTGACCGCGCTGCCCCGGATGACGGCGATCACCTGGTCCCCGTCGGCGAGGGCCGTCCGCAACGGCTTCAGCAGTACGACGCCGCATCCCTCGCCGCGTCCGTACCCGTCGGCGGACGCGTCGAACGTCTTGCACCGCCCGTCGGGGCTGAGCATGCCCGAGGACTGGAACGCCACGAACAGTCCCGGGCTCAGCAACACGTTCACGCCACCGGCGAGCGCCATCGAGCACTCGCCGGACACCAGTGCCCGTACCGCTCGGTGCACCGCGACCAGTGAGCTGGAGCAGGCGGTGTCGATCGCCTCACTGGGGCCGCGAAGGTCCAGCAGGTAGGAGACCCGGTTCGCGAGGATGCAGTCCGCGAGGCCGCTGGCGGTGTGTGCCTCGACCGGCACGTCGTGCGCACGCAACAGGTCGTCGTAGTCACACGCGGACACCCCGACGAACAGCCCGGTGTCGGTGCCGGCGAGGTCCGCGTGCCGGTACCCGGCATCGGCGACGGCCTGCCACGCCGTCTGCAGGAACAGCCGCTGCTGCGGGTCCATCAGCGCGGCCTCGCGGGGAGCGATCCCGAACCTGGCGGCGTCGAAGGAGCGCACGTCGTCGAGGAAACCGGCCCGGATCCCGGCGGTGGCTGGGTCGTTCAGCAGGTCAGTACGGTCGGACGGTACGGCGCGGACGAGGTCGTCGCCATCGACGAGGTGCTGCCAGAAGGCGTCCAGATCCGGCGAGCCGGGCAGCACCCCGGCCATCCCGACCACGGCCACCGCATCGGCCGGCACGGCCCCCTCGTCCAGGCTCGGCACAGCGCCGGCATCCGCAACCGCAGGGGCACCCACTATGTCGCCCACATCTGCCACGGCAGCGTCGCGGACCACACCGCCGGCATCCGCCGCACCAGACTCCACCTCGACATCGGCCAACTCGCCGAAGGTCGCCACGACCGAGGTCGCCGCGACAACAGTCGACGCAGCCGGAGTCGCCACGACCGGGGCCATCACCGCAGGGGTCGACGCGGCCGGGGTCGGGAGCACGGTGCGGAGGTGGGCGGCAAGGGCGGTCAGCGTCGGGCGCTCGTAGAGGACCGTCGGGAGCAGATCCAGGCCGAACCGGTCGTTGACCTGGTTGACCAGCCCGGTCAGGGAGATCGAATCGAAGCCGAGGTCCAGCAGCCCGGTGTCCGGATCGACCTCGTCGGGGTCGACCAGCAGGAAGCCCGCGGCCAACCCGCGCAGTTCGAGGTCCAGGTCCAGGTCCAGGTCAGGACGAGGGTCGGCGGGCGGTTCGAGCGGTGCGACCGCCGTCGGGCGGTGCACCGCGACCACCGGGTCGGATCCCGAGACCGCGCGATCGAACGCGTGCAGCGCCTCGACGGTACCCAGGGGCTCGCTACCCCAACGCCGGGCGAACAGGCGGCGGGTGGCGTCGTCGACCGCCATCCCGCCGTCGGCCCACAGCGGCCAGCAGATCGACACCACGCCGGGTCGACCCGCCGCGAACTCGTCCAGGAACGCGTTCGCGTACGCGTAGTCCACCTGCCCCAGATTCCCGGTACGACCCGCGATCGAGGAGCACAGCGCGAAGAACTCCGGCGGTTCGGCGCCGAGCGCGTCCACGAGGTACCGCAGGCCGAAGACCTTCGGAGCGAGGACCGCATCGATGCCCGAGGTCGACTTCGCCAGCGCCCGGGCGTCGTCGTGGACCCCGGCGGCGTGGATCACCCCGTCGATCCGCCCGTAACGGTCCCGGACCTCGGTGACGGCGCGGTGCACCTCGGCTTCCACGGTCACGTCGGCACGTACGAAGGCGAAGTCGTGGTCCGACGGAGCGGTCCGGCCGACCAGCACCACCGCGGCGGGCGCGCGGGTCGCGACGAGGTGCGCGGCGAGATGGCGGCCGATCGCGCCCGTACCACCGATCACGACGTACACGCCGCCGGTTTGCCGTACCGGTGTGCCGGGTCGGAAGGGCACCATCCGGCGCACCTGGCGGACCCCGGCGGCGTACCGGATGTCGTGGACACGCTCCTCCGGCGGGCCGGACACGTGCCGGAGGTCCCCGTCGGTGGGTACGCCGCCCCGGACCACTGCCCCGGAGAACCCGCTGTGCTCCAGCGACAGGGTGCGCAGGGCCGCGGAGACGGCCGTGTACGCCGGCCGTTCGTCCGGGCAGCCGACGACGACCCGGAGCTGCGCGGCCGGGTCGCGGCCGAGGACCTCGGTCGCCGCCCGCAGGACCGTGTGCAGGCTCGCGCGAACCTCGTCGGCGAGCCCGCCGGTCACGGCCGGCAGGTGTACGAGGACAGCGTCCGGTTCGGCCTGGTCCGCCCGACCGCCGAACGTCGGACCATCCCCGATCACCCGGATCCGGGCGGGCGGTGCTCCGGTGACGGACACCGGCTCGTCCGTCCATTCCGGGCGGAGGTACACACAGGGATCGATCTCCACCGGCGGCCCCGGGGGCGGCGCCACCACGCGCAGGTCGTCGACGCGCAGCAGGACCCGCCCGGCGTCGTCGGTGATCCGCAGTCGGAACCGGCGCTCGGCGGTCCCGCCGGCGAGGTCCTCGGCCACCACCCAGGACCGCGTGGGCAGCGGACCGTCGCACACGAGCGCCGCGAAACCGGCCGGCACCTGCAACCGGTCGGGGCCGGGCAGCGCGGCGAGCGCCTGGAACGCCCCGTCCAGGACCAGCGGGCGCTCGGTGGCCTCGATCCGGGCGAGGCAGACACCGTCGCCTACCCGGATGTCGCGGAGCACCCGCATCCGCTCACCGTGCTCCAGGCCGGCCGCGCGCATCGTCGCGTACAGGTCGGCGGGTTCGACCGCGTCGCCGCAGCGGGCCCGGACCTCGGCCAGGTCGACGGTCTCGGCGAGCCGGGCGGAGGTGTCGTAGCCGCCGGTGAGGTACGTGGTTCCGGCGTCGGCAACGGTGAACCTGCCGTCGTCCAACCGCACCCGTGGCCGGCTGTGCCCACCGGCGGGCAGCGGCGCCCGCCACCGTACGTCGTGCAGGGCGAACGACGCCCCGAGACCGGAGCAGACCAGTTCCAGCGAGGCCGCGCCCGGCATGACCCCCTGCCCGCCGACCAGATGGTCGCCGTTCCCGGCAGACGGTGATCCGGTCGGCGACGGCAGCCACAGCCGCTGCCGCTCGAACGGGTACGGCGGCAGGGTCACCCGCCCCGGCCGGACGCTCCACCGGCTCGCCCAGTCGACGGGTACGCCGCGTACCCACAGCTCCGCCAGGTTGTCGAGCCTGCCCTGCCGGAGCAGCCCTGCGGTGATCTCGGCACCGCCGTCCCCACTGAACAGCGGGTCGGCCCCGACGACACCGGTGACGACGTCACCGCAGCGCAGCCGCCGTACCAGTTCGGTGGTGTCCGAAACGACGACCGCCAACCGGTGGGCGAGCTCCGCGCGCCCGACCTGCATGGTGTACGCGAGCTGGTCGAGCCGTGGGAGCCCGCGCTCGACGTGGTCGGCCACGGCGGACGCGAGCGCCCGCAGTTGCGCGGGCGTCCGCGCCGACAGCACCGCGACGTGCGGGCCGGGCTGGACGGGCGCCGGCTCCGGCGCGGGCCACCCGGCAACCACGAGGTGGGTGTTCGCACCGCCGGCGCCGAACGAGCTGATTCCGGCCCGCCTGGGCCCCGTCCACGGCTGCGCCTCGGTGGGCAGGACGAAGGTGCCGGACAGGTCGATGCGCGGGTTGACGGTGGCGAGGTTCGCGCAGGGGGCGATCGTGCCGTGCGCCAGTTGCAGCAGTACCTTCGTCAGCCCGGCGATGCCCGCGGCACCCTCCAGGTGGCCGATGTTGCCCTTGACCGATCCGACGGCGACGGGCCGGGACCCCGGCCGGGCCGTGCCGAGCGCCTTGGCCAGGCCGGCGATCTCGATCGGGTCACCGAGGGCCGTACCGGTGCCGTGCGCCTCCAGGTAGCCGACGTCGGCGGGCCCGACGCCGGCCTCGGCGAGGGCCCGGACGACCAGGTCGGCCTGTGCGTTGGGATTCGGGACCGTGTAGCCGGCGGTCCGGCCGCCCGCGTTGACAAAACCGCCCTCGATGACACCCCAGATCCGGTCACCGTCGCGCTGCGCCGCGGACAGCGGCTTGAGCAGTACCGCACCGACACCCTCGCCGGGGACGAACCCGTCGGCGCGCTCGTCGAACACCTTGCAGGCACCGTCGGCGGACAGCATCGTCATCGAGGAGAGCGCGATCAGGTGCGCCGGGTGCAGGACCAGGTTGACGCCGCCGGCAATCGCGGCGGAGCACTCGCCCCGGCGGAGACTCTCGCAGGCCAGGTGGACGGCGGTCAGCGACGACGAGCACGCCGAGTCGACGGCGAAGCTGGGCCCGGTCAGGTCGAGGGTGTACGACACCCGGTTGGCGATCGACCAGTACGCCGAATGCCCGTCGGTGTACCGGCCCTCCGGCCAGCCCTGCGCGGCGGCGATCCGGCCGTAGGAGCCGTACATCGTGCCGACGAACACCCCGGTGTCGTGCCGCAGTTCGGCGCCCAGCCCGCCTGCCTCCTCCAGCAGCAGCCAGGCGGTCTCCAGGAACAGCCGTTCCTGCGGGTCCATCGCGGCCGCGTCGCTGGGCAGGATCCCGAACATCGCGGGATCGAACCGGTCGACGTCGTCGATGAAGGCGGCCCATCGACTGTACGTGTGCCCGGGTCGGCCTCGGCGCGGGTCGAAGTGCTCGCGCCAGTCCCACCGGTCCGCCGGCACCTCGGTGATGGAGGTCCTGCCGGAGACCAGGTTCTGCCAGAACTCGTCCAGGTTCCGCGCGCCCGGGTAGCGGCCCGCGACCCCGACGACCGCGATCGGTTCCCGCCCGGCCGCGATCGGTTCCGGCCCCGCCGTGACGGTGGCGGAGGTACGGGCGGGAGCCGGCACCGGCTGCGGCACGACAGCCTCGACCGGTGCCGTACGGAGTGTCGCGGCGAGTCGCTCCGGCCGCTCCCGGGCCAGGTGGTCGGCGAGTTGCCCGATCGTCAGGTACTCGAACAGCAGCGTCGCCGGCAGGTCGCCGAGGTCGGCCTCGAACCGGCGTACGATCCGCTGGCTCACCAGCGAGTCGACGCCGAAGTTGTCGAAGGTGAGGGTGTCGTCGAGCTCCGCCGGGCGGTACTTCAGCATCTCCGCGAACACGTTCCGGACGTACTCCCGGACGGACGCCGCCGGAACCGTCGCGAGGGCCGGCTCGGCGGACGGAGCACCTCCGGTCGCGACGAGGACGCACTGCTCCTGCGCGTCGTCGGCGACTCCGGGCATACCGGCGATCCGGACCGTCAGGCCCGCCTCGGAGAGGGCCGCCCGCCAGCCCGTGGGCGACAGCAGCGGCGAGTGCGGGAGCCGCCGGTGCCCGTCGGTGAACCGCCACCAACCCGGCAGCAGCCCGAACGTGGCGGTGAGGAAGTCGGAGGCGCGGGTGACCTCGTTGACGAGCAGTACGCCACCGGGGCGCAGTAGTGATCGGGCGTGATGCAGGGTGCGGACCACGTCCTCGGTGGCGTGCAGCACGTTCGTGGCCAGTACGACGTCGTACGTGCCGGTCTCGAAACCCTGAGTGGCCGGGTCCCGTTCGATGTCGAGAACCCGGAACGCGAGGCCCGGGAACCGTACGCCGAACCGCTCCTCGCCCTCGCGCAAGAACGCGGCGGTGACGTCGGTGTAGTCGTAGCGTGCGCCGGCGCAGGCTTCGAGGGCGAACGCCGAGCCCGCTCCGGTGCCGGCTCCGATCTCCAGTACCCGACCCGGTCGGCCGTGCACCCGGCTCAGCGCGGCCGACACCTCGGCGGCCATCAGCCGGTGGTAGAAGTCCGCCGCCCGCTGCCCCCGGTACACGGCGGCGACCAGGTCCGTGGTGCCGCCCGGGAACAGGACCTCGGTCGGCGGGATGCTTCCCCGCAGGACGCCGGGCAGGGCGTCGACGCATCGGTTGAGCAACTCCACGTGCGGCGCCAGGTCGGGGTGCCGGGCCAGCAGGTCGGTGGCGGACAGGCCGGTCCTCGGCTCCGCCGTCGCGGCTGCGACAGCGGCACGCAGGGGGCCGGCGACGGCCGGGAGGGGCCGGTCGCGAAGCAGGTCGCGGGCCAGCCCGTCGAGTGCCCGGAACCCGTCGCTGGAGCGGGTCAGTGCCGGGTCCGTGATCGGGTCGGGCTCGCCGCCCGGCACCGTGTGTGGCTGCACGGCGGCCGGGCGGACGCCGAGGGTGGAGAGGCCCTGCGGTGTGCCCTTGAGGACGGCGACCTGCGGGTACGAACCGGCCAGGATCCGTTCCAGCGCGGCGATGCCCTCGGCGGGTTCGATGGAGCCGATGCCCAGCGCTGCGAACCGGGCCGCGTGACCGGCGTCGGCGACGATGCCGACGCTGCCCCAGTAGCCCCAGTTGACCACGCGGACCGGCCGGCCACGCCGGTGCAGTGCCAGCCCGTACGCGTCCTCGAACGTGCTCGCGGCGGCATAGTTGGCCTGACCGGGGGCGGGTGCGAAGGACAGTGCCGAGGAGAAAACGGCGAGGAAGTCGAGGGGGTCGCCGTCGAGCGCGGCGGCCAGCGCGGCGAGGCCGGTGACCTTCGGTCGCAGCGCCTCGGCGAACTCAATGTCGTCCATCATGGACAGCGAGCGGTCGCGCAGTGCTATGGCGGCGTGGATCGCACCGTTGACGGGGCCGAGCCGGTGTCGCGCCTCGGCCACCGCCCACCGGACCGCTTCGGGATCGCCGGCGTCCGCGCGCAGGTACACGGCCCGGCCACCGAGCGCCTCGATCTCCGTCGCCAGGCCACGGATGCGGTCGTCCTCCGGTGAACGGCCGAGCCACGCCAGGCGGGCACGCCTGGTGCGGGCGAGATGCCGGCTGACCGCCATCCCGATGCCGCCGGTGCCGCCGAGGATGAGGTAGACGCCGCCGTCGCGCAACGGTGCCGGCGCCGCCGGCGGTTCGGCGACCGGTTCAAGGGTACGGACGAGGCGACGGTTGCCCCGCAGCGCGACGAGCCGGTCGGCGCCGCGTTCCCGGCGGATCGCGGCGGCCAGTGGGGTGGCGTCGCCGGGCCCGGCGTCGACACAGGTGACCGACCACTGCGGATACTCGGCGGCGATCGCGCTGGCGAGCCCGACCAGGCCGGCGGCGTGCGGGTTCACCGGTTCGCCGGCCAGCCCGGCAACGCCCGCCACGACGAAGGTCAACGTCAGCGGGTACCGGTCCGCGCCGAGGTCGAGCAGGCCGCGCAGCAGGCGGAAGGCGTCGAGCGTGGAGGTGTCGTTCTCGGGCGGCGCGGCCGGGTCGTCCGTCCGCGCCAGTACGTACATCGTGTCGAACCGGTCATGCGGCAGTTCCCCGAGTCGGAGCGTGACGTCGGCGCCCAGCGCGGCGGCGAGGGACGCGTCGGCGGCGGTGTGCACGGCAACGGTCCGGCCAACGGGCGGTTCACCGGTCAGCGGGGCGGTCTCCGACCAGGTCGGCAGATACAACAAACCCGGCTCGGCAGGTGTTGTCCCTGCGCTGTCCCGGGGTCGTAGCGCCACGCCGTCGAGCCGTGCCCGGACCTGGCCGGCCGGGTCGGTGAGCACGACGTCGAACCGGTGGCCGTCCCGGCGGGTGACGTGCACCCGCGCCTGCGTCGGAAGGCCCTCGGTCACGAACGCCGACTCGACCCCGAAGGGCACGAGCGGTCGGTCGGACGGTTCGAGCAGCCCCGCGATGGCCTGCATCGCCCCGTCGAGGAGCTGCACCTCGTCACCGGCTCGGGCAACGAGGTTCCCGACCGCCTCGCCGGCACCCACCCGCAGCGCGGTCAGTACCCGGAACGACGGTCCGTAGGCCAGACCCGCCCGCGCGAATCCCGCGTACAGCTCGTCGACCCGGAGCGGGGTGGGACAGCGGGCCTCGACCGCGGCGAGATCCAGACGGCCCGGCGACTCCGGTTCGACGGCCGCGTCGCGCCGGGTGGCGGTGGCGTACAGTTCGCCGCCGACGGTCAGGGTGATCCGGTCGTTCCGGGTGACTACCGTGGTCAGTGGCGCGCCGACGACAACCGGCCGCAGCCAGGTCACGGCGGCGACCCGAGGCGTGCCGTCGCTGGTCGCCGACCGCAGGAACGCCGCGCCGGGCAGGACCGGTTCGCCGCCGATGGTGTGCTCGGCCACCAGCCGGTCGGTCGGCGCGAGAGCCGACACGGTACGGTCGCGGCCGACCCAGAACCGGTCGCGGGCGAACGGGTACATGGGCAGGGGCACCCGCCGGCCGGTGTGCAGCGCCGCCCAGTCGACCTCGCCGCCGCCGACCCAACGCTCGGCGAGCGCTACCAGCTCGGCCGGCACGCCGGGTGCCACGGGTCCGCCGCGTAGTTGCCGTACCAGGTCGGCGGTGTCCGTGACGACGTACGCCGCACGTACCGCGAGCTTGGTCCGGCCCAGCGCGAGCGTGGTGGCGACGTCGTGGACGTCGGCGGCGGTGTCCGACAGGTGCCGGGCCAGCCGGTCGAGGAGTTCGCGCAGCGCGGTCGCGGTCCGGGCGGACACGGGCACCACGACCGGCCCGGTCCCGGTGCCCGCCGGCCGGCTGGGCGCCTCCGCAACGACGACGTGGCAGTTGGTGCCGCTGAAGCCGAACGAGCTGACCCCCGCGACGAGCCGCTCGCCGCGCCACTCGACGCGTTCGGTGACCACCGGAAGCCCGGGGATCGGCGCGTCGACGTGTGGGGTCGGCGGTAGCTGTCGGTGACGCAGGCAGAGCAGGACCTTGAGCAGGCCGGCGATGCCGGCTGCCATGGTGGTGTGGCCGATGTTCGCCTTGACCGAGCCGATCACCAGGTCCGGACCGGCGACCTGGGCGAGCGCCTTGACCTCGATCGGGTCGCCGAGGGCGGTGCCGGTGCCGTGCGCCTCGACGTAACCGACCTCGGCGCCGGCCCTGGCGTGGACCTCGCGCAGGAGCGCGGCCTGGGAGACCGCACTGGGCGCGGTGATCCCGTTGGTACGGCCGTCGCCGTTCACACCGCTCGCGAGGAGGACCCCGTGCACGTGGTCGCCGTCGGCGAGCGCCCGGTCCAGCCGCTTCAGTACGACGGCACCGACGCCCTCACCGAGGACGATGCCGTCGGCGGTCGTGTCGAACGGCGCGCACCGCCCGGTCGGCGACAGCATCCCGGTCTGGCTGGTCCAGACCTGCATCTGGGGTGTGCACATCACGGCCACCCCACCGGCGAGCGCGGTGTCGCAGCTGCCCGAGCGGAGGCTCTCGCAGGCCAGGTGCACGGCGGTCAGGGACGACGAGCAGGCGGTGTCGATCGCCATCGTGGGCCCGGTCAGGTTGAGCAGGTACGCGATCCGGGCGGGCAGGATCGAGCTGGCGCTGCCGAGGAACGCCTCACTGGTGTCGCCCTGCCCGTGCCGTTCCAGCAGGCGCGGGTAGTCCCCGGCGCCACAGCCGACGAAGACGCCGCAGCGCATCGCCTGGCCGGCGTACCCGGCGTCCTCCAGCGCGGCCCACGCCTGTTCCAGGAAGAGCCGCTGTTGGGGGTCCATGGCCTCGGCGTCGAGCGGCGAGACACGGAACAGCCCGGCGTCGAACGCGTCGACGTCGTCGAGCAGGGCCGCCCACCGGCTGCGGGTGGTGCCGGGCGTGGTGGGGTCGGGGTCGAAGATCCCGGTCAGGTCCCAGCGGTCGGCGGACACCTCCCGGATCGAGGATCGGCCGGCGGCGAGGTTGTCCCAGAACGCCTCCAGGTCGGGCGCACCCGGGAACCGTCCGGCCATGCCGATGACGGCGATCGGCACGGGCGGGTCGGTCGCGCGCGTCCCGCCAGGCCGCGGTCGCACCACCGGCTGCGGTGGCTGCGGGGCGAACGTCAACGGGGGTGGCCCCGACACCGACTCCCCGACCGGCGCGGGTCCGGGTCCTGGGGACGGCGGTGTGAGCACCAACGGCGGCGGCCCGGCGCTCACCCCACCGGCCCCGGTGGACGAAGCCGGCGCCACCGCGGGCTCAGCGAGCACCATGGGCGCACCGGACGTCGTGGAAAAAGCCGGCGCCGCCGTGGGCGCAGCCGGCGACGTTGGGGAAACGGGCGCTGTGGCGGGAACCGGCGCAGGCGGTGGCGAGGTGGCCTGGATGTGCAGCGCGGCGGACTCGGCGGAGTTGCGGAGCACGGCCTCGGCGAGGTCGGGCACGGTGGGATGGTCGTAGACGGCGACCGAGTCCAGGTCGGTGCCGAACCGGCGGTTCAGGTCGCGCACCAGCTCGACGGCTCCGATGGAGTCCAGGCCCAGGTCGGCGAAGCTGCGTGACGGCACGACCTCGTCCGGGCGCAGGTACAGCAACGCGCCCACGATCTCCACCACCGCTTCGCGGACCCCGTCGCCGTCGAGCCCCGGCCCGGCAGTCGGCTCCGGCTCCGGCGTGACCCCGGCGCGGAAGTCATCGACCTTGGCGAAATGTTCCCGTACGAGTGCGGCCGACTCGGCGCCGAGCACGCTCTCGTGCATGCGTACCTCGCTGGCGATGATCTCCGGCAGCCGGCTGAGCATCCGGCCCGCCAACTCGCTCTTGAGCAACCGCACGACCGGCGCCGGCTTGTCGGCCATCGACCGTGCCAGGTCCAGCGCCGCCGCCAGCACCTCGTCCTGCGGCAGGACGGTCACGTTGGCGCCGCGACGGCGCAGTTCCGCGCCGGTCAGCGACCGCCCGGTCAGCAGCATCTCGGCGGAGAGAGCCGCACCGAAGCGCTGCTCGAGGACGTAGGTCGCGCCCATGCCGGGGGTGAAGCCGTACCGGGTGAAGTTCGCGCTGTACACGGACTCCTCGCTCAGGACGACCACGTCGCCGTAGCAGGCGAACGCGAGTCCGCCACCGGAGGCGTGCCCGGCCGCCGCGGTGACGACGGGCCGGGTACAGCGCAGCATTCCCTCGTACACGAACGCCGCGTCGGTGAACGTGCCGCCGCCCTCGGCCAGGGTCTGCAATGCCTCGGGGGTGCCGCCCATGCTGAACACGGAACCGTTACCGGTGACGACGACCGCACGAACGTCGTCGCGCCGCTCGACCTCCGCGAACGCCTCCCCCAACGCGTCCAGCAGACCCGCGGTGAACATCGGCGATCGCATCGAAAGCAACGCGACGCCGTGGTCCAGGATGCGGAACTCAAGCTCGGGCCCGTCCGCCACGCCCCCCGCCTCCGTCGCGTCCGGCCCGTTCGTCGCATCCGGCCGGTTCGTCGCATCCGGCCCGTTCGTCGCATCCGGCAGGTTCGTCGCGTCCGGCCGGCCGGGCCGGTCAGCACCGGTTTCCAGGGCCGCCGCGGGCGCATCGACCCGCGGGGACACCACAGCACCCTGTGACGCCTCCCAACCACCGAGCCAGCACCGCTCCTCGGGGAGCGGGCAACCCGGCAGCGGTACGCGGCGGGGCCGCGCGTCCGGGTAGCAGGCCGCCCAGTCCACCTCGCCGCCGCCCACCCAGTGCCGTGCCACCTCATCCAGGCGTCCGGCCCGGAACAGCGCGACCACGTCGCCGTCGACCGGGGCGCCGGAGACCACCACGTCTCCGGCGGTGTCCGCACCCCGGGCGAACCGTTGCAGCGCGGTGCGCAGTCCGGCGACTCCCCGCGCGACCACGGCCAGCCGGACCGGCAACGCCGCCCGCCCCACCTGCGTCGTGAAGGCGATGTCACCCGCGCCACCGTCCGTGGTGAGCTCGTCGAGCCGGGTCGCCACGCTGAGTCCGCCGACCGCTTCCGCGCCCACCAGGTCCACCAGGCGCGGCGGCGCGAGTCCCAGGTCGCCCAGGGTCGCCGACGGTTCCAGCGCCTCCTCGGGCACGCCGAGCAACTGGGCCACGGCCCCGGTCACACCCGCCGACGCGGGCAGCCCGGCCGCCATGGCCGCCGCGTACGCGCGCAGCGTCTCGGCGGTGGGCGCGGAGAGCACCACCAGCGCCGGGCCGTCCGGCGCCGCGGCGGGACCGGGGACGAACTCCTCCACCAGTACGTGGGCGTTGGTGCCACCGGCGCCGAACGCGCTCACGCCCGCGCGACGGGGCACACCCGGTCGCGGGATCCACGGTTCCAGCGTCCGCTGCACCCGCAACGGCGTCGCGGCGAAGTCGATGTGCGGGTTGAGTTCCTCGGCGTGCAGCGACGGCACCAGTGCGCGGTGCCGCAGTTGCAACAGCACCTTGGTCAGTCCGGCCACGCCTGCGGCGCCCTCCAGGTGCCCGATGTTCGACTTGACCGAGCCGATCGCGCACGCCCCGGCGGGCAGGTCGGCGCCGTCGAACGCCTGCCGGAGCCCCTCGACCTCGATCGGGTCGCCGAGGGCGGTGCCGGTCCCGTGCGCCTCGACGTAGCCGATGGTGGCCGGGTCCCAACCGGCCGAGTCCAGGGCGCCACGGACGAGGGCGGCCTGCGAACCGGGACTCGGTACGGTGGCGCCCGCGGTACGCCCGGTGTGGTTGAGGGCCGTCGCGCGGATGACGCCGTACACGTGGTCGCCGTCGGCGAGTGCCCGCGACAGCGGCTTGAGCAGGACCGCGCCGACGCCCTCGCCGGGCACGTATCCGGTACCGCCGCTGCCGAAGGCCCGGCACCGCCCGTCGACGGAGAGCCACTGCCCCTGCGCCAACTGCAGGTACTTCTGCGGGTGCACGGTGACGTTCACCCCACCGGCCAACGCGAGGGTGCACTCCCCCCGCCGGATGCTCTCGACCGCGAGGTGCACGGCGGTCAGCGACGACGAGCAGGCGGTGTCGACGGCGAGGCTCGGTCCGGTCAGGTCGAAGGTGTGCGACACCCGGTTCGCGATCGCGCAGTGCATGGCGGTCGGGGCCACGCCGTCCGACGCACCATCCACGAGTTGGTAGTGGTTCCACATGACGCCCGCGTAGACGCCGACCACCTCGCCCCGCAGGCCCTCGGGCGGATACCCCGCGTTCTCCAGGGTCTGCCAGCAGGCCGTGAGGAAGAGCCGCTCCTGGGGATCCATCCGCTCGGCGTCGCGGCGGGAAACCCCGAAGAACGCCGGCGCGAACCGGTCGACCCCGTCGAGGAACCCGCCCCAGCGGCCGTACGTGCGTCCCGGTGTGTGCTTGTCCGGGTCGAACAGGGCCGCGTGGTTCCAGCGGCCGGCGGGGACCTCGGTGATCCCGTCGACGCCGCCCGAGAGGTTGCGCCAGAAGGCGTCGAGGTCCTCCGCGCCGGGATACCGACCGGCCAGACCGATGACCGCGATCGCGTCGCCGACCGGTTCCGCGACGGGTTCCGGCGCGGTGACCTCGGGCGGCGAGGCGTCGGGCGCCACGGGTACGAGGTCGCGCAGGCGTTCCGGTGTCCCGTGCAACACGAGCAGGGAGTCGTACGGGCTGAGCAGCGCCCCGCGCAGCACACCGAGCCCGGCGGGCGTGGGCATGGGGACCTGGCCCGTCTGCTCGTACGAGCGCCGCACGACGTCGGGGGTGACCCGCATCCCGCCCTCGGCCCAGAGCGGCCAGCCGATGACGACCGTACGCCCACGGCCCTGCCGCTCGACGTGACGCAGGCAGGCGTTGGCGAAGGCGTACGCGGCCTGGCCCGGGTTGGCGACGTCGGCGGACGCGGAGGAGTACGCGACCAGGAAGTCGAGATCGTCGTCGGCGGTGGCAGCGTCGAGGTGGCGCAGCCCGTCGAGTTTCGGCCCGGCGACGGTGTCGAGGTCGGCCGGGTCGCCCCGGAAGAACACCCCGTCGCGGTTTATCCCGGCGCAATGGAAAACGCCGTCGATCCGGCCGAAGTGCTGCCGGATGTCCGCGACCGCGGCACGTACGTCGGCGGGGTCGGTCACGTCGGCGGTCACCACGTGGACCTGCGCACCCGCGGCCCGGCACCGCTGCACGAGTCCCGGCGCGGGCTCGGTGCGGGACAGCAGGGCGATCCGCGCCCGGTGCCGCTGGGCGAGGTCCGTCGCGAGGAGTTCGGCGAGCCCGCCGGAGCCGCCGGTGATGAGGTACACCCCGCCGTCGCGGAACGGTTCCCGGTCGTCGCCCTCGGCAGCCAGCACGACCTCGCGCCAGCGTCGGACGAGCCGCCGCCCGCCGACGTGGCGGACCTCGGGCTCGACGCCCGCGGCGCCGAGTTCCGCGCGTATCGCGTCGGCCAGCCGGTCCGGGTCGGCGACGTGGACGAATCGGCAGCGCAGCCCGGGGACCTCGGCGGTCACGGTACGGGCCAGCGCAGCGGTCGCGGCCTGCCTCGGCGTCAGTTCGCCGGTTGTCACGACGAACAGGTCACGAGGCCCGGCGTCGACGAGCGCGGTGGCGGCCCGCCAAAGGTCGGCGGCAGGGTCGGCGGTCACCAGGACGATCACGGTCGGGACGTCCGGCAGCGCTCCGAGCCGTTGCACGGACTCGACGTACGCGGCGGCCAGCCCGGCCGGCGGCGCGGCGGCGACGACGAGCACGTCCGAAAGGTCGACCCTCGACGGCTCCGGGTCCGCCGGGACCCATTCGTCCGCGAAGGACAGGGTCGAGCCGGTCACCTCGGTCCCGGCCGCGGCCAGGCTGTGGTGGGCGGACAGGTACGCGGCGAGCGCGTCGACGGTGGTGTGCTCGAACAGCAGGGTGGGGTACAACCTCTGTCCGACCATCCGTTCGACCCGCTCGGTCAGCCGTAGCAGGGTGACGGAGTCGAGGCCGAGGTCGTAGAAGCCGGTTCCGGTCGCGATCTCGCTGGGTGACCGGCCGAGCACCTCGGCCACCACGGCCCGCAGGGTCGCGGTGAAGCCGTTGCCGGCGGGAACCGCGACCGCCGGCTGCGCGGGAGGCGTCACCGCCGGGGCGGGCGGCAGCTGCCCGGCGGGGGTCACCGCCGGGGCGGGCGGCGACGCGGGGGAGCCTGCCACCTCGGCGAGCAGGCGGTGCACGACGCCGGGTTCACGGATCCGCTTGCAGGTGAGGCCGGTGAAGCCGGCCAGGAATCGGCCGTGCTCGTCGCGAATGGTGTAGTCCGTGGTGATCACGTCGCCGGAGGTGGCGAGCCGTTCGGGGCTCGCGACGTGTACGTAGCACGTCGGCGGCAGCCCCTCGGGGGCCCGCAGTTCCCGTACGAACATCGGCACGAACGGGTCGTCGGTAGGCATGCCGACCTGCCCGAACCCGGCAAGGGTCGAGGCGTCGAGCGAGGCCGGGTGCAGATGGAATCCGGCGTCGAGCGTGGCGTCGGAGTGCTCCCTCGTGAGTTCCGCCAGCAGTTGACCGCCGCCGGTGTGCAGGGTGCCTCGGCAGCGCATCGCCGCGCCGTGCCGGATGTGTTCGCGGATCGCCCGCTGGTACAGCACCTCGACCTGGTTCTGACGGGTGGCGGTGGCGCGGAGTCCGTCGAGGTCGACCGGCGACGGCAGCGGCTCGTCGGTGAAGCAGACCAGCCCGTGCGCGTTGTCGTGCCACCCGGAGACCGGTTCGTCGCCCCGCAGCCACCGGCTCCGGACCGTGAACGGGTGGCCGCCGTCGTGGTGCTCGTCGATGGTGAGTACGACCTCGCGGTCGAAGCCCTCCGTGGTGACGATCGCCTCGGCGAGCACGGTGTCGCGTACGCACAGTCGCCGCAGGTCCCAGCCCGCCGCGATGGCGGTCCGGTAGACGAGGTCGAAGAAGACGACGCCGGGAAGCACCGACACGCCGTGCAACCGGTGGTTCCGCATGACGAAGTCGTCATGGGTGAGCCGGAACCGGCTCTGTAGACCAGCCATCGCAGCCCTCCTCCGGGTCTCGGTGTCAGTCACGGGTCGCGAGCTGCAGGTGCAGCAGGGAGGAGGTGAGCGGCTCGCTGGCGGGCTCCGACGGCGGGGCACCGGCCTCACCGTCGAGCCACAGCCGCCGGCGGCGGAACACCGGGCGGGGCAGCGGCGCGCGGCGGGCCGCCACGGGCGGGGCCGCGCTCATGACGAGGTGGGCGTTGGTGCCACCGAGCCCGAAGGAGCTGACCCCGGCGACGCGTTCCCGCCCCGCGGGCCAGGCGACCGCCTCGGTTGTCGGGTGCAGCGGCGAGCTGCCGAAGTCGAACCGGGGGTTGGGGGTTTCGCAGAACAGCGTCGGCGGGATCATGCCGTGCTCCAGGGCGAGCGCCGCCTTCAACATCCCGGCCATCCCGGCGGCGCTGAGGAGGTGGCCGAGGTTCGACTTCACGCTGCCGATCTCGATCCGTCCGGTCGGCTGGTCACCGAAGACCTCGTTGAGCGCGCGCAGTTCGATCGGGTCGCCGATGAGCGTGCCGGTGCCGTGGGCCTCCAGCATCGTGATGTCGCCCGGTGACCGACCGGCGGCGGCGAGCGCCTGGCGGACGACGTCGGCCTGCGCGGCGGGGTTCGGGGTGGTGACACCCATCGTGTGGCCGTCGTTGTTGACCGCGACACCGTCGATGACGGCGTGGATCCGATCGCCGTCGGCGAGTGCGGCCGCGAGCGGTTTGAGCAGGACGACGCCGCAGCCCTCACCGGGCACGAACCCGTCGGCACGCTCGTCGAACGTCCAGCACCGGCCGGTCGGGGACAGCGCCCGCGCGGCACTCAGGTCGAGATAGGCTTCCTGGTCGAGCAGCACCTCGACCCCGCCGGCGACGGCGAGCTCCGACTCCCCCGCCAGCAGGCTGCGGCAGGCCGCCTGCACCGCGAGGAGCGACGACGAGCAGGCGCTGTCGATGACCAGGTTGGGGCCGCGCAGGTCGAACTGGTGCGCGACGCGGGCGGCGATGAAGTTCTGGTCGGACCGCAGTACGTCGGCACGGACCGGTACCCGCCGGCCGTAGTCGGACAGTCGGGCGCCGGCGACCACGGCGACCCGTCGGCCCCGCAGCTCGGCCGGTTCGTAGCCCGCCTCCGCGAAACACTCGGCGGTGCCCTCCAGGAACATCCGGATCGCCGGGTCGAGGCAGCGGGCCTCGTCGTCGCCCATGCCGAAGAACTCGGGGTCGAACCACTCGATGTCCTCGACGAACCCGCCCCACTTGCTGATCGAGCGACCGAGCGCCGGCTCCGGCGACCACCAGCGGCGATGGTCCCACCGCTCGCGCGGCACCTCGGCGACGGCGCAGCGCCCGTGCAGCAGGTTGTCCCACAGGCCTGTGACGTCGGTGGCACCGGGGAACCGGCAGGCCATCCCGATCACCGCGATCCGCCCGTCCACACCGGCCCGGGGCGACTCGGCCGTCCGCACCGAGGCCGGTGCGGTCCGCGGCACAGCCGACGGGACCACGGGCTGCGGCACCACAGGCGACGGCAACACGGGCTGCGGGACCACGGGCTGCTCGGCCTGGATCCCGAGATGGGCGGTGAGCCGCTCGAGGGTCGGGTGCAGCAGCAGCGTCGCGGGATCGAGGTGGGTACCCAGCCTCTCCTCGATGCGTACGAGCAGCTCACCGAGGAGCACCGAGTCGACGCCGAGGTCGCCGAACTCGATCGTCGGGTCGAGGTCCCGCTCGGGGATGCCGAGCGCGTTCGAGAAGACCGTCACCAGCCACCCCGGCACAGCCGTCACGGGCGTGGGCGGCACGGCAACGGGTGGCACGGGGGCCGGTGGCATGAGGGCCGGTGGCACGGGCGCGGGCGCGTCGGGCTCGGGAAGACGTTCGGTGGCCGCTTCGGGGGCGGGCTCGGCCGGGCGAAGGCGCAGCAGGGCGTCCGGGTCGGGGGCGGCGCCCAACGGTGGGCAGGGCAGGATCACCGCACCGGTCGGCAGGGCGAGCACCCGGTCAAGAACGCGCAGGCCGGCGGCGTCATCGAGCGGGGCGATGCCGGCCGGGGCACACGGGTTCGGGCGGCCACTGGTCGACCCGGTCTGCGCCCACTGCGGCCAGTCCACCGAGCGGAACCCGGTACGACCCGCGGCCAGTTCGGCGCGGACGAGTTCGTCCACGGCGATGTTCGCGGCGGCGTAGTCGGTGACCCCGGCGGCCAGCGCGGTGACCGTGGCGCAGACCGAGGAGAAGGTCAGGAAGAAGTCGAGACGGTCGGCGGCGAGCAGTCGGGCCAGGGACTCGAACCCGTCGAGCTTCGGCGCCATGACCGCGCGTACGTCCGCGAGGTCCTTGTGCACGAACGCCGGGCTGCCCTGACTCTCCACGCCCGCGCAGTGCACCACTCCGCGCAGGGGGCCGAGTTCGGCGCGGGCCCGTTCGAGGAACCCGTCGATGTTGTCGAATCCGCCGGTGTGCAGCAGCACCCGTACGCCCAGGGCACGCAGGTCGTCGACGGTTCCGGCGGCTTCCCGGACGCCGACCAGCGCGATCGCGCGGGCTCCGTGGTCGCTGAGGTGCCGGGCGACGAGGGCACCGATGCCACGCGTCCCGCCGGTCACCAGGTAGGCGCCGGCCGGGTCGCACCGCAGCGGGACATGGGGGGCCGCCACGGGCTCCAGCCGCGGCCGGTGCCGCCGGCCCTCGACGTAGCGAACCTCGCCGTACGGATCGGGGCGCCCCCATTCGGCCCGGACCTGCGCCGCGAGCGCGTCATGGTCAGCGGACAGTCGGTCGGTGTACAGGACGGTGGCGGTGACTCGGGTGTACTCGGCGCCGAGGGCCTTGACGAACCCGGCCGTCCGCACGTCCCCGGCCGCCACCTCCAGCACGCGCAACGGCGTACGGGGACGTTCGGCGAGCAGCCGTTGCAGCACCCGTACCCTGGTTTCCCAGCCGATGCCGCCGGGGAGTCCGACAAGGCCGCCCACGTCGGGGTTGCGCGCCAGCACCGCGGCCAGGTCCGCCGGGTCGAGCACGGCGACACCGCCGAGCCGTGCGACGAGGTCCGGGCTCCCGCCGACGCACAGCATCGCGCCCGACACCGGGTGCCCGGCCGGGTCGGGCCCCGGATCGGGCTGCCAGATCCTGGTGTACAGCGGCGTCTCGGGCGGAGCCGCGACGGCCGGCGCGGCCTCCGGCAGCCAGCAGCGAACACGGGCGAACGGGTACGCGGGCAGATCGACGATGACCCGGCCCGGCCCGTGGAGCGCCGCCCAGTCGACGGTCCCGCCCACGACCCAGTGCCGGCCGAGGTCGGTGAGCGTGGCTCCGGCGGGCAGAACCGAGGCCGGGTCCGGGGCGGCGGGTGCCCGGCCGAGCAGCACGCCGGGGTCGGTACGGTACCGGGTGAGCCGTTCGCACAGCGTGTCGACGTCCTCGGCGACCACCGCGAGCCGCTGCCGCAACGGTTCCCGGCCGACCTGCAGGGTGTGGGCGATGTCGGCGAGTGCCGGTCCGCCGCCTGCGAGCAGGGCGGCGGCGTGGTCGGCGGCCGGCTCGGCGAGCGTGCCCGCCGCGATCCGGCGCAGTGCGTCGATGAGCTGTCCGGAGGTCGGCTCCCGGTCCCGGCGCAGGTGTGCGACGAGCCGCCGGACGACCTCGTCGAGGCGGTTCTCGTCGTAGGCGGACAGGACGACGAGCTGTGGGCCCGCCGGTGCCGTGTCCCGGGCGCGGGCCGGCGGTGCGGCGACGACCGCGTGCGCGATGGTCCCACCCGCGCCGAACGAGCTGATGCCCGCGACCCGGGATCCGCTCCACTCGGCGCGTTGCCGCTGGACCCGGAACGGCACGGCGTCCCAGGCGATGTTCGGGTTGAGGTCGTCGGCGTGCAGCGACGGCGCCAGGGTGCCGTGGCGGAGTTGGAGGATCACCTTGGTGAGGCCGGCCATCCCGGCCGCGGCCTCGGTGTGCCCGATGGTCGACTTCACCGACCCGATCGGGATGCCACCGGGTGGCAGGTCGGCGCCGGCCGCTTCCCGGTACGCGCGGCTCAACCCCTCGATCTCGACCGGGTCGCCGAGAGCGGTGCCCGCCCCGTGTGCCTCGACGTAGCCGATCTCGTCGGGCCGGGTCCGGGCGTCGCGCAGCGCCCGGCGTACCACGTCGGCCTGCGCGACCGGGCTCGGCACGATGTACCCGTTGGTCCGGCCGGCGTGCACGACCGCGGTTCCCCGGATCACCGCGTGCACCGGGTCGCCGTCGGCGAGCGCGCGGTGCAGGGGCTTGAGCACCAGCGCACCAACCCCCTCGGCCGGCACGAAACCGTCGCCGCCCGCGCCGAAGCTGCGGCTGCGCCGGTCGCTCGCGGTGAGCTTCATCCGCTGCTGCTGGATGAACTTGTTCGGGTGCAGGGACAGGCTCACGCCCCCGGTGATCGCCAGCTCGGCCTCGCCGTACCGCAGGCTCCGTACGGCCAGGTCGAGCGCGACGAGCGCCGAGGAGCACATGGTGTCGACGGTCAGGCTGGGGCCGTGCAGGTCGAAGAAGTACGACACCCGGTTGGCGATGCCGCCGAGTGTCGCGCCGGAGTCCTGCGGGGAGCCCAGGAGCGTCTGCTCGGCCCCGAACAACGGGTACTCGTTCCACATCGCACCGGCGTACACGGCGACCGACGAGTGGTGCCGCTCCCGCAGCCGGGCGCGGGTGTACCCGGCGTCCTCCAGCGCCGCCCAGGTCACCTCGAGGAACAACCGCTCCTGCGGGTCCATCAGGGCGGCGTCGCGGGGGGTGATGCCGAACAACAGCGGATCGAAGCAGTCGACCTGGTCGAGGTACCCGCCCTCCATCAGGTGGGTCGGCCACCCCGGGCGGGCCCGCTGCGCGGGATGCGGGGTGACGCAGTCGCGACCGTTGACGAGGTTGTCCCAGAACGCTTCCAGGTCGGGGGAGCCGGGGTATCTTCCGGCGAGGCCGATGACGGCGATCTCCTGCTCGCCGACACTCCCCTGCGCCGACCGGGTCGGGGCAGCGACCTCGGAGGTGGCGGCCTCGCGGGTGGGGGCGTCGTGGGTGGCGGCCTCGGAGGCGGCGGTGCGGGTGGCCGGGGGCGGGGCGGCGGTCGGCCCTGCGGCCTCACCCGGCGCGGTACGGCCCGCAGCGGCAAGCGCGGCGGCGACGGCGGCGAGCGACGCGTGCTCGAAGAACAGGGTTCGGGACCGCTCACCGAGATCGTCCGCGATCCGGGCATTCAGCAGCGTGATGAGGTACGACGAGAGGCCCTGGTCGACGAGCGGCACCCGAAGGTCCACCGCGTCGACCGGCAGTCCCGAGACGGTGGCGTACAGCTCGGTGAGATAGCCCTCCAGCGACGCGGACCCGGCCGCCTCCACCGGTTGCGGCACGGGAGGTTCGGATCCGAACGGATAGCCCGGCAGCGGCACCCGCGGGCGCGGCTGCGGCCAGTACCGCTGCCAGTCGACCCGTCCACCGGCGACCCACACCACGGCGGCGTCCGCGTCGGTCGGCGGCTCGGGAACGGACGGCGCGTTCGACGGTACGGCGACGTCGTACAGGACACCGTCGCGGGTCTCGTTCCGCAGGAAGGCGGTGAGCCCGTCGACGAGCCCGTCGACGTCCTCGCACCGCACGGCGAGCCGGTGCGGCAACGGCATCCGGCCGACCTGCGAGGTGTACGCCACGTCCGCGAGGTCGGGCCGCTGGCCGGAGACGGCGAGGTGCTCGCGCAGCCGGTCGGCGGATCGGCGCAGCTGTGCGTGGCCGGACGCCGAGAGGAGAACGGCATGGGATCGAACGGTTCGTTGCGTCACGGCACCTGCCCGGGTGGGAAGGGTTTCCGGCCCGGAGGTCCGGGCCCGAGCCAAACGCTAGGCAGCCGCGCCCCGCCCGCCTGCTCAACAATGAGCAAGCCAACGGCTTCGGTCGGTAGCTCAACCGTGAGCAGACACGGCGTGGCGGGCTGCGTAGAACCGAGCCGTCAGACCGAGATCAGAGGAGGAGCGAACCGATGACCACGACGCTCGTGCCGCACCGCGCCCTGAACCAGTCGTCGCTACCGCTGGAGCGGGTGCTGCACAGTCTCAACTCAGGCTTCATCCTGCACCGGGTCGGGCAACTGGCGTACGAGTTCGCCGCGGAGGGGCGCCGGTTCAGCGTCGACCTCCTGCAGTACATCAACACCTCGCAGGAGGGCGTGGCCACCTCGTTCGCCTTCGAGGAGACGTTCGGTGCCCGTGACCGGATGCACTGGTTCATCCATCTCAAGTCGCCGCAGGACTACCGCATCCTGCTCAACATGGTCGACCGCGACCTGGAGTTCCGCCGGATCTCCGACGAGGACCGGCTGCCGCACAAGGGCGGCGGCAACTGGGACCGGATGTTCATCCACCGCAGCCTGCACGAGGACGTGCTGGTCCCGCAGCACGGAATGGCCGAGGAGGGCGACGACCACGAGGAGCCGGCGACGTTCGTACCGCCGGCGTCGTCGCAGCTGAACCAGGCACCGGAACTGCAGCTCAACTCGGCGACGGCGGGCGCGATCGTGATGCGGACCTCGGACGTCAAGTACGAGTACCGCGAGGAGGGCCGGATGTACGCGGCCCACTGGCAGCACTTCGTCAACGAGCGGCTCGCCGGCAAGGTGACCGCGACACTGTACGAGCAGACGTGGGGTCAGCAGGACCACCTGTTCCAACTGATCCACCTGCGCTCCCCCGAGGACCACCAGGCGCTCGCCGAACTGGAACGCAGCAAGGAGATGGCCACGGAGGTGTTCGGGCGCCGCCGGCTGCACGAGTCGAAGGGCGGCGGGGCCTGGGACCGGCTGTTCATCGAGGCGAGCATCCGCGACACGCTGCTGCTACCGCAGGTGCCGAGCAGCAATGAGTGAACCCGTCGCGGTGCGGGGCTGAACCGATGGCATACCGGACGATCGAACTGCGGCGGGAACCCGGCCTGCTCCGCGTCACCCTGGCCCGGCCCGATCGGCGCAACACCATCGACGACGTGGTGCTCGGCGAGTTGCACGCGGCGCTCGACGAGGCCGAGGGCGACGACACGTGCCGGGCGGTGGTGCTGGAGGGCCGCGACGGGGTGTTCAGCACCGGGATGAACCTCGAGAGTGCCGCCGACGACGGCGGTGGCGCCTCCGACGGCGGCGCCGCGTTCTTCGGCCTGTTGGAGCGCTTCACCACCGTCGGACGGGTGGTGATCGCCCAGGTCGACGGCCAGGTCGCCGGCGGCGGGGTCGGGCTGGTGGCCGCCAGCGACTTCGCGCACGCCACCGCACGCAGCACGTTCGCGCTGCCGGAGGCGCTGTGGGGTCTGCTGCCGTGCTGCGTGCTGCCGTTCCTGGTGCGTCGGGTCGGCTTCCAGAAGGCGTACGCGGCAACCCTGAGCACCCAGGCGGTCCCGGCGTCGGAGGCGCACCGCATCCATCTCGTCGACGAGGTCACCGAGCAGCCGGAGACGGTGCTGCGGCAGTTGGTGTTCCGCCTCAACCGGCTGGACGGGGTCGTCGTCGGCGACGCCAAGCGGTACTTTCGCGGGCTTTCCGCCGTTGACGAGCGCGTACGGGACCACGCCGTCGCCGAGTTCGGTCGGTTGATGTCCTCGCCGGTGGTACGTCGGCGGATCACCGACTTCGTCACCCTCGGCCGATACCCGTGGGAGCGGTGAGCGCCATGCGGGCATGGGTCTTCCCGGGACAGGGTTCCCAGCGCCCGGGTATGGGCGAGGAGTTGCTCGACCGGTTCCCCGACGAGTATGCCGCCGCCGGTCGGATCATCGGGGTGTCCCCGCGCGAGTTGTGCCGCGACGAGCGCGGGGAGTACCTCGGCCAGACCCGGTACGTGCAGCCGGCGGTGTTCCTCGTCAGCGTCCTGGCCGCCCGCGCAGCGCGGGCGGACGGCCATCCGGCGCCCGACGTGCTGGCCGGACACAGCCTCGGCGAGTACGCGGCGCTGCACGTCGCGGGCTGCCTGGACTTCGAGACCGCGTTGCGGCTCGTGGTCCGGCGGGGCGAGCTGATGGGCGAGGTCACCGGTGGCGGCATGGTGGCCGTGCTCGGGCTGCCGCTGTCCCGGGTGACCGCGCTGCTGGCCGAGATCGGCGACGTCGACCTCGCCAACCACAACCTGCCCGACCAGTTCGTCGTCGCGGGCAGCGCGGACGGGGTCCGGGCGGTCATCGACGCCGTGCGCCGCCACGGTACGGGCCGGTGCGTACCGTTGGCGGTGAGCGTTCCGGCGCACTCGCGTCTCATGTCCACCACCGCGGACGCCTTCGCGTCGGTCCTGCGCGACGTCCGGTTCGCGCCACCGGTGATCCCGGTGCTGAGCAACGTGACCGCCGCCCCCCACCTCCCGGCGGACCTTCCCGCGACGCTGCTGCGACACTTCGTCGAGCCGGTGCGGTGGTGGGACACCATGTGCCGGCTGGCCCGGGCCGGCGTGACGGAGCCGGTCGAGGTCGGGCCGGGTGACGTCCTCACCAAGATGTGGCGCCGGGCCGCCACGAGACTCCCCGCTCCCGATGTCCCGCCGACGGCACCGCCCGTGCCGATCGTGGCGCCCCCGCGCGTTCCCACCGGCTCCGCCCCTGCCGACACCTCCCCCGTCCCGACACCCTCGCGACCGGCGGTCGCGCCGAACCCGACGGGGACTCGGGTGGGGGGTTCGGCGGCACTGCGCGCGGAATACGACGTCCGGTACGCGTGCCTGGCCGGGTCGTTGCCGTACGGTGTCACCTCACCCGCCCTGCTGCGGCGGCTGTCCGATGCCGGGCTGCTCGGGTTCTTCGGCGCGGGCGGGCTGGACACCGCCGCGATCCGGGCCGCCCTGGTCGAGTTGCGTGGCGTCCCCCGGTACGGGATGGCGTGGCCGGGCGGCCGGGACGAGCGTTCCCTCTGCGACCTGTATCTCGTCCACGACGTGCGCCAGGTGGAGGTCTCCGGGCCGCTCGGTGCGGTGTCGCCGCAGCTCGTCCGGTTCCGGTACGCCGACGGACTCCGGCGGGTCCTGGTCCGGATCACCGACCCGGCCACCGCGACCCGGTTCCTGCGCCCGCCCGATCCGGCGGTGGTGCGGGCCCTGGTCGACGAGGGGCTCCTCGACGCCAATGCCGCCGCGTCGGCGGCGCGTCTTCCCGTGGCCACCGACCTGGCCGCCGAGGGGGACGCGCTCGCGCTCGTACCGGCCCTGGTCGCCCAGCGCGACCGCGAGGCCCCGACGGTGCGGATCGGTGTGGCGGGGGTGGGGACGCCGGCCGCCGTCGCGGCCGCCTTCGCGCTCGGTGCCGACTTCGTCGTCACGACGACCGTCAACCAGTGCACACCCGAGGCCGCCACCTCGGACGCGGCGAAGGATCTGCTCGGCACGCTCGACGTCACCGACACCCGGGACGCGCCCGACCCCGAACTGTTCGAGCTGGGCGCCCGGTCCCGGGTGGCGCACAAGGGCACGCTGTTCGCCGCGCGCGCCGAAGAGCTGTACCGGCTGTATCTGCGGCACGATCGGTTGGAGGATCTCAGCGCGCAGGAGCGGGTGGCGCTGGAACGCACCCACTTCGGGCGCCCGCTGGAGGTGGTACGCGAGAGCCTCGGCGTGGTGGGTCGCGATGCGAAGCACGGTCTGGCCCTGGTGTTCGCCGCGTACTGCCGGGAGGCCACCGCGGCGGCGTTGCGCGGTACGCCCGGCCAGCGGCTGAACTACCGGGTGCCCGCGTCCGCCGACATCGGGGCGTTCAACCGGCTCGTCGACTCGGAGCCGCTCGCCGACTGGCGTACCAGGCACGCGGACGCGGTTGCCGAACGGCTGATGTCGCAGCCCCGCTGAGCCCCGGCGGCACAATGGTCGGTCATTCACCTGGTGCCACATGACCCTGATCTGTTCATTTTGCGTCGTTCGCGAAGAGCTCGGCGACCGCGCCACGGACGATGGACCGGGACCACCACTTGAAGATCATCCAGACCGATCATGATCAATACCTACCCGACCAGGAATCCGCTGAATAGTTAGTCCAATGCGTCCGCTATCAGACAATCGACAGGAATAACCTGCACGACGGTTGGCCCAATAAGTCCGTTCCACGACATTGGCTACATGGACACGTGCCGCTGGATTGGTTAACATGTTTTACGCGCATGACGCCGGTTCAGATTGATGACCGTACGATTCTGCAGCGCCACAACGATGTCGGCCCACCTCCCGACATCCGCATACGCATGCGCACACGAATCACCGACCGGCCCGTCCGCTGTCCACTCCGTCGAAGGGCGTCGTTCGAATGCGTTCGCTTCACGTGAACCATACTCCACGAATTAGTGGCGAATCCCCCATCATGGACTCGACATGGATGCCCGATCCAGCGCGCTTCATCCGGGCGACACCGAGGCACTGGAGGCTTTCCCGGCAACTGCTCGAAACGCCACCGAAACGAGGGAGTTGCCTGGTCGTGACACGGCCCGCGCCGCCCTATGAATCGCGCACAACTATTGCCGGAACAACTATCTGGGCATCGAAGCAGCCGAGCCACGGGCGGGTGCACACGCACCCAGTTGGCCCCGTCCGCACAGCGGGCGATGAGAATCACATGCAGTGCCGAGCGATTCCGCCTGCCGGTTAGCAGGACGGCACGTCGCCGCCCATCCAGGCGGATGAACATTGCACGAAATTGCTGCACAGGACAGGTGCGGGGCACACCGACGCCCCATCGATACCGCCCTGTCCTCGGGTGGATTGTCAAACTCATAGCGGACAAAACCATTGTCTGCTCACAATGGAACAGAAGACGATCAGTCCGGCACACAGACTAGAGGCAAGGGTTCCGGCCGCATTCACCACAGCCGCCTACCCTTCGCCACAAATCGGACGAGCAGAAATCGGACAACGCACCCGCCTGTCCGAATTCGGGCGCGAGGAGGACTTCTTGCGAACCGCCGGCGCTACCAATGACTTGCGCAACCAGCTGCACCAGATGATCCGCGACGACCCGACGTTCGCCGTCCGCACGCATGTGCCCAGAGGCGGGGCCATCTACAACTCCGGCGACCAGGACCTGCGCATGTACCTCGTGGAGGTCGGCCAGTTCAAGACCACCGCGTCGTCAGCGGACGGCAAGCAGTGCCTCCTGTCAATCCACACCCGGGGCGACATGTTCGGCGAGTTGGGACTGCTCGGTGCACCGCGGCACGACACGGCGACGGCCATGAAGGACAGCGTCATCCGGCGGATCAACTCCGCGAAGCTCTTCAACATGCTCATCAACGACGATCACCTCAACTGGTACTTCACCCGGTTCCTGATGGCCAAGCTCCTCGACCAGCAGCAGACGATCACGCAGCTGGTCACCATGGACAGCGAGCACCGGCTGGCCGCCACCCTGCTGCGGCTCGCGCGCAAGGTGGGGCGCCAGCTGAACGTCGGCATGCAGATCGATGCGAAGATCACCCAGGAGGAGCTGGCGAGCATGGTCGGCACCACCCGGTCCCGGGTCGGCTTGTTCCTCAAGCACTTCCGCAAGGCGAAGCTGGTCGACCAGCTCCCCGGCGGATACCTCCTGATCAACGAGGCGGCCCTCACCGAGTACGTGGAGCGCGGGCAGAGGGAACTCGGCCTCTGGGGCACCGGCACGACCCGCTCGGCCACCGGCGCCGGCCGCTATCTCCACGGCGAGCACGGGCTGACCGCATGAGCGCCAGCGTCGCCGCGCCACCGGATGCGGGCGGCCCGCAGCGAAGCGGTCGCTGAGATGGGCGGGATCCTGGGACTGCTGCACGGCGCCGTGCTCATCGTCGCCCTGCTACTCGTTGCCGCCGCCGGACGGGCCGCCGCACGGCTGCTGCGCCAGCCGCCGGTGATCGGCGAGATCGTCGCCGGCCTGCTCGTCGGCCCGGTACTCGTCGCGCTGGCCGGGCGCGGGGTCCTCGAGGCCGTGCTGCCCGACGACGTACGGGCGCTCCTGCGCCTGGTCGCCGAAGGCGCCCTGGTGCTGTTCCTGGTCAGCCTCGCCCGCGAACTGCGGGTCGGGCCGGCGCGCAACGACCGCCGGCTGGCGTGGGTAACCGCCGGCGCGCTCGTCCCGGCGCTGGCGTGCGGCACCCTCGTCGCCCTCTGGGTACTCATGTCCGGCGACGCCACCGTACGCGGTGACGCACCGCTGCCGGCCTTCGTCCTGTGCGTCGCGGTGACGCTGTCGATCACCGCGGTGCCGGTGCTGGCGAGGCTGCTGAAGGAACGCGGCCTGGAGGAGTCCACCGCGGGGAGTCTGGCCCTGGCCGCCGCGGTCGCGGTCGACATCGTGGGCTGGCTGCTGCTGTCACTGGCCGTCGCGCTCGGCGCCGGGGACGCGGCCACGTTCCGCGACGCGATGGCGGTGTTCGCGGGCGCGCTGCTGCTCGCCGCCGGGATCAGGTGGGCACTGAGTCGTGGCAGGGCGGCGGTGTGGTGTGCCCGCTGGCCCGCCGCGAGCACGGTGACCCTGGGCGTCCTCGCGCTCGCGGTCGGATTCGGCGTGCACCACCTGGGACTGACGGCGGTGTTCGGTGCGATCCTGGTCGGCCTGGCGATCCCGCTCGGCGAACCGTGGGACGTACCCACCGCCACCGTGTCGCGGCTCGGGGGCTGGCTGCTGCCGGTCTTTTTCGTCAACACCGGGCTCACCGTGCTGACCGGCGCGATCGGTACCACGCCGTGGTCTCTGGTTCTCGTGGTGCTGGGTCTCGCCATCGCCGGCAAGATCGGCGGTGGGTACCTCGGCGCCCGGGTCGGCGGCAGCTCCCCCGCTCTCGCCGTACGGATCGGCATCCTGCTCAACACGCGTGGGCTCACCGAGCTGATCGTGCTGCAGGTCGGCTTCCAGGCCGGCATCCTGAGTCCGCCGCTGTTCCTCGCGCTGCTCGTCATGGCGCTGGTCACGACGGTGCTCACCGGTCCGCTGCTGTCCCTGGTGGGCCGGGTCGAGAAGGCGACCGCGGGCGTCGGTGCGGACCGGACCGGACCGGGACCGCGAGGATGAGGTCAGCCCGCCGCCATGTCGCGCAGCTTCAACACCGAGCGCCAGTTGCGGGTCGTCCCGACGACGCCGGTCCTGCGCTCCACGAAGGCGTTGCTCAGCTTGCTCCGCCCGTACCCGTCCGGGACGTGCACGAACACGTCCCGACCGACCAGCGCCACCGTGCCCGTCTCGCCGGACGGCGACGCGAGCGCGTCCTGCTTGTCCGCCCCGGGATCGTGCGTCAGCAATGTGACCAGCAGCTTCGTGTAGTCCGAGTTTTCGCCGAGGTACGGGTTGGCGGCGATCATGGCATCGAGCTCGGGCAGGCTGCGCAGCAGAACCGGCACGTCCTTGCCCCACCGGTCCTTGATGCCTCGATGGATCTCGGCAAGGATGGCCGCCTCGTCGTCCGCCGGGGAGCCGAAGACGACGTTGCCGCTCTGGATGTACGTCGCCACGCCGTCGAACCCGCAGGAGACGAAGACCTGCTTCAGGTCCGCCATCACCATCGAGCTCTCGCCGCCGATATTCACTGCCCGAAGAAATGCGACATACCTCTGCATGACCCGGCATCCTAACCGGCCCGACGCACCCCCGGCGCTCAACTATGAGCAGACCCGGCCGCCCGGACGACCGTAGAACCGTCAGAGACCGCGATGGCGAGGGAGATGACAACGATGGTCACCACATCCATCGGCATCGAGGATCTTCATGTCTACGCCGGCAGCGCGTCCGTCGACGTACGGGCGCTGTTCGAGGCACGCGGCCTGGACCCGTCACGGCTGGCGAACCTGATGATGGACCGACGGTCGGTGAGCCTGCCCTGCGAGGACCAGGTCACCCACGCGGTCAACGCGGCCCGGCCACTGGTCGACGCGCTGACCCCGGCGCAGCGGGCGGCGATCGAGCTGGTCGTGGTCGCGACCGAGTCCGGGTTGGACTTCGGCAAGCCCATCAGCACGTACGTCCACGACCACCTCGGTCTGTCGCCGCGCTGCCGGTCGTTCGAGGTCAAGCACGCCTGCTACGGCGGCACCGCGGCGCTGCAGAGCGCGGCTGCGATCATCGCCGCGAGTCCCATCCCGGACGCGCGTGCGCTGGTGGTCGCCACCGACATCGCCGGCATCGCCGCCGCCGGCAGCTACTACGAGCCGTCCGAGGGAGCGGGTGCGGTCGCGATGCTGGTGAGCCGCTCCCCCGACGTCCTGCGCCTCGACCTCGGTGCCAGCGGGTACCACACCAAGGAGGTCATGGACACGCTGCGCCCCCGGCCCGACGTCGACGTGGTCAACTCGGACCTGTCCCTCCTGGCCTACCTCAGCTGCCTCGAGGAGTGCTTCGCCGCCTACCGGGACCGCGTCGCCGGAGCCGACATCGTCACCACCTTCGACCATCTCCTGTTCCACATCCCCTTCGCCGGCATGGTCAAGGGGGCCCACCGGACGCTGCTGCGCAAGACCAAGGGCATGTCCCCGGCCAGCATCGGCGCGGACTTCGAGGCACGGGTGGCACCGTCGCTCGCGTACACCAGCCAGATCGGCAACCTGTACTCCGGCTCGCTGTACCTCGCGCTGTGCTCGCTGATCGACCACGCCGACTTCTCCGTGGCACGGCGCATCGGGCTGTTCTCCTACGGCTCCGGCTGCGGGTCCGAGTTCTTCAGCGGAGTGGTCACGGAGCGGGCCGCCGCCCGGCTCGGGGCCCGGCCGCTCGCCAAGGCGGTGGCCGCCCGGCGTCAGCTGACGGTCGCGGAGTACGACGAGCTCAACCGGCACACGGCCGACCGGGCGTTCGGCGTCCGCGACGCGGTCCTGGACACCGGTCCGTACCAGTCCGTCCTGGACAGTCATCTGGCCGGCCGGGAACTGCTGCTGCTCGACAGGATCGAGGACTTCCACCGCGTGTACCGGTGGAGCTGAGCGCGTCATCCGAGGAGAACCCATGAGTGTGCCAACGTCCGCGGTCGTCGTACCCGACCTGCTCCGGCACCGCGCCGGTCTCATGCCGGAGCAGGAGGCGATCAACGTCCGGGGCAAGACGACGGTGACCTATGAGCGGTGGGACCGCCGGTCCAACGCCGTCGCCCGGGGGATCCTGGAGCGGCTCGGCGGCAGCGGCCGTGGGGCCAGGGTGGCGTTGCTCTTCGGCGGCGACGACTGGATCGACTACGCCGCCGCGTACCTCGGTGTGCTCAAGGCCGGTGCGACCGCGGTCCACGTCAACAACACCCTGTCCACGGCTGAGTTGCACCGGCGCTTCGACCAGTGCGGGGTGGTCGGGGTGATTCACGGCTCCGGGCTGCCGCCGTGGCCGGATGCCGCCGGGCGCTGGTCGGTGACGGTGGCGGAGCTGGACGGCGGCGACACCGGCCCCATCGACACCGGCGTGGCGCCCGAGGACATCTCCGACATCCTCTACACGTCCGGCACCACCGGGCTGGCGAAGCCGTTCACCAACCCGCACGGCAACCTGACCTACGGCCGGGGGTCGGCCGCGCTCGGGCAGCTCGTGGACCCCGCGCCGTTGCTCGCGCCCATGCCGCTGGGCACCACGTCGAGCGCGACGACCGTCGCCGTGCTCGCCACCACGACGCCCTCGCCACTGATCGTGTGCTCGCCGGACGATCCGGAGGAGATCGCGCGGTTGCTCGCCGCGTACGGCTGCGCGACGCTCATCCTGACGCCCTGGACCGCGATCCGGCTGGCCGCCATCCGCCCGCAGGACCGGTACGACCTCAGCACGGTCAAGACCATCGGCAACGCCTCAGCGATCATGCCACCCCGCATCGCCCGCGACCTGCTGGCGGCGATGCCCAACGCGACGATCGCCAACGCGTACGCGCAGTCCGAGGCGGTGCCGGCGATCATGCTGGGCAACGTGGACCCGGACCGCCCGATGTGGGTGGGGCGTCCCGGTCGCGGCACCGAGATGCGGGTGGTGGACGAGCAGGGGGAGCCGCTGCCGCCCGGCGAGCTCGGTGAGGTGTGGCTGCGCTGCGAGGCGCCGAAACGGCTGTACCTCGACGAGACGCTCAACGCCCAGGTACACGCCGGCGGTTGGACCCGTACCCGTGACCTCGGACGGGCCACGGCCGACGGCGAACTGTTCCTGTTCGACCGGATGACCGATGTCATCACCACCGGGGGCAGGCTCGTGTCGTCACTGGAGGTCGAGGCGGCGGTCTACGACTACCCCGCGGTACGCGAGGCGAGTGTCATCGGGCTACCCGACGCAGAACTCGGGCAGATCGTCACCGCGGTCGTCGCCGCGGACGAGTCGCTGGACAAGGCGGCACTCACGGCGTTCCTGGCCGAGCGGCTCGAGCCGCACCAGGTGCCGAAACGGATCCACCGGCTGGACGTGCTGCCCCGGGGTGGCACCGGCAAGGTGCTCAAGTACCAGTTGCGTCAATTGCTGGGCTGACCCGGCGCGGGCGGTCCGATCAACTCGCTCCGCCGCTGGTCGCGGCGGTGTCGGCGTAGAGCTGGACGCTGACGATGCGGCCGTCCGCGACCTCGAAGAACCAGAGGTTCTGGAAAACCACCGTCCTGCCGGTCGCCTTGGGCACGGCCGTGTTGGTGAGCCGGGCGATGATGTGGTCGTCGGAGGCGATGACCTCGTCGACGACGCTGGCAAACGACTCCCATACGGTTCCGCCGCCCGGGATCTTCGAGAAGAAGTCGTCGAAGGCCGCGCGACCGGTGAACTCACCGCCGTAGGACAGCGTGGTGGGCACGGTGAGGACGACGTCGTCGCGCAGCATCGGCAGAATGTGGCGGTCACGGTTCCGGAACAGCCGGTTGACGGCGTACGCCAGTTCGGCCCTGGTGTACGCATCATGGGCGCCCGGGGCCGTTGCCGCCGCGTCGAGCGCCTCGGCAGCCAGGATGTCGGTCCCGATCACCCCATCGGCGAAGGAGAAGTTTTCCGGGGCCGTGACGGTCATCATCACGAACACGTCGGCGGGGCTGATGCCAGTGCGCTCCTGGAGCAGTCGGACCAGCGTCTCGTAGAACCTGCGCTTGGCCCGCTCACCACGATCCAGGCCATCGGTGATCGTGAAGACGATCCAGTCATCGGAGCGCGGGCCGCCGCGGAAGTCGCGGTTGAAGATCATCTCGCCGGGGTCGTGCTGGTGGACGAGCTGGAAGCTGTCATCGGGCTTCATCTTCAGTTCGGCGACCAGCGCATCGTGCACCGTCCGCGAGACGGTGGCGAGGTACTGCTCCGACTTGCCTCGGGCCAGGGAAATGTTGACGAAGGACATGCGCGGTCCTCTCCGATCCGGTGGCCCGGGCGGCGCCCTGGCTCCTGGAATTCCTGCCAAGCACTTGTAACTATGCAGGTCATCATACATAGTGTTGTGGGAGCATGGAGTCGGATGAGGGGAGGCGGGTGCGACCGTGGCGCGCCGATCGGATGCCAAGCAGAGGATGGTGGAGGCGGCCAAGCAGCTGATCCGGCAGCGCGGTTACGAAGCGACGGCCTTCTCCGACGTGCTCAGGCTCAGCGAAGCGCCACGCGGCTCGGTGTACTTCCACTTCCCCGGCGGCAAGACCCAGTTGGCGATGGCGGCGGCCGAGGCGCATGCCCACGACCAGGTCGTCATCATCGACCAGGCCGCCGAACGGGCCGACTCTGCCGCCGAGCTCGTCGAGGGGTACGTAGACCTGGCCCGCGAAGGCATGGTAGCCAGCGACTACGCCCGGGGCTGCGGAATCGCGCCGCTGGTGATCGACGGAGCCGCCCGGGAGTCGACCGACGTGGGTGAGACGAGCCGCCGAACGTTCACGCAGATGATCGACCGGCTCGCGTTCCACTTCGTCGTCCTCGACATCGACCGGACGGCCGCACGCGTACTGGCCGACGCGGTGATCGCCGGTGTCGAAGGAGCAATGATCACCGCTCGTGCGCTGCACAGCCCGGCTCCCTTCGACGCGATACGAGCAGCCCTGACCAGTCTCGCCGCGAACGTGTCGCCGAAGGTCGCGCGCCGGAAAAACGGGTAGAACGCCGCCGTACGGGCGGGTCCGCCGACCCTCTCCATTCGCTACGAGATATGCAGCCCTGCATACTTGGGTCTCGGGTTCGGGCCTGACGTGATCGATGCCGTGGTCCGCCGGTACCTGCGCCACGGCCCAGGCGCGTGCGGAATCAGGCGCGGTGCCGACCCGGACGCAGGAGTTGGGAGTCGGACCTCGCCGAAGCCGGTACGGGCCGCGCGGGTCCCGGCCCGTCGCCGGTCGAACCGCGCTCGCCGTCGTATCGCGGCTGCGAGAACGACTCGACGGCCGCCACGTCCGTCACCTCGTCCAGCGCCGGATCATCGGCCTGCACGTGCTGTCGGGGTGCCGGGGCAGGCGGACGGGAGGGTGACGGCAGGATGCCGATCGGCACGTACACCTGTGTCTGCACCGCCTCGGCCAGCAGCAGTGCCATGGCGACGCTCGTCGGCCGGTCGGCGGGATCGGCACTCAGGCAACGCAGACACAGCTCGGCCACGTCGGCGGGCAGACCCGCCACCGGCGGCAGCGGATCCGGTGGCCGGGACACGTGGGACAACGGCCGGTCGGGTTCCGTGTGTACCGGCCACGGGAGCCGTCCGGCCAGGCTGAGATAGAGCAGCACGCCGACGGCGTACACGTCGGTGGCCGGGCTGGCGGCGACCCCGTCGAGCCGCTCCGGGGCGACGAACGCCGGCGTGCCCACCACCTCGCCCCCGGCCGCCGAATCACGCTCGCCGACCAGTGCGGCGATGCCGAAGTCGAGGACCTTCACCCCGGCCGGGGTGAGCACGATGTTGGCCGGTTTGACGTCCCGGTGCACGATGCCGCCCTGGTGGGCCGCGGCCAACGCGGCGGCCGCCTCCGCGCAGACCCGGACCGCGATCTGCCAGTCCAGCGCCCCGGACCGCAGGTGCACGGCCAGCGTCTCACCCTCCACGAGTTCCATCACGATGTATGGCGCCTGCTGGCCGTCCGGCAGGGGTACCAGACCGAAGTCATGCACGCTCGCGATGTTGGGATGAGCCAGCCGGGCTGCGGCGCGGGCCTCCGTCCGCGCCTGGTCCACGACCACCAGGCCGGCCGCCGGATCGGCGTACGGCAGGGTGATGAGCTTGACCGCGACCGGCCGATCGAGCACCTCGTCATGGGCATGCCAGACCTCCGACATGCCCCCTGCCCCGATCCGCTGATCGAGGCGGTACCGCCCGTCCAACGCCGGCATCCCGCCCCCGACACTTGCCCGCCGCCGGTCCCGATGGACGACGGTCAGGAAGAGCGCTACCCCCGGTCCGCCCAGCACAAACCGCGACGTGGCTCGCGGCGCGAGCCCAGGTGCCCGATGACGAGCAAGGTTGACTTCAAATGTTGGCGCCGCTCGTCGAGAGGCACTCTGGCGACGCCGAACCTCCGGCCGAGGCGAACGAGTGGGTCGTGCGCCTGTGGCGGTGACACCGTAACGCCGTACCCGGCGGCGCATGAGTTCATGCGCGTACATCGACATGCCCGAATGACTGGGTCCGTCACGGGCCGCCGGAGCTATCCCGGGTGTGCTTGAAGTCGGGCTTCGCCGCGACCGCCCCACCAGCCGACCCCCGTCGGGGTGGACAGCCGGTGGGGTGGTGGTGTCACTCGCAGAACACCTGCACCTTGGTGTCCGGCTGGTCGACGTCGATGGTGACGTCGTCGAGCTGCTCGATGAGGTCCTCGATGTGCTGCGGCTTGAGCTGGGTGAGGTCGATCGGCACCCCCGACTCGTGCAGCTTCGTGTTCACCTGGGCCAGTGCCTGCGGAGGAATGAGGCTGGTGAGCCGGACCCCGGCGCGCAGCAGTTGCAGCGGAACCCGGACGTTGACCCGGCTGGGCCCGTCGCCGCCGAGGTCGTCCTCCGAGTTCACCACCACCCGCAGGTACTTGGGTCGAGCTTTCGGGCCGGGCGCGGTTCCCGGCGGGGACTCGGGTCGTTCCCGTCCGAGGGCGTCGATCAGCCGCTCGGCCTCATCCGCGGAGATCTTGCCCTCGGCCAGCATCTGCAGGACCTGGCGCCGCTGCTCGTTCATTGTTGCTCCTCACCTTCTGATCTCATCTGATGCTTACCAGCACGGCCATGTGACCGTCCTCGATCTCGAACCGGGTGCCGGGCAGCGCCCACAGCAGTTGCCCGACGCCGCGCACCGCGCCCCACGGGCTCACCCGGAAGACGAGGCAGGCGACCAGTCCGGCCAGCACGGCGAGCAGCAGCAGCGGTGACAGCACCAGCAGCACCGGCAGGACGGGGACGTAGAGCCGCAGCCAGCGGCCGTCGGAACGGCGATGGCGCACCGTCACCAACTGCGGGATCATCGGGACCTCTCCAGCTCGTCCAGCGCCTCCTGGACGCTGATCTCCCCCCGCCGCAGGCGGTCGACGACGTCGGCCCCGGTGGGCGCCGGGTCGGTGTCGACGAAGTCGAAGTGCTCGGTGATCCGGTTCAGCCGCGCCTTGATCGTCGGGTAGCTCACCCCGAAGATCCGCTCCATCTCCTTGATCGAGCCGTGCGACCGTACGAACGCGGCGACGAACACCTGGTCGTCGACGCCGAGCTGCGCCAACGGCGGCGGCTCGAACTGACCCTCGACCACGACCCCGCTGCCGGCGAGGCGGACCCGCTCGACCACGAACGGCTGTCCGCGCGTCAGGTCCGTCAGCTCCTGCCAGTCCACCCTCGACTCCTTGCCCTCGATGACGCCTGTGCATCATTTGTATCTTGAGTTTATGAAGGTGTCAACGTGCAAATCTTGATTTTCTTAATTTGATCTTCAATTCCTCGGCCGTGACTGGCGCTCGTGAGCTGCGGACCTCGTGGGTACACGCCCTGGACTGCCTGGAGATCGGGCTGGGTTCCGGCGCGGTCCTCGTCGGCGACCTGACCGACACCGACCAACACCACCCGCAGCGGGCGGCACAACCCGGAGCGGGCAGGCACCGACACCAGGGAGGCCTCGTCAGGACGGGTGGCGGTGCAGGCGTCGAAGGGCCAGCGCCAACTGCAGACGCAACCGGCCCCCGCCCGCCGCGTGTTCCAGCGCCCGTACGTCGGAGACCCCGGCCGGGTCGGGTACGGCGGCGAGCACAGCCAACCCGCCCAGCTCCTCGAAGTGCACCAACGTCTCGCCGGGGTCCTCGTCGGTGCCCTCGGCCGCGAAACGCAACGCCGTCCGGGCCGCCCGGTGGGACTCCGGCAGGTCGAGCAGCGGCACCGTCGGACCGATCCCGGCCCGAGTGCGCGGTGGGGGTGTCCCGGCCGCCGCCAGCCGGGACTCCCCCGAGGCCAGAGCCACCGCGTACGCGGTGCCGTCCACGGGCAGTCCCAGTCGGCGGGCGGCCTGCAGGCGTACGTCGGCGGGCGCGGACGCGTCGACGACCAGCTCGACCGCCGCCGGGTCGGTGGCCGGGGCCCGGCCGCGGATGCGCTCCAGGACGGCGCTGTCGAAGTAGGCGATGACCTGGAGCGCGGCACCCGCGTCCGCGTCCAGCGCGGCGAGCCGGACGGCCAGGTCTCTCATCAGGTGAGGCTATGCGTTGAACAGCCGGTTGAGCCAGGCGACCCGGGCTCCCCTGGCGTCCCGGGAGATCTGCGCGGTCGGCATCGTCATGTCGAAACCGTGGAAGGCTCCCGGCCAGACGTGCAGCTCGGCCTGCCCGCCGGCCTGCCAGATCCGGCTCGCGTACGTCACGTCCTCGTCCCGGAAGGTTTCCGCGCTGCCCACCTCGATGAAGGTGGGCGGCAGCCCGGAGAGGTCCTCGGCACGGGCCGGTGCGGCGTACGGGGAGACGTCCGGGCCACCCGCCGCGTCGCCGAGCAGCGCTCCCCAGCCTGTCTGGTTGGCGGTGTGGTCCCAGATCCCCAGACCGGCCATCTGCAGGGCCGACGGGGTGTTGTTGCGGTCGTCCAGCATCGGGTAGATCAGCATCTGCCCGAGCAGCGCCGGGCCGTTCTGGTCGCGGGTCATCAGGGCCACCGCCGCCGCCAGTCCGCCACCCGCGCTGGCCCCGGCGATGAGCAGCCGGTCCGGATCGAAACCGAGCTCGTCGGCGTGCTCGGCGGTCCAGAGCAGGCCGGCGTAACAGTCGTGGACCGGTCCGGGGTGCCGGGTCTCCGGGGCGAGCCGGTATTCGACCGAGACCACGACCAGGTTGAACTCCTCCGCCCAGTCGAGCAGCATCTCCGGCACGCCGGTGCGGTTGTCGCCGAGGAACATGCCGCCGCCGTGGACGTGGTACAGGCATCCCAGGGTGCCGGTGGGGGCGGTGGGCCGGCAGATCAGGAGCGAGATGTCCGGGTCACCGGCCAGGCCGGGTACGGCCCGCTCCTCGATCTCGAACCGGCCGTCGCGCCGCAGGTCGTCGTCGGTGGGCCGTGGTCCGGCGCCACGCTCGCGCATGGCCGGAATCATGTCCGGCGTCATCGCCGGTGGGAGCGAGTCGGCCATGGCCGCGAGTGCGGCGCCGAGTTCCGGGTCGAACGGCGGGGGGAGAGCGTGGGTGGTGGTCATACGGCGCCTCCGCGGATGAACAGAGGATCACGGGACGTGATCCTCTGCCATCAGCATGGCCGGCACGATCGGCGTGAATCGAGCGCCACGTGGCGGAAATTACCCGCCAGGTGGCGGGTGGGCGGCCGCCCACCTCCCGCCTCAGGTCACAATCTCGTGCTGGCGGACCACCCGGTCGATGCGGCGGTCCGGGATGAGCCACATGATCGCCGTGCCGACGAAACACGCCAGGGCGATCCAGATGCCGATGCGACCGCTGCGGTCGATCACCAGGGCGCCGAGGATCCCGGCGAGGTTGAGCACGGGAGAGAGCTTGCCCTTGAGGTCACTGCCGACAGCCTGCCGCAGCGGCGACTCCGGCCCCTGCTGCCGGATGATCACCGTTTGGAGCACGAAGTATGCGATGGCGGCGGCCAGCAGGTTCAGGCCGTAGACGACGACCGGGGTCGGTTCGAACGTCGACTCGTCCATCCACGCCGTCGTGAACGGCAGGAGCGACAGACAGAACAGCAGCGCCAGGTTCGCCCACAGCACCTCGCCGGTGACCTGACATACGAGATGGAACATGTGATGGTGGTTGTTCCAGTAGATGCTCACGTAGACGAAGCTCAGGAGATAGGTCAGCAGCCCGACGCCGCTCGTGTGGAGCAGACCGGCGAGGTCGTGATCCTCCGGCACTTTCAGCTCCAGCACCATGATCGTGATGATGATGGCGAGCACCCCGTCGCTGAACGCCTCGAGTCGACTGGTCCTCACCGTTCCTGCACCCCTCGCCCGTCGGCGGTCCCCTTGTTCGACGCTGTCATGTTCCGTCCTCGCTGCTGGTGGTAGCCGTGCCGGCGGGTGGCCGACCGGAGACCGTGGTCGCGGTTCTCTGTCGTCGACCAAGACCGGGCAGCCGTGGGATCTGTGACAGACGTACGGCAGGTGTCCCTGTGACGCTCGCCCGGCGTGTCACAGGTCGGCGGGCTGTCCTGTCCTGGTTGGTGCGCACCCGCGTACCCCACGGAGGAAAAGATGAGCTTGCCAGCCAGCGACGACGCCTTTCTGTACGGGCTGGAGCGCAACGTCAGGGCAGAGTTGACCGCGATCGAGACCAGCCGGCCCGAGGACGCCCTCGCCGTACCGAGCGACGAGTGGATGTTCGATCCGGCGGATGCCCAGCGCGAGGAGGCGGGCGTCCGTAGCCTTCTCGGTGCGGTCGAGGCCCTGGAAGACGGCTCACGGGCCGCCGGGCGGGACGGAGACCGAGATGTCTGAAAGCGGCGCCCACGTGGCCGCCCGCGACCATTGCCTCAGCCTGGTACGCGCCGTCGACCGGCCCACCGGGGCGGCCCGCTACGGACGCATGTTCCCGGGCCTGGACCCGCTGGGCACCGATCCCCAACTGCTGATGCGCGCTGGCGGCGACGGCGGGATCTGCGACGCCGCCGCGGCCCTGGACCGGCTCGGCGCCGACGACGACGCCACCGAGGCCGCCGGATGGCCGTTCTTCGGTCAGTTGATCGCCCACGACATCACCGCCGACCGTTCACCCCTCGCCGGCGGCGTCGACCCGGAGGCGCTGCGCAATTCCCGCGCCCCGAAGCTCAACCTGGAAATGATCTACTCGGACGGCCCGATCGGCTCGCCATACCTGTTCGACCTCGACGACCCGGCAAAGTTCCTGCTCGGCCCGGACGGCGCCGACGTGCCGCGCAACCACCAGGGCGTCGCCCTGATCGGCGACCCCCGCAACGACGTACATCTGTTCGCGCTGACCCTGCACGTCGCCCTGCTGCACGCGCACAACCGCATCGTCGATCTGCTGCGCGGCAACGGGGTGCCCGAGGCCGACGTCTTCGACCAGGCCCGAATCACCCTCACCTGGCACTACCAGTGGATCGTGGTCCACGATTTCCTGCCCCGGCTCGTCGGGGCGAGTCTGGTCGAGGAGGTGCTCGCCGAGGGCGGGCGGTGGTTCGCGCCGCCGCCGCTGCGGGCGTACATCCCGCTGGAGTTCGCCGACGCGGCCTTCCGCTACGGCCACGGTCAGATCCGGCACACCTACCGGCTCGTCGACGGCGGGCCGGCGGTGCCGCTCTTCCCCGACCTGGTCGGGTTCGGCCCGCTGCCCGCCGACCGGCGTCTGGATCTCACCCAGATCTTCGACGTGCCCGGCCACCCACCCGCGCAACGCGCCAAACGCCTCGACGGCCGGCTCGCCGCCAGCCTCATCGGACTGCCCGAGCGGGTCACCGGTGCGGTCGACACCGCCGCCTACCGCTCCCTGGCGGTACGCGACCTCCTGCGCGGGGAAACCACCGGGCTACCCGGCGGCGAGGCGGTCGCCCGGCTCGTCGGCGCGGCGCCGCTGACACCCGACGAACTGGAGCAGACCTGGCCGCACGGCACCCCGCTGTGGTTCTACGTCCTCAAGGAGGCCCAGCACCGCGGCAACGGCGACCGGCTCGGCCCGGTCGGCGGCCGGATCGTGGCGGAGGTGCTGATCGGGCTGCTCCGCGCCGACCAGGCCAGCTACCTGGGCCTGGAACCGGACTGGGAGCCGACCCTGCCCGCCGTCGGACCTGGCTTCGGCCTGACCGACCTGTTCACCCTGCAACGGCATGCGCTCTCGGTGTGACGTGAGCGCGAGTCACAACCGGCGGTGCTGTCCGGTCATAGCTGGCGTAGCCGGGTGAACGCCCGGCCTTCCGAACGAAAACAGAGGTGTGAGAGACATGAAGATCGCCGTGTTGGGTGGTACCGGGCTCATCGGGTCGCAGGTCGTCAAGATCCTTCAGGCGGAGGGGCACGAGGCGGTGCCGCTGTCCCAGTCGAACGGGGTGGACCTGCTCACAGGTGAGGGCCTCGATGCCGGGCTCAAGGGCGCCGATGTCGTGCTGAACCTGACGAACTCGCCAACCTTCGACGAGGCATCGGCCGACTTCTTCCGGACGACGATGGACAACCTGTTGTCGGCCGCGCAGCGCGAGGGCGTCGGCCACGCCGTGATCCTCTCGATCGTCGGCGTCGACCAGGTACCGGAACTCGCCTACTACCGCGCCAAGGTGCTGCAGGAGGAGATCCTGAAGGCCGGCCCGGTGCCGTACTCGATCGTCCGCGCCACCCAGTTCTTCGAGTTCGCCGGCGCGATCCTCTCCTGGACCACCGACGGCGACACGGTGCGGTTGCCCAGCACGCCGGTGCAACCGATGGCGTCGGCCGACGTCGCGAAGGCGGTGGCCGAGGTCGCCGTGGGAGCGCCGCTTCAGGGCATCCGGAACGTGGCCGGCCCGGAGGTCTTCACCCTCGACGACTGGGGCCGCGCCGCGCTGGCTGCCAAGGGCGACAAGCGTACGGTCGTCGTCGACCCTGCCGCCGGCATGTTCGGTGCGGTGTCCGGCGATGTCCTGGTGGCCCCGCAGGACGCAGTCCTCGCGCAGACCACCTACGGCGACTGGGCCACCCGCTAGCCGCCGAGATCGGCGGCCGGTGCCTCGGCGAGATGCTGGCCGCCGATCATCTTCCGGACCGGCTCGGCGGCGGTCTCCAGTACCGGACTCAACGGCGGTGCCAGGGTCGCAGCTTCGCGGGATTCAGGACGACCCAGAGGGTGGTGGCCCGTTCCCCGACGCAGCCGACGGCGATCACGGCCACGGCGGTGCCGGCCCGGCGGATCACCAGGCCGGCGCACCCGTTGACGCTCCCGATCGTCGGTTCGGTTCCCGGCAGCAGGTCACCGAGCAGCCGGGCGACCCGGACCGCGCCGCGCACGGGACCGCTCGGAGCCGGTACCCGGTCGCCGCCGTCGCACACCGCGACGACGGCCGGATCGAGGACGGTCCGGATCGCGTCGACCTCACCCGTTCGGCAGGCAGCGACAAGCCGGCGTACGGCGTCGTCGTGCACGCGGGCATCGCCGGCCAGCACACTCGCCTCCACACCACCCGGCCCTTGGCGCCGGTACGGGCACGGGCGGGCACGCACCTGCTGCGCCGCCCTCTTGTCCCCTGGCTCTGACTGTCGACACCTATGACAGGGCAGGCACCTACTCTGTGACAGCGGCCACGGCGGCGAGCTTGTCGGGATTCATCATCCACAGCACCTGGTCGATGCCCGCCTCGGACACGTTGATCGTGACCAGGCCGAGCAGGGCGTCGCCGCGACGCATGACCGCGCTCGCCTGTCCGTTCGTCGTGGCCCACTGCACCTCCACGCCCTCCCAGTACCAGGTGGAGAACGCTGCGAGGTACTTCGCCACCCGGGCCGCGCCCACGACCGCCACACGGGAGATCTGGTGCGCGCCGTTGCCGTCGGAGACGCTCGCCACATCGGCCGCGAGCAGCTTCTCCAGCGTTGCGAGATCACCGACGCGGGCGGCATCGAGGAAGATCGCCAACAACTTCCGCTGGGCGACCTCCGGCACCGGGATCTTTCGCTCGCCGACGATGTGCTTGCGTGCCCGGCTGACCAACTGGCGGACGCCCTGCTCGGTGGACTGCAGGATCGCGGCGATCTGCGGGTACGGGTAGTCGAACGCCTCCCGCAGCACGTACGCCGCCCGCTCATGCGGCGTGAGCTTCTCCATCAGCATCAGGACCGCCAACTCCAGCGCCTCCCCGCGTTCGGCGCCCAGGAACGGGTCCGCGCTGGTGTCGACCGGCTCCGGCAGCCATGGCCCGACGTACGTCTCGCGGCGCATCCGGGCCGACTGCAGTTCGTTGATGGCAAGCCGGGTCATGGTCGTGGCCAGAAACGCGCCCGGATTGTTCACCACGCTGCGGTCGGTCGTCTGCCAGCGCAGCCAGACCTCCTGCACCAGATCCTCGGCCTCGCTGACGCTGCCGAGCATGCGGTACGCGATCCCGAACAAGCGTGGGCGCAGGCCCGTGAAGATCGACAGCGCCTCGTCGAGATCCCCCACCACTGTCCCCCCAAGGTCATTACCGACTCCCAGGCTAACCCCCTGTCACAGGTTCCGAGCCTGCCCCGTCCCGGCTCCCGACACAGATCGGTTCGTCCTCCATCGTCCGCTTCGGCGATGGGTCGGGCAGCCAGCGCGCCGCAACCGTGAAGGCATACACGATTCACGATGCCCGTGCTCGCGGTCCAGCACGACCCGACTACGCTCACCGGATGCCGCTCCCAACACCCGAGGCACGCCCGGCCCGCAAACTGGTGTGGGCCTCCGACGCGGTCGTCTCCCAGATCGGACAACGGGTTCAGCCGCAGGTCAGTCTGCCGACAAAGATCACACAGGTGGCGACGGGCGCCCTGGTCCTCACCTGGCTGCCGGCCTTCATCGTGTTCGCGGTCACGACGATCGTCGCGCCACCGCTGACCAACGAGGCCGGCGTCGGGACGGCCGCCTTCTGGGCGCTGCAGTTCGCCATGCTGATCGCGATAGCCGCGGTGGTAACGACGGTGAGGCGGCGCACCGCCAAGCGCAATCCGGCCGAGACGGACACCTCGACCCGGGGAACCCTGCTGCGCGTGGCGATCAGTGCGCTGCTCACCAGCGCATCCGCGTGTCTGGTGCTCGCGCTGCAAGGGCTCTCGATCAGGCAGATCGCCTCGCTGACGGTGGAACTCATTGTCGTGCTGCACCTGATGCCCATCATCGTGGCCCGACTACTGCAACGACTCCTCAGGCGTCGTCGGGCCAGCTCGTCCGACCCGGTGTCGTGACTACGGCCGCTACCGTGCCCGCCTCGCCGGGGGACCCGGCGACGGATCCGGGGGCTACCAGACGGCGATCGTCCGTTCGGGCTCGTCGTGGACGAGCCGGGCGAGGCTGACCCGGAACTGGAAGGATGTCGTTCGACCGGTGACGATCACCAGGAGGTTCTCCTCGCTGACGGCGAAGATCTGTCGCCGACGGGGTGACATCGGATGCGTGGGCACGTGCTGTCGGGCTGTGTTCATGGCCACCGCCCGCGCTGCCACCAGGTCGTGGCCGGCGGGTTTCACCTCGGACACCCGCCAGTTGCGGTAGTCACCGTGGCTCAGGTTCTCCTCGACGATCACGTACCAGCCCAGCTCGTCCATGGTCCTCCCCTTCGTCCGCCACCGGCCGCGTCGATCTCGGATCTCCTGCGGGCAGGGCCGACTGTAGTCACCATGATCCAGCGGTCAGGAGATCCGGAGGTGGTCACGCAGGGTCCGGGCGACCTGCGCCATCAGCGCCTCCGCCTCGGGTTGGACAACGGCCGGTACGCAGGACTCGGTGAGGGCGGCGACCGCGTACGCCGATCCGTCGGCGTGCTCGACCACCCCGACCTCGTGGCGGAGATTGAGCAGGGTGCCGGTCTTCGACGACCAGCGCGACGCGTCCGAGGCGAAGTCGGGCGCGAGCCGTTGCCGGTGCACGTTGTCGGCCATCAACCCACGGATCCGGGCGGCGGTCGCGGGATGCACGGACGAGGGTCGCCACAGGCCCTGGAGCAGTTCCACGAAGGCCCTGGCCGATCCGGCGTTGGCGCGGGTGACGTCGAGCTGGGGCACCGGGTGGCCGTGTCCGGGGGTCGCCGCCGCGATGGCCAGGGAGTGCACGAGGTGGGCCTCCGTCGGGCCGAGTCGCTCGGCCGGCGTCCGGGTGAGTTCGCTGGCGAACTGACGTACCGTGATGCCGTCGAAGCCGAGACGCCGCAGCTCGGCGGTGACCTCGGCCGGTGGGGTGAGGTCGAAGAGGGCGTCGGCGGCCACACTGTCGCTCACCGAGGTGCTCAGATAGAGCAGGTCGTCGATGGCGACCGTGACCGGGTGCCGGAACTTGCTCAGCCCGGTCGGGCCCGCCGTGGTGATCCGACCGGGTGCCACCGGAACCGGTGTCGCCCCGTCCAGTTCACCCCGGTGGACCCGTTCCAACGTGGCCACCGCGAGTGGCACCTTCACCAGCGAGGCCACCGGGAACTCCAGGTCGGGGTCGAGCCCGAGTTCGTCGCCGGAGTCCAGGTCGCGTACCAGGAACGAGCCGCGCAGGCCGCCGTGGCTCAGTGTCCTGCGGGCCTCGCCCAGGATCCGCACGGCGCTCACGCCCGTACCCCGGCACTGTCCGGAACCCCGAGGCACCGCCCGATCGCGGCCGGCAGCAGCGTCCGGATCCGGTGGGCGTCCTCACGCGACGCCGCCGCGACGTCGTAGCCGCGTGCCAGGTCCAGCTCGCCGAGCGGGCGCCAGTGCAGTCCGAGGTCGTCGGCCTGGCTCCGCGAGCAGAGCAGCAGGTCGGTCGAGTCGAGCACCTCGGCCGCCGCATCGACGAGTGCGGTCGAGACCGTGACCTGCGCGGGTTGCAGGCCGACCGTGTCGGCCAGCCGGGTCAGCCGGTCGCGTACGTGTGGCACGTCGTCCTCCGGCTGGATCCAGGCGCGTCGTCGGCGCGCTCCCCGGTCGGCCCGACCCGCCCGCAGCGTCTCGAGGTAGACGGCGGTGGCCCCGGCATCGTCCCGGCCGGCGAGGCCGAGCGGGACCCGCCAGGTGCTTCCGGTCGGTGGCACCGCCACGAGCGCCGACCGTACCTCCAGCGCACGGGCGAGCTCGACCCGCTCCCCCGGTCCGGCCGGATGCGGTTCGAGATGCAGGTCGTGCCGTCGGGCCTCGGCGACCAGGAGGGCCAGCGGCCGTGCCGCGCAGACCACGGGTACGGCCAGCCGGAACGGCCGGAGCTTCGCCCGCTCGGCGTCGTGCGCCAACGTCTCGGCGAGTTCGACCAGCCGCCTCGCCGACGGCAGCATGTCCCGGCCGAACGGGGTGAGCAGGACGCTGCGCGACGACCGCTCGAACAGCCGGGCCCCGAAGTGCTGTTCCAGGGCGGCGACGCGACGACTGGCGACCGACTGCGGGATCCGGGCCGCGGCGGCGCCGACGGTGAAACTGCCGTGCCCGCTGACGGCCACAAATGCCTCACAGGCCCGTACGAGATCCATGGCGGGGCAGTCTATGCCGGATCAGCATTGATCCGCACACTTCTGTCTTGGACAGCATCCATCCTGCAATGCGAGGCTTCAGGTCGTCCTGGCCGGGCACCAACCCACACCGAACGAAAGGAAGGGTCGACGATGCTGATCCGCCTCCTGGTCCCCCCGACCAGACGGGTCGCGATCGTGGTCTCGGCCGCGCTCGCGCTGTTCCCGCTCTCCGCCTGCTCGGCGAGCGGAACGCCGACCGGAACGACCACCACCAACACCGCTGCCGCGTCCGCGGCGACAATCCCGACGCCGGTTGCCGGGCTCGGCCCCGAGTTCGAACGGCTGGAGTCGAGGTTCGGCGCCCGGCTCGGCGTCTACGCCCTCGACACCGGGTCCGGTCGTACGGTGGAGCACCGCGCGGACGAGCGGTTCGCGTACGCCTCGACCTTCAAGGCACTGGCTGCGGGCGCGGTGCTGGCGTCGACCTCGACGCCCGAACTCGACCAGGTGGTCCGCTATACCAGCGCGGACCTGGTGACCTACTCGCCGGTTACGGAGAAGCACGTCAGTACCGGCATGACGCTGCGGGCGATTGCCGACGCCGCGGTGCGGTACAGCGACAACACCGCCGGGAACCTGCTGCTGCGGCACCTCGGCGGTCCCGACGGTCTCGAGCAGGCGCTACGCGGCCTCGGCGACCAGGTCACCGACCCCGAGCGGACCGAGACCACGCTCAACGAGGCCACACCGGGCGACCGGCGGGACACCAGCACTCCACGGGCCCTCGGCACCGACCTGCGCGCGTACGCCCTCGGTTCGGCGCTCGACGCCGAGGACCGGACGGTGCTGACCGGATGGCTGCGCGGCAACACTACCGGCGACAAGGCGATCCGGGCCGGCGTACCGGCGAACTGGACCGTCGGCGACAAGACCGGTTCCGGCGGGTACGGCACCCGCAACGACATTGCCGTGGTGTGGCCGCCCGACGGTCAGCCTCTCGTGCTGGCCATCCTGTCCAGCCGGGACAAGCAGGACGCCGAGTACGACGACGCGCTGATCGCGGAGGCGGCGAAGGTGGTGACCGAGGCGCTGCGCCGGTAATCCGGGACCCCGGCCGCCTCGTCGGGAACACCCGGCGGGGCGGCCGGCGACATCAGCGGCCCTTCCCGACGCTACAGACCATTGGCCGCACGGAGTTCGGCAGCCAACCGCGATGAGCTGTGGCCGGGCTCGACACCCTGGACAAGGATCACCTCACCGGTGAGGTGCCTGGTCCGCAAGGGCTTGATCTCCTGGTAGCTGCTGGAGCCGTACCAGGAACGGGCCTTGGTCAGGTCGGGAAACTCGATCATCACCACGTCGCCCGGCCAGTCGCCCTCGAGCACGTCGACGGGTCCGCCGTGAACGATGAACCGCCCGCCGAAGGGGCCGAGCGTGGACTGGATGCGCTCCAGGTACTCCAGCACCTCGCCGTGGAGGGGTGCTCTGCGCAGGTGGGCAAGGGCGTACGCGGTCATGGTTCTCCGTCCGTTACGGGTGCAGGTTGGCGGCCTGTGGAGGAGATCCTTCCCGGCACCGTGACGGGCTGTCGATTACCTCGCAGGTAATGGTGGGTGCGCCGGCATGGTCACTAGGGTCGGTGGCGTGAGGACCATGGCCAGACCGGGGCAACCGGTCGGGGAACTGCTGCGCGACTGGCGCCGCAGTCGCCGAATGAGTCAGCTCGACCTGTCGATCGAGGCGGGGGTCTCGGCCAGGCACCTGAGTTTCGTGGAAACCGGGCGGTCCCGGCCGAGCCCGGAACTGATCCTGCGGCTGGCGGAGCAGTTGGACGTACCGCTGGCGGAGCGCAACACGATGCTGCTCGCCGGCGGCCACGCGCCCGCCTATCCCAGCCACGAGCTCGGCGACCCGGAACTGGCTCCGGTACGCGCCGCCGTACGGCAGATCCTCGACGGGCACAGCCCGTATCCCGCGGCGCTCGTCGACCGGCACTGGCACCTCGTCGAAGCCAACCCTGCCGTCGCCCTGTTCACTGCCGGCGCCGAGCCCCGCCTCCTGGCCCCGCCGATCAACGTACTGCGACTCAGCCTGCATCCCGACGGCATGGCCCCGCGAATCCTCAACCTGTCCGAGTGGCGCGCCCACCTGCTCAACCGGCTACGCCGCCAGGCCGTGACAACCAACGACCCTGCCCTGTACGCGCTGCACGAGGAGCTTCGCGGCTATCCCGGCGGCGATGGCCACGCGGCCCCGATCGGCGACGCTGTCTCGAGCGTCGTCATCCCGCTGCAGTACCGCCACCACGACCGGGTGCTGTCCTTCCTCAGCACCACCACCCTGTTCGGCACCCCGTTGGACGTCACCGTCTCGGGGCTGGCCATCGAGGCCTTCTTCCCTGCCGACCCGGCAACCACCGAAGCGATCCACGCCCTCGGCAGGGCATGAACCGGCTCGGGCAGGTGCACCAAAACCACCCAGCCCTCATTCCGGACCGGTGTCCGGATCCTGTGGTTCCCGCTGTTCATTGACCCAGATTTCATGTTCGCGAAGCACCCAGGCGGTCCCCCAGGTGCCGAGGAGAACAAGAAAGCATCCCAACGCCACGGCTGCCGCGAAGGCTGCGAGGTCACCGAGTTCCCCAACATCGTGCCTCGTCGCCCACAACCAGCCGCCGACGATGAGGCAGGCGACCATGGCCAACGGCATGATCGGACGATCGGCGGGATGTGGTCGACGAGACAGGCGCATGGCTCCTCCGGGATCGGCTCACGATCTTCCGGTACGGCTGTCCTTCGTGCAACCACGATCCACTGACCCGGGTGCAGTCCTCCAACTTCGAGGAGCTGCTCGCGGTTGCCCTGCCGGACGGGATCGACACCATCTACGACAACGTGGGCGCCTCGCAGTTCCCGGTGCTGCTGGCGCACGTGAACGACAACGCACAGATCACCGTGGGCGGCGTCATGGGGCAGATCACCACCACGGATGTGCCCGACGTCTGCCCGAAGTCCTCCGGGCGATCTGGGCCCGGCCGGTGCGCGGGTGTCGCGCTGCCCTGGTAGCCAGGATGAGGGCCTGTTCGTCCGGCAAGGGGCCGCGACCATCGCCGCACGCTGGCCAGGAGGCCAACTCGAGTTCATCCCAAGGTCGAGAGTACCTGTCGGAACACTGTCAGCAATGAAATGTTCGCTCTAAGTGACCATAGATTCCAGATCGGTTCCCCCGAACCACGACCCACCACACCACCGACGGGAGTTCCTATGTGGAGAAGACGGCTCGCCGCGCTGATGAGCGTCGCGTTGCTCGGCTCACTGATGGTCGCCGTACCAGCCGCCCAGGCCGGAGGATCCGGTGACCCGATCTGGGCCGATCTGAACGGCGACCGACGGCTCGACCGCGTCCACCCCGACGCCTCCAGCGACGGTACGCAGTGCGCCATCAACGTCCAGTGGGGTGGTACCGGTACGTTCGAGGAGCACCCGTATCTGCCGCCGGGCGCACAGGTACCGGTCCCGCACTGCCCCGACATGGGCGTGGCGGCTGACCTGGGCGGCAACGGAAGCGTGGAACTGATCGTCGGGTCGTTCGAAGGCAGGCCGAGCGGCGCCCAGGGTTCCATCTTCGTCCTGCGCAACTTCGTCCCCGAGGTACTTGAGCCGTCGAACATCCAGCTGAACGAGATCGGGACGGCGGACTTCAACGGCGACCGCCGGACCGACGTCTTCTGGTGGACCAACCAGGGCGCGGGATTCGGCACCTACCTGAACACGGCGGCCGGACAACTGGTCCCCGGACCGATCCAGCAGGACCAGGGCGAAATCAACGATCACCAGGTGGCGGACTTCGACGGGAACGGCGCGATGGACGTCGTGGTCGCCTTCCACACGGCCACAACCGCACCGCACATGGGCGTGGCGGTCATCTTCGACGACGGCACCAAAGTGTGGCTGCAACAGGGCGAGGACCACGGCTGGGACGTCGAGGTCGTCGACGCCAACGGGGACGGCCGCCCCGACGTACGAACCAACAACGGCGGCGCGGCGACCAGCTTCCTGAACCGTGGTGACCGCACGTTCGGCACCGGGCCGATCGCCAACGACGACCTGGCACACGCGTACCGTGCCGCGGCAAAGGTAATCAAGGTGCGGGACAACGACATCGCAAGCCCCAGCGCCGCCCTGACCATCGTCGTACCACCCCGTTACGGCTTCCTGACCAACCACGACCCCCGGTACGAGGTGGTCTACCAGCGCACCGCGACCCACAAGCTGCCGGACACCTTCGTCTACCGCCTCACCCAGGACGGACTCACCGACACCGGCACGGTCACCGTCAACATGAAGGACTGATCCGTCGGCAAGGGCGGCATCCGGACGGTCCACCACCGGGCCGCCCACGCCCGGCTGCCACTCCGGATCGTCTCAGGGGGCGATCCGGAGTGGGTGGTCCCGTTGCCGGCTCCCGGCAGCAGGATTGGAATCCGGCGCACCGCTCCCCCGGGTCCCGGACCGGGTGACCTCGCCCATCTCGTGGGCGCGCACCGCCAGATCCTGCAGGATCGCGCTGCCGATCAGCATGATCCCGAGCAGACAACCGGCGGGTGGTCGCCGTACTGCGCTATCTCGACAGCGGCGGGCGGCGACGGGGCTCGCGTCCGCCCGAGGGCTGATCGACGACCCGGACGCGGCCACCACGCGCCGCGGACGCCCGGTTCAGTCGCTGGCCAGGGCCGCGTGGACGGAGGAGACCGCGCTTGCCCCATCCCCGACGGCGGTGGCCACTCGTTTCGTCGAGCCCGAGCGGAGGTCGCCGACCGCGAAGATCCGAGGCGCGGTTGTCTCGAACGGCAGGGGTTTACCGGGCGATCCGGCGGGCAGCCGGCTGTCGGTGAGGACGAACCCGTCGGTGTCCTTGGCCACCCCCGTGAGCCAGCCCGACACCGGGTCCGCGCCGATGAAGCAGAACAGCGCGCGGCAGTCCAGCCGGTCCTGGCGCCCGCCGGACCGCTCGGCGACGATCGACGTGAGGGTGTCGTCGCCGGCCAGTTCGCGGACCGTGCTGCGGGTGTGGACCCGGATCCGGGGATGCGCCTGGATCCGGTCGGTGAGGTAGGACGACATCCGAGACCCGATTCTGGCGCCGCGGATGATCAGGTTCACCGTCGCACCGTGGGCGGCGAGGGACAGGGCCGCCTGTCCGGCCGAGTTCGCGCCCCCGACGACGGTCACGGGCTGATTCTCGTAGCCTCGGGCGTCCAGCTCGGTGGCGGCGTACCGGATGCAGCCGGTCCTCTCGAAGTTGGTCCATCGCGGAATGTCGAGGCGACGGTAGTGCGCACCGGTAGCGGCGATCACCGCGCGGCACTGAATGCGTGCACCGTCCTCGAGCAGGACGGCCGGCCGTCGGTCGTCGGAGAGGTCCAGACCGGTGACCGCACAGGGCGAGTGGATCCGTACCCCGAACTTGAGCGCCTGGACCATGGCCAGTCGGGTCAGGCTCTCGCCGCTGATTCCATGCGGGAAGCCCAGGTAGTTCTCGATGCGGGCGCTCTTGGCGGCCTGGCCGCCGAGCCCGGTGCGGTCCAGCAGCACGGTGACGAGACCCTCGGACGCCCCGTACACGGCAGCGGCCAGACCCGCCGGGCCGGCGCCCACGACGACGAGATCGACCGGACGTCCGTCGGCCCGGTAGGTCAGACCGAGCACCTCGGCAACGGATCTGGGTGTCGCCCGCCGGAGCACCGTACGGTTGACCATCGCGGCCGGAAGTTCGTCCTCGCCGAGCCCGGCGAGTCTCATCAGCGAGCGCCCGGGGTCCGACGCCGCATCGAGCCAGGAATGCGGGAGGAGCATCTGCGTCACGTAGGTGCGCAGGTCCAGCGTGTCCGCGGCGTCGGGGCGGCCGACGAGTTGCAGGGCGTTGCCGGCGGCGGCGCCAATGACCTCGCGCCGCTCCCGGAACGCCTCGACCAGGATGTCGGCGATGTCGACCTGCTCGGCGAGGGCCCGGCGCAGCATCGCCGCGCCGATCCGGACGACCGTTCCGGCGGACACCACCCGGGCGGTCAGGTAGACGTGCTGACCGGTGAGCAGGTTGAGCTCGCCGAGGAAATCTCCCGGCCCACCCTGGTAGATCAGACGCTCCGGCTCGATCGCCGTCGCGTCCCGGACGATGTCGACGGTCGCGCCGACGAGCAGGAAGAAGTCGTAGGAGTCGTCGCCGGACGCGTAGAGGTCCCGGCCGGCCACGGCGTGCTCCTCCTCGCCGTACGCGGCCAGCCGGCGGAACTGCCCGTCGTCGAGGACAGGTCCGCGCGGCGCCGGGTCGTCGTTCATCATCGGGTCCCCAAGACAGTCAGCCGGCCGGCGTACGGGCCGGTGCGGGGTGCGGATCAGGCGTGGGCGGCGGGTCGCCACCTTCGTGGAAGCCGTGGCGGTCGTAGAAGCGCCGCAGTGGCGCCGGTGCCCACCAGTTCGTGTCCCCGAGCAGGCGCATGGTGGCCGGGACGAGCAGCGCCCGCACGATCGTCGCGTCGACCAGGACGGCGATGATCAGCGCCACCCCGATCAGTTTGATGAACGTGATGCCGGAGATGGAGAACAGCCCGATCACGACCAGGATGAGCAGGGCGGCGCTGGTGATGATCCGGCCGCTGCGTTGTAGCCCGACGGCGACCGCCGTGGTGTTGTCGCCGGTCCGGTCGTACTCCTCGCGGATCCGGGACATCAGGAAGACCTCGTAGTCCATCGACAGCCCGAAAACGACCGCGAGCACGAGGATCGGCTGGGTCGCCTCCAGGGTCCCGGTGGAGGTGAAGTTCAGCAGGCCGGACAGGTGGCCGTCCTGGAAAATCAGGACCAGGGCGCCGAACGAGGCGCCGAGCGACAGGACGTTCATCACGATCGCCTTGATCGGCAGCACGACCGAGCCGAAAGCGAGGAACAGCAGGATGAACGTCGCGCCGACGATGATCAGCGCCATCCAGGGCAGCCGATCACCCACGGCGTCGAGCTGGTCGGCCAACCGCGCGGTCAGGCCGCCCACCAGCACCTCGCCGCCGGGCGGGGCCGGAACGGCCCGGATCCGGCTCACGAGGTCGCGTGTCTCCGCCGAGATGGGGTCGCCCAGGTAGTGGATGGTGAGCCGGGCGACGTCACCGGCCTGGCCGGTGACGTCGGCTTCGGTCACCCCGTCGACGTCCCGGACGGCGGCAACGTACCCCTCCAGACCGGCCCGGTCGGACGAGGTCACGGTCGCCTCGATCGGCAACTGGCTGTTCTGGACGAACTCACGGTCGACGGTTTCGGAGACCACCCGGCTCTCCGTACCCGCCGGAAGCACCCTGGGGTCGATGCCGCCGAACTCGACGCGCAGGAACGGCGCGCCGGCCAGGAGCAGGACCGCGAACACCCCGGCCGCGTATATGACCGGGCGCCGCATGATGCTGTGCGCGAGCCGGTACCAGAACCCGTGCTCGACCCTGCCCACCACGGGAGCCGCCGCCGGGCGGCGCAGCAGCCGCCGCACGGACAGTGCCTCCACCCGGGGGCCCAGGACGCCGAGGAGCGCCGGCAGCACGGTCAGCGCCGCCACCATCGCCACCACGACCGCGGACAGACCACCGAAACCCATCGAGCGGAGGAAGGTCATCGGGAAGATCAGCAATCCGGCCAGCGAGACCGCGACGGTGACCCCGGAGAACGCGACGGTACGGCCGGCAGTGGCCATCGTGCGGGCGACCGCGTCCTCGGTGCTGCGCCCGTGGGCGATCTCCTCCCGGAACCGACCGACCATGAACAGGCCGTAGTCGATCGCCAGGCCCAGCCCGAGGATCGTCACCACGTTGATCGAGAAGACGGAGACGTCCATCACGTAGCTCATGGCACGCAACGCGGCGAACGCCCCCAGGATGGCCAGAACGCCGATCGCGAGCGGCAGGCTCGCCGCGGCCACGCTGCCGAACACGAGCACCAGGAGGACGAGCAGCACCGGTATGGAGATCGTCTCGGCGAGGGCGATGTCCGCGGCGACCCGCTCACGGATGTCGCGACTGACCGCGGTGATGCCCCCGACCTGGGTCTGCAGGCCGGGGGCGGCCAGGTCCTCCTCTATCTCCTCCAGTGCTTCACCGCGCTGCGTCTCGTCGTCGCCGGCGAGGGTCAGCACCGCGTAGGTGGAACGGCGGTCCTCGCCGACCAGAGCCGGGCTGTTCGTGCTCCAGTAGGTGACCGTCCTGGTCACCACCTCGCCCGGGAGTGCGTCCAGCGTCTCGTTGACGGCCCGCTGGAAAGCCGGGTCGTCGACGGTCATCTCGGGGTTGCGGTAGAGCACCACCACGTCGTTGCCCTCACGGCCCAGCGTCGCCTGCGCGCGCTCGACCGCACGGGAACTCTCACTGGCCGGGTCGTCGAACCCCTCGGTGATCAAGGAGCCGAAGACCTGCGTTCCCCAGATGCCGCCGAACGCGATGAAGGCCACCGCGACGGCGATCACCCACCACCGTCGACGGACCATCGTCCGCCCGAGACGCTCGAACATCGCTGCCCCCGGCCCCTTCGTCAGCGCGCGGCGCGCTTGATGAGGTCCGCCGTCGCGGCGGGCTGCGCGATCATCGCGACGTGCGAGGCGTTGACCTCGACGGAGCGGGCGCCGGCCCGCTGTGCCATGAACCGCTGCGCCGCGGCGGGAATCACGTTGTCCTTGCGGGCGACGAGATACCAGGAAGGGATCGTCTTCCAGGCCGGGGCACCGGACGGCTCCCCCAGTGCGTTCACGTCGGCCGGCCGCTGCGTCGCCCACATCAGGTCGGTCGTCGCCCTCGGCACGTCGCCGGCGAACACGTCGTGGAAGACCGCCTTCTTGATGTATGCGTCGACGTGGCCCTCACCGTAGGGACGGAAGTCCAGCGCCGCCTCGTCCAGCCTGCTGCCCGGGTGCGCCGTCTGCAGACCCACCAGCGACTCACCCTGATCGGGTACGAACGCGGCCACGTACACCAGGGCCTTGACGTTCGTGTTGCCGGCCGTGGCGTTCGTGGTGACCAGCCCGCCGTAGGAGTGCGCGACGACCACCAGCGGGCCGTCGAGGGTGGCGAGAATGCTGGCCAGGTAGGCGGAGTCGCTGCTCACGCCGCGCAGCGGATTCGCCGGGGCGATGACCGGGTAGCCGTCGCGGACGAGCCGGGTGGCCACGCCGTTCCAGCCGGAGGCGTCGGCGAACGCACCGTGCACGAGTACGACGGTCGGCTTGGGCGTACCTCCCGGCCGGGTATGTGCGTGCGCCGCGGGCGCCGCGAACAGTGCGCCGGTCGCGGCCGCAGCGGATCCGGCCAGCAGCGTACGGCGGGTCGTCTTCATCGAAATGGTCCCTTCAACACCGGTATCAGTCTTCGGCAGCGTAGGGACGCGCACTTGACGAACACTGAAGGAGCAGTTCAATGATCGTCAAGTACGTCGACCTAGCCTGCGGAAATGAATTCGACGAAGAGCGACACCGCTCTGATGTGGGGACTGTGGTCCCACGTTGTCTCCTACGTCGTGGCGAACGCGGCCCAGGTCGTGGTGTGGTGGATTTTCGATCCGGAACATTTCTTCTGGCCGCTGTGGTCCATCCTCGCCTGGGGTGTCGGGCTGGCGTTCCACATCTGGGCGGTCTACCGACGGTTGCGGGACTGATCGGCAGTACCGCCGTGCACCTCCCTCCCGCCCGCCCTCGTCCACCACTGCCGTCGCCCCCGGGGTTGGCACGACACGCCCCCTGCGACCTGTCTCCTGCCAAGGATGGAACGATGCATCGCCACGCCTACGAAGGTCAATGCGCCGCCGAATCCGGCCGGCACACCGTCGCCATGTCGCCGATCCGCAATCCGCGGCTGACACTTTTCGCGCTGGCGCTGGGCACCTTCGCGATCGGCACCGGCGAGTTCGGCAGCAACGGCATCATCCAGCTCTTCTCCGCCGATCTGGACGTGTCGATTCCGGTCGCGACGCACGCGGTCACCGCGTACGCCTTCGGAGTGGTGATCGGCTCGCCGGCGATCACCCTCCTCGCGGCCCGGGTCAACCGGCGCGCCCTGCTGCTCGGCCTGGTCGTGTTGTTCCTGGTCGGCAACGGGCTGTCCGCGGTGGCGCCGAACATCACCCTCCTCGTCGTCTTCCGGTTCATCGCCGGCAGTGTGCAGGGTGCGTTCTTCGGTGCCGGGGCCGTCGTCGCCGCTTACGTGTACGGCCCGGGGCGTGGCGGCAAGGCGTTCGCCACCGTGATGGGTGGCCTGACCGTCGCCACCATCTTCGGGTCACCGCTGGGCACCTTCATCGGCCAGAACGCCGGCTGGCGCGCCATGTACTGGGCTGTTGTCGTGGTGGGTCTGCTCGCCGGCGCCGCCCTGGTGGCGTGGCTCCCGCGCACGGACGACCTGCGCGGCACCTCGATCGCGAGCGAGCTGGGTGCCCTGCAGCGGCTCAACGTCTGGCTGATGGTCACCGTCGCGGCGCTGGGCATCTCGAGCATCTTCGCGGTCTACACGTTCATCGGCCCGTTCGTCACCGACGCCGCCCGCCGCGACGCCTCTCTCATCCCGATCGCGCTCGCGGTCTTCGGCCTCGGCATGGCAGCGGGCAACTACGTCGGTGGACGTGTCGCCGACCGGTACGAGCACCGGGGCCTGATCTGGGGTTACGGCGGTGTTCTCGCGCTCCTGGTGCTGATCGGCGTGGCCGGCGGCAACCTGGCGATCCTCCTGCCCTGCCTGTTCGGCGTCGGCGCGACCATGATGTTCGCCATCCCGACCATCCAGGTCCGGCTGACCGGCCTCGCGCCGGACGCCCCGACCCTGATGGGTGCGCTCAACCTGGCCGCTCTCAACCTGGCGAACTCTCTCGGTGCGATCGGGGGCGCGATCACTCTCGACGCGGGCTGGGGAACCCTGTCCACCGTCTGGGCCGGTTTCGTCCTGACCACCGCCGGTCTGCTCCTGTACGCGGCGACCGTCGCGCGGTTGAGAACGGCGCCCGTGCCGGTCCACGCCTGAGCGACCTGCCGCGTGCCGCTTTGTTCAGTACTCGTCAAGCAAGCGGCCATACGCTGACCAACGACTACCTCGACAAATCACCGAACCGAAGCAACAGATAGGAAAAGACATGCCCCAACCGACCATTGTCCTCGTCCACGGTGCCTGGGCGGACGCGTCGAGCTGGAACGCCGTCGCGTCGGCCCTGCGGGGACTGGACTTCGCCGTTCTCACTCCGCCGAACCCGCTACGCGGGCTCCCCTATGACGCCGCGTACATCTCGTCGTTCCTCGCTCAGCGTACGAGCGGGCCGGTTGTGCTCGTCGGCCACTCGTACGGTGGATTCGTCATCACCAACGCCGCGACCGGCGGCGGCGACGTCCGGGCCCTGGTCTACGTCGACGCGTTCATTCCCGACGAGGGGGAGAGCGTCTTCCAGATCCTCGGCGGATCCGGGTCGGCTCTCGCCGTTCCCGACCCGTCCACCGTGTTCGACGTGGCCGGATATCCGGGCGCGCCGCAGGGCGACGCCGAGGCCTTCCTGAAGCCCGAAACGGTGCACCACTCCTTCGCACAGGACCTGCCGGAAGCCGACCGCTGGCTGATCGCCGAAGGCCAGCGGCCGATCACGCTGTCCGCGAACGCGGCCTCGTCCGGCGCGCCCGCCTGGCGGACGCTGCCGAGCTGGGTCGTCGTCGGCACCGAGGACCGGGTCATCCCGCCGGACACGCAACGCCGGATGGCCGAACGCGCGGGGGCCACGATCACCGATGTCGCCGGCTCCCACGTCTCGATGATCTCTCATCCGAAGGTGACCCTCGACGCGATCGTGGCCGCGGCGGCCACGATCGCCTGAGTCTTCGGGCGGGGCGACACGCTGCTCGGACGGCACCACGGGTGGACCGCACGCCGCGAGCGCGCCGGACCCGCTCACGGGTGCTGACCGCCGGGTGAGGACCTCCGGGTGGGATACGGAACATCCCGCATCGTCCCGGAGGTCCCACGCCCGGCCGGCTCAGATTCTGATCCGGCTACGCCGCGTGCGGCTGTCCCCCGACCCGGGTCGCGGGTCGGGGGGATGTCCTGAGGTCAGGTGCGAGGCGCCCCGTCCGCGGAAGCGTCGCGACGCTGAGCTGCATCGGGCGGCGTCGCGGGGCTGGTGCCGTCAGTGGAAGTGGTGTCCACCGCCGCGACAGCCTTGGACTTGCGACGGTGGAACGTGAAGGTCATGACCACCACGACCAGCGCGCCGACGATCAGCCCGAGGATGGCGCTGGCCACCGTGTTGACGAGCCAGCCGACGAGCCCGCCGAGAACGCCCGTGGCGTCGCCGGCGGCTTCCTCCGCGTGGTGTACGGCGTCGTACAGGAAGTGCAGGCCCAGCTCGTCCGCGCCGACCAGCAGGATGTGTCCGCCCACCCAGAGCATCGCGGCGGTGCCGACCACCGTCAGCACGGTGAGAACCAGCGGCATCGCCTTCACCAGACCGCGGCCGAAGCTGGCGACGACGCCGGAAAGCTGCGACAGGCGCAGCCCGACATCGTCCATCTTCACGATCAGGGCCACAACGCCGTACACCAGGACGGTGATGAGGAGGGCGACGACAGCGAGGATCGCCAGGCGGGACCAGAACGGCTCTTCGATCACCTCGTTGAGGGAGATGACCATGATCTCGGCCGAGAGGATCAGGTCGGTGCGTACCGCCCCGGACACCAGCGTCGTCTCGTCCTGCGCCGTCTCCTCGCCCGCGCCGTGGGCATCGTGATGGGCGATTTTGGCCCACACCTTCTCCGCGCCTTCGTAACAAAGGTAGGCGCCGCCGAGCATCAGGATCGGGGTGAGCAGCCAGGGCACGAACTGGCTGAGCAGCAGCACCGCCGGCAGGATGATGAGGAACTTGTTGCGCAGCGACCCCACGGCAATGCGCTTGATGATCGGCAACTCGCGCTCGGCAGCCAGGTTGCGCACGTACTGCGGGGTGACGGCGGCGTCGTCCACGACGACGCCTGTGGCCTTGGCGCCGGCCTTGGCGGCGGCCACCCCGATGTCATCGACCGACGCGGCAGCGGCGCGAGCCAGCGCCGCCACGTCATCCAGCAGGGCTACGAGTCCACCGGCCAAGGGATGGTCCTTCCAGGGTTGAGCAGAGTCCGGGCTGGGCCATTCTCGCTCAGGTCTCTGCCCGGGGCATGTTACCGGCCGGTCATTGACTGGCGAAAATTTGGACGCGGTCGGGCTGCCCGCCGGATCGTGAACCGGTCGTCGCTCCGGCCGACAGGGGATGCCGCAGTGCCGGGTCTTGTTTGTAAGTGATTACTAATGTAACGCTGCGAGCATGGAAACGCAGCGCAGTACGGCACCCCGGCGACGCGCGGACGCGGTCGACATCGGCATGCGGGTGTTCGCGGACCACGGCCTGACGACGGCGTCGGTGCAGAAGGTGGCCGACCGGATGGGTGTGTCACAGCCGTACGTTTTCCGGCTGTTCGGCAGCAAACGCGACCTGTTCCTGGCCTGCCTTGATGAGTTGGAGACCCGTGTCCGGCAGGTGTTCCGGCAGGCGGCGGCCGAGAATCCGGAGGACCCGCTGCCGGCGATGCGCGCCGACTTCCGGGCGCTGATCGCCGACGGCGTCGTCACCGGCCTGTGGTTGCAGGCCTGCGCGGCGGCCCGCTCAGACGAGGCGGTTGCCGCGCGCTGCCGGGCGGTGATCGCCGGGGTTCTCTACGAGGCCGAGCACTTGTCCACGGCGGGACCGCAGGAGTTGCGGGGCACGCTCGCGCTCGGCGCGTTGGTGGTGATGCTGCAGGCGTTGGGCATGGATCTGAGCGCGGGCAGCCAGGCCGCGATCGACTCCCTGCGGGGAGCGAGGGCGACGTCGTGAACCCGCTCCTGCCGCCCGTGGTGTATCGAGAGGAGTAGGGCAATGGACGTCTTCGGACCGGTAGCCGATCTGTACCAGACCGTCCGGCCGGGCTATCCGCGCGAGATCGCCGACGAGATCGTCGCCTACCACGGCGGCAGGCCAGCGTCCGTGGTCGAGATCGGCGCCGGAACCGGCAAGGGAACCGAAGTGCTCGATCGTATCGGCGCACCCATGACCTGCATCGAGCCCGATCCCCGAATGGCGGCGTTGCTGGCGGCGCGATTTCCCGAAGTTCGCATCCACGCCAGCACCTTCGAACGGTGGATGCCACCCGCCGGTGGGGTTGGCTTGCTGGCCTGCGCCATGGCTTGGCACTGGCTGGCCCCGGCCACCCGCAACGCGCACGCGCGCAGAGCACTCGCGCCGGGCGGCACACTGGCAATCTTCGGGAATCGCTACGACTACGCCGATCCCGGCCAAGGGGCGGCGATCCAATCCGCGCTGCACCGGATCGACCCCACCGTAGGGGAGCGGCCCGCGGACTGGGTCCACCAGGACGTCGTCGACCACGGGCAGTTCGTCAACGTCCGCAAGGAGGTCTACCGGCGCGATCTGCCACTTGACAAGGAACGCTATCTCGGGCTCCTGCGTACTTTCGGGCCGTACCTGTCCCGGTCGCCGGAGCAGCAGCAGCGGGGAATGACAGCCCTCGGCAAGCTGGTCGACGACTTCGGCGGCATCGTCGTACTCGACCTGCGCACCACGCTGGTGCTGGGTCGGGCTGGACGGCGGACACATGCTCGGTGACCGGTGGGGCGTCACCGAGAGCGAGATTTTGCGCGCCTATCCGTGCGACGACTTCGTCGTCTCACCCGTACTGCAGGCATGGCGAGGGGTACGGGTGAATGCGCCTGCCCCGGCGGTGTGGCCGTGGGTCGCCCAGGTAAGGCTGGCGCCGTACTCCTATGACTGGATCGACAATCTCGGCCGCCGCTCACCTCGGCATCTGGTCGGCCTCCCCGAGCCTCGGGTGGGAGAAGCGTTCTCCAGTGTCGGTGGGCGCAAGCGGGGCAGGATCCTCTCGGTCGCGCCCGGAACACAGCTGACGGGAAGGATCATGAACGCCTGCATGTCGTACGTCCTGGTGCCCGACGGGCACAACACCACGCGTCTGCTGCTCAAGGTCGTGATGCGGACGAACCGTGTGGTCGCGCTCGGGTTGTCCGTCGGGGACCTGGTCATGGCTCGACGGCAGCTACTCACCTTCAAGCAACTCGCCGAACGCGACGCAGGGTGAAGGATCGAGCGTCGCTCGCCGGCTGCTCGGCATGACATCTCCGGCCCTGCCGGTGTCGGATCGTCTGATCTCGGATCACGTGCGGGGAGGGCCGGCCCTTGCGGACCGACCCTCCCCTGGCGTCACCTGTCAGTACGTACCGAGGTCCTGCCACGGACCGTTGGGATCGCCCGGCTGCTGGTTCCGGGACCACCACTTGGCCTTCCAGGTGTGGCCGTTGTACGCGACCGTCTCGCCGCCGGTGTAGACCCAGGATGCGGTCCAGGACCGGACGCCGGCGCCGGCCGAGGGGACGAGGGCGCCCTGCTCGCTCCACGAGCCAGTCGCGGTGCTACCGGGCTTCTCGTTCTGCGTCCACCACTGGGCGATGTAGATCGCCCCGTTGTAGGACACCTGGTCGCCGTTGTTGTACGCCTTCTTCGCGTCCCAGGCCGGAACCGCCGGCTTCGGCGCGACCAGCGTGAAGGTCACGGTCGTGACGTTGCCCGCCACGTCGTACACCTTCAGCTCGTTCGCCCCGAGCACCGCCCCGAACACACCGGGCTTCACCCCGTTGAGATCGGAGTACGTGTTGTCGGCAAGGTCCTTCTCGACCCCGTTCAGGGTGAGCTTGTCAACCTTGTACTCGTCGGACAACTTGAACGACGCCACCTCGTACCCGGCCGCGGGCGTGCCGACCGTCTCGGTCGCGCCGTCCTTCACCGTCACCGTCGGGCTGGTGACATCCAGTACGAAGGTCAGCGTCGTGACGTTGCCTGCCACGTCGTACACCTTCAGCTCGTTGCTGCCCGCCTTGCCGCCGAACGTGCCCGGCTTGACCCCGTTGAGGTCGGAGTAGGTGTTGTCGGCGAGGTTCTTCTCGACCCCGTTCAGGGTGAGCTTGTCGACCTTGCCGGCGTCGGACAGCTTGAAGGAGACGTTGCTGTAGACCCCGTCCCTACCCTTCGACTCCGGCTTCACCGCGATCGCCGGAGCGGTCGTGTCGGGCCCCGCCGGGACGGAGATGTCGGTCCGCATCGCCGGCAGCTTTGCCTCGTCGCCCAGGTAGAAGCTGGCGAACCCGAACTGGTCGTAACCGGTGTTCTTGTTCGCAACCCCCATGCGGTACATCGGGTCGTGCATCAGCGTGCGGATGCCGTACGCCGTCGGCGAGAGGGTCGTGACGATGGCCAGACGGTTGTCCGAGGCGCGGAGCACGAGCTCCTCGCGCCAGTCGCCCATCAGGTCGGCCTTGAGGGTGGGGGTGCTCTTGTTGCCGGTCGACGTCAGGCCGGTCGCGAGATACGAGGAGGTCGCGAAGGTCAGGTCGTTGACCGTGCTGATGGTCGCGTTGCTCGCGGCCATGGCGGTCAGGCCGCCGCCGAACCAGATGGCGTACTGGCCGCTGCTCACGTTGCTGCTGCCGTTCAGGAGCTCGCCGGTGACCATGCTCCGGGCACCGTTCTGCGAGAATCCCTGCGCGCCCGGCCAGCGGTTGGAGAAGTTGCCGGCCACGGCGCCCTCGGCGTCGGTTCCGGCGTACACGCCGAAGACCATCGAGTTCTCGTGGACGATCTGGCCCTGGTCGTTGCGCCGCTGACCCTTCAACGGGTCGTGGGCCTCCGGGCCGGGCATCCACCCGAGCTGGTGGCCGGTACGGATGTCGTCCAGCAGGTTTTCCTCGCTGCCGGACCACATGCGGAACTCGTTGTCCTTGTCGACCGGAAGCAGCGCGCTACGGTCGCCGTGGCGGAGCGGGGCCCAGACGTTCAGCGGGTTGTTCCGTACGGCGTCGGTGGCGAACTCGAAGGTGTTGGCAACCGGAGGAACGCTGTTCTGCCCCTCGATCGTCGGCATGGTGTCGCCGTTGATCACCTCGGGCAGGATCTTGGTGCCGTCGGCGTTCAGGTCGAGAACCATGGCCTTCATGACGATCTCGTCCCGACCGTCGCCGTCGAGGTCGCCGGACTGGGTCTGGTGGTTGCCACGGTTCTGGTAGTCGTAGGCGCTGCCGCCCAGGGACCAGTACTGCGGGTCGGCCGAGTCGAAGCTGGCCTGGAGTTTGACCTTGCCGTCCACGATGGTGAAGGCGGCCATGGTCGTCCTGGCGTAGTAGCCACGCTGGGAGACCGCGTAGTTGTGCTTGCCGTCCAGAGCTGCCACGACACCGACGTAGCGGTTGGCGCGGTTGCCCTGCGCGTCACCCCACACGGCTGCCTTCCAGGGGTGTTCCAGCCAGTAGGCCTCCGAGGGGGCCATCATCTGCGACTTGTAGTCGGCAGGGCCGCTGCCCGCGCCGGGGCCGGGGAAGGCCAGGTACGAGAAGTTGCCGCGCTGGGTGGCGGGCGTCATGGCCCAGTTGTCACCGTCGACGCTGCCCTCGTAGCGGAACGGGTACGCGGCGCTGTCCACGAGCACGCCCTTGGCGGCGCCGGCGTCCCACTTGAATGCCGAGAAGAACTCCTGGTCATCCTTTGCCGGACCGATCGGGCCAACGTGGTAGGTCTTGATCCACCGCTTGAGAGCCGGATCGTTGGGTCCGTCGTTGCCGCCTCCGGCCACCGGGACGCGGTAGCTGATGGCGAAGCTGTTCAGGAGCGACCAGTAGGTGTCGAGTGCACCGGTGTTGCCGGTGGTGAAGTACTCCTTGAACTTGTCCGTGGTGGCGTTCAGTCCGTCCTGGCCGCCCACGACGCCCGAGTCCGGATACACGACGGACTGCGACGCCTCGTCCCAGTTGCCGACGCGGGTGCCCAGGGCGGTCTTGAGCATCAGCTCGGACTTGCCGTCACCGTCGAAGTCCTCGGCGAACAGGGTGGTCTCGTGGTCGTTGCCCGCCCGCACGTTGTAGCCCATGTCGACGCGGAACAGCAGGGTCCCGTCCAGCTTGTAGACGTCGATGTACTCCGGGGCGGTGGTGGTGTTGCTGCCGCCGAAGATCGGCTCGGAGTACATGGGGTCCTGCTGGGTGCTGCGCCACTTGACGACGATTTCGTACTCGCCGTCGCCGTCGAAGTCACCCACGGTCATGTCGTGCGTGGAGTAGGTGCTGCTCTGCGACGTGTAGACCGCGCCGGTGCTGGTCTTCGCGTAGGGAAGCGAGGTGCCGGCGTCGAGGTTCTCCACGTACTTGACGAACTCGGCTTCCAGCTCTTTGTACAGCGCTTCCGTGATCTTGCCGTTGACGAGGGAGTTCGTCAGCGGCCGAGCGGTGGTGTAGGTGGCGACCCCGAGCGCGTTGGGGGTCGTGTTGTGCTCGTTGAGCTTCGCGACCCAACCGTCGAGCTGCTCCTGGGTCACGGTCGTCTGGTCACCGTACGCCACCCGGAACCCGCGCAGGAGATCCATGTCGACGACGTACCAGTTCTGGTTTGCCGTGCCCGGGATGACCATGTTGGCCGCGTTCATGTTGGTGCCCGGGCCGAACCGCTGGTTGCGGTAGGTGAAGTGGGCGAGCGGGACGGGTGCCGGGGCGGGCTTGAGCGGGATGTAGCTCGCCGCACCCCGGTTGGCCTGGCCTGCCTGGCCGGCCAGGGCTGACAGCATGGGCACGCTCATGCCCTGCCTCGCGCCCTCGACGCCGCTTATGACCGGGGCGACCTCGTAGATGGAGGTGAGAACGCCGTCGGGGTCGGTGTAGTTCGAGGGGGTGACGTCCTCTTTCACGATGCCGGGGTTCGTGTCGTAGTCGCTCTCGGGCTGAACATCCCGGGGCGCGATCGTGGTGATCTTCACGAAGTCCGCATTGCCGTCTTTGCGGTAGAGGTTCCAGGAGATGCCGTCAGGTTCGTTGCCCAGGAAGCGCCAGCTCAGGAAGATGCCGTCGGCAGTCTGGGCGGCAACCAGGCCACGGGTCAGATACTCCATCTGCCGCGCACCGGACGCGGGGGCAGCGCTCGCCGCCGGAGGGGTGATACCGAACATGGGCAGGCTCACGGCCAGCACCAGGGGCAAGGGTACGAGTCTACGCAGTGTTTTTCGCACTTTTGTTCTCCATCTCGCATCGCCCTCCGTTGGGCAAGCGCTTTCCCGCATCCTGCCCCGTCCCGCTCCATCGCGCAAGATCCAACGTTCAGTTCGCGATCATGGGCCTCTCCGGGACCGCCACACACGGTGCGAGCTGGGCGTTAGTCGGCTTTCACACGATCTGCACGTGACGTCCGGACTGCTGTAGATGATCATGATGAGGCTGTTCCGCCGGTTCGCCTCTCTCGCCGAGGGCGCTGATCCGAAGACCATCGAGTCACCCGTGCTACCGCACGACGGCGAGGAGCCCGCCGCCGTCGGGTGACGGCGACGGGCTCGAAACGAAGGGTCAGTATCTGGGGAACGCACCCCACCGCTTGACGGCGTACGACTCGCCGTGCCGGCTGATTTCGAGTGCGGAATGGCCGCTGAAGTGTGCCGGCAGTACCAACGACCGGGTCTCGGCTGCCCAGTCGAGCAGGCGGCGTCGGGTGACCGCGGCCTGGGCGGGGTCCTCACAGAAGCAACTGCTGTGGGCGTGGTGGTGCAGCTGCAACGGGGTGTGGACGATGTCACCGGCGAACAGCGCCCGGTCGCCACCCGACCTCAGCTTGATCACAGCGTGGCCGGGCGTGTGCCCCGGCGCGGCTTCCAGCCGCAGATTGCCATCGATCGGGTAGCTGTCCTCCCACAGTCGCACCTGTCCGGCAGCGTGCACCGGGGCGATGCTGTCGTCGTACGCGTTCTCGTTGACGCTTCCCGGAATGCCGGGGTTGTTCGCGGGATTCCAGTGGTGGAAGTCGGCGGCGGGCATCAGGTAGGTGGCGTTCGGGAACGTCGGCAGCCACTGGCCGTCGACGAGCCGGGTGTTCCACCCGACGTGGTCCACGTGCAGATGCGTGTTGACCACCAGGTCGATGTCCTCGGGCTTGACCCCGGCCGCGGCGAGCCGTCCCAGGTAGGCCACCTGCTGCTGGTGCCACGGCGGCACCGCCGGCCGGTTCTTGTCGTTGCCGACGCCGGTGTCGATCAGGATGTTGCGGCCCTCACTGCGCAGCAGCCAGCTCTGCATGGCAACGTGCACCATGCCGTCGTCGGCGCCGAGATGGTCCGGGACCAGAAGGTCACGGTGCGCCCGCCACGCCTCGTCCGGCATGGCGGGAAAGAAGGCACCGGTCGGCATGATCGGGCCGTGCGTCTCCTCGACACGGATAACGGTGACGTCGCCGAGCTTGATCTCTTGCATGGGATTCTCCAGGGGAAACGGGGTCGGTGACGCGGCAAGGACGGCCAGCGCCATATTGGGTCGACGGCGGTGGTGTGGACGGCGCTGCGGGCGCGAAGGGTCCGGCGCTCCTTTCGGAGCACCTCGTTTCGGCCGGCGGGAAAGGCGCTATTCGCGCACGGAAAGGGGGTGTGGCGCGACGGTACGGGTGGTGACGGCGCTGTGCACGAGCAGGGTCATCGCCGCGTGCGACGCCGAGCCGGGCTCGGTGGTGGCGACAACGATCGCCTGGCCGTCCTCGGTCCGCAGGGTCTGCTGGGTCACCGAGATGACACCGACCAGCGGGTGGCGCATCTCGTAGACGGCGTCCCCACCGGCCTTGACCCGATGGTCGGCCCACATCGCGGCGAACTGCGGGTTCTTCACCGCCAGCTCCCCTACCAGCGCGGACATCAGCGAGTCGTCCGGATACTGCCCGGCGGCCATCCGCAGCGTCCCCACCACCGCCCGGGCCTTCGCAGACCAGTCCGCGTACAACTCGCGGGTGTGCGGGTCCAGGAACAGCAGCCGCGCCATGTTGGGACGTTGGTCCGGCCGTTGCGGGAGGTCCGGGTCCAGGTGGCCGGCGAACAGGGCATGCCCTGAGGTGTTCCAGGCCAGCACGTCGCTACGCCGGCCGAGCACCACCACGGGTACGTCACCCAGCGCCGCGACCAGTTGGTGTACGGCCGGGCTGACCCGCTCCGCTGCCGGGCGACGTGTCGGGTGCCGGCGGCGGGTCCCGACCGCAAGCTCGTGCAGGTGGCGGCGTTCTGCGTCGTCGAGCCGTAGTGCCCGGGCGAGGGCGTCCAGCACTTCGGGCGAGGCGTTGACGGCCTGGCCCTGCTCCAGCCGCGAATAGTACGAAGCGCTGACTCCGGCCAGCAGAGCCAGTTCCTCCCGGCGCAGCCCCCGGACCCGACGCCGGTCACCGTAGGTAGCCACGCCAATGTCCTCCGGCCGCAACTGAGAGCGTCGAGCCTGCAGGAATTCGCCGAGCTGTCGTTTCGCGTCCACGCCTCGAAGTATTGCGACCGTTCCCGGACCCAACCACATCCTGCCAGGGACAGGCACCGCGCCACGTTGGCCAATTCCGATTGGCGGCTACCGCGTGTGTCCGTGGTGAGCTGGGTGTGGGGCGGCGCCCCCAGGGCCTACGGTCCTTCGAAGGTCAGGTACGGCAGTGTCATGGTGTGGATCACCACCGGGGTCGCACTGGCGAAGTCGGTGCCGCCGTGCCACCGGACGCCGCTCGGGCAGAGACACTCCCACTTGACCTGCTGACCGCCGAGGACCATCGGGCGAACATGGTGGTTGGCGTCGTCGTCCTCCCCGAAGGCCACCGCCTCTCCGGTCGCCACGTTACGCATCACCAGGCGGAGCGGGCCCGGTGGCTCGTCCGGGATGCGCACCCCGACATATGTTCCGCTGGACAGACTGAAGAGGTACGGCTCCGTTGCGCCGATCGTCGCCGGCACCAGGTCGGCAAGCAACCGGTTGCCCACCTGCCCGCTCCACTGGTACGGGTGCTGGTCGGACTTGAACAGCAACGGCCACTCGTACGGGCCGAGCCAGTCGATGCGGAACGAGCCGTCGTCGGCGATCGGCGAATAGCGCAGGTCCCGTTGATTGTCCGGGGTCGGGCTGACTATGCCGACGGTGCCGTTCACGATCTGCCGCCCCGGGCCGGGGCGCCGTTGCCCGACGATGGTGGCCCGGTCATCCAGCTCGATCTTCGGCACCGGCTTCGTCTCGCCGGTGTCCAGCGTGATCCGCCGGGCGGTCTTCTGCGATCCTGTGCCACCGTCCGGGCCGACCCACTGGGCGCCGTACCGGCTGCCCGAGTCCGGCAACACGAACAGGTTGTACGCACCGGCCGCCGGCACCTCAACCCGAACACGGCCGTCAGCGTCGCTGCGGGCCGGACAGAGATCCGGCCAACTGAAGGTCAGCACCGGGGTGGCGAAGACACAGATGTTCCGCGCCGGAAGATCGGTGCCGTGTTGGACGAGCTTCGTCGTGATGGTTGCGCTGGTCGCGTCGCCGGCCTGCGCGGCGTATGCCGGGGTACCGACGGCCATCGCGACGATGAGTACCGGAGTGAGCACAAGCCCGAGCCGGCGCGGGAGGAATTTCTTCATCCTTGCTCCCCTGCGGTCGTTGGAGAGGGGTCCGGTCAGGGAATCCGCTCGACCTCGGGGTCCCTCGTGCAAGCACGCTAGCCGGTCGACCTGATCGTGCACAGTGGACGACCGGCCAGGTGATCAACGACCGGGCGTGAGCCGATCAGGTTGCTTCACGCATGGCGGATTTTGCTCGAGGTGGCCCCCAATCTCGAAACTCGTCCGATGAATCCACCAAGGTACCCACGGTTTGGCGGTGTCCATCCCGAGCGACGAGACCGAGTCATTGACATACGTCCGATGTTTCGGGAACATTATCGAGTCATTTCTATCTCTCGAATATCCACCGCCAGCAGCCCCCGGCACCGTGGATGGCGCGCGCGCAGGAGAGGACACCATGCGATCAGCATTCCGAGCAGGACTGTCGTTGCTCATGGCGATTGCCGCGACGGTCGTCGTCCCATCGGCACCGGCCGCCGCCGCTCCGGGCGACAACTACGTCGTCGATGACGCCTTGAGCGGATCACGTACCCGCTGGTTCGACGAGGCACGCTTCGGCATGTTCATCCACTTCGGCCCGTACGCCGTCTACCAGGGCCAGTACGGAACGTGTCGCGAGGTCGAATGGATCAAGCGGCAGTGCAACATCCCGTGGAGCGACTACGAGGCCAAGGCCGCCACCTTCAACCCTGCGTCCTTCGACGCGAACGCGATCGTGCAGATGGCCAAACAGGCAGGCCAGAAGTACATCGTGATCACCTCCAAGCACCACGACGGGTTCGCCATGTGGCCCACCGGCGTCAACCGATGGAACCTGCGCGACCACTCCGGCTTCTCCCGCGACCTCCTGCGCGAACTCAAGGACGCGGCGACCGCCAACGGCATCAAACTCGGTTTCTACTACTCGATCTGGGACTGGCACGAGCCGGATTTTGTCGCGAACTTCCCGGCGTACGTCACCAAGATGAAGGCACAACTGCAGGAACTCGTGACCAACTACGACCCCGCGCTGCTGTGGTTCGACGGCGAGTGGACCGAGACCAACCCCACCAACCCGTGGTCCGAGCAGAACGGCGAGGACCTGGAGCGGTTCGTACGCGGCATCTCACCCCAGATCATCACCAACAACCGGATCGGCAAGCGCCGCCCCGTCGACGGCGACTACGGCACCCCTGAGCAGGCTCTCGCCGGCTCCCCGCCATCGGCACAACTGCAGGAAACCTGCATGACCATCAACAACACCTGGGGATACGCGGCCTGGGACACCAACTTCAAGTCACCGACCCAACTCGTACGCGACCTGTCCAGCGTGACGAGCAACGGCGCCAACCTACTGCTCAACATCGGTCCTACCCCCACCGGGGCGGTCACGGCTGGGCAGTCCGGTGCCCTGAACGGCGTCGGAAACTGGATGACCACCAACGGCGCGGCCATCACCGGCGCCGGCTACACGGGTCTGGTCGCCCAGCCGTCCTGGGGCAAGGTCACCCGCAAGGGCAACAAGCTGTATCTCATCGTCAACAACTGGGCCACGACTCTGCACCTCAGCCAACGGTCGCCGTTCACGGTCACGGGTGCACGGGTGCTCGGCAGCGCCTCACCGGTGAGTGTGCGCGCCGCCGGTGACGGCTACGACTTCCTGCCGAGCGGCGGCGCCACCAACGCCATCGCCACCGTCATCGAGGCCGACATCAGTACCCCCACGCCCGCGGCGGTCGGCACCGGCTCCGGGCTCAAGGCGGAGTTCTGGAACAACACCACATTCACCGGTACGCCAGCGGTCACCCGTACGGATCCGACCGTCAACTACGCATGGCGTTTCAGCGGCTCCCCCGCCCCCTCGATCGGCACCGACAACTTCGCCAGCCGCTGGACCGGCTCGATCGAGGCGCGGTACTCCGAGCGGTACACCTTCACCGCCGTGTCGGACGACACGGTCCGGCTCTGGATCGACGGGCAACTCGTCATCGACAACGCCACGCCCCACGCACCAGCCGTCGACCAGGGCAGCGTCACACTCACCGCCGGCCGTCACGACATCCGCCTGGAACAGACCGACCAGGGCGGCTCGGCATACATGAAGCTCATCTGGAGCAGCCCCAACACACCCGCCCAGATCGTGCCCCGGTCGCAGCTCTATCCGAGCACCGGCACGGTCCAGCGGCTCAACGACAACGTGGCGACCTACAGCACCGGCTGGGCGGTCAGCAGCAGCCGCGGCCTCGGCGACTACAACGACGACGTGCACTACACGACCAGCAACGGCGGGTCCTTCACCTACACGTTCAACGGCACCGGCATCGACTACCTGTCGGAGCGCTACTCCGACCAGGGCCTGGTGGACATCTACCTCGACGGTGTCCTGCGAGCCACGGTCGACACGAGCAGCAGCACCCGTTTGGCGCAACAGGTCATCTACAGCGTCCGCGGACTACCCCAGGGTTCGCACACCCTGCGCGGCGTCAAACGATCGGGAACGTACATGCTCGTGGATCGCTTCGACGTAGTCGCCTCGTAGCGCGGTGGGCCGGCGGGGTTCAGGCCCCGCCGGCCCACGGCCGGAGCGACCGGGACCGACCGACCGGACCTCGCGGGCCATACCCCCGACCACCAGATTCCGCGAGACAGGACCTGGTGCACAAGGTCTGCTGTCCCGGTCGGCGTCTGCCCGTTGGTTCCGCCCGAGAGAATCACCGGAAAGGCGATCTGGACCTGCTCCGCGCATTAGGCTCGAACCCGGACTTGAGCTGCTTCGCCGGGGCGTCGGGCCACAGCCCCGGCAGTCTCGATTCATTTCCAAGCCGGGGTTCTCGGCCGGAGGACCGTAGCGAGACCGATCTGTCCAACGGAACCGTGGATGCGGGGGAGACGCGGATGTCGGATGAGCGATCCGTGCCGGGTGAGGCCGCGGGCGGTGGAAAGCGGCGGGGCGGACATCTGTACCTGCAGACCAACGAGACCGCCAACGCTGTCATCCACTATGTCCGATCTCCCAATGGCGAGATCAGCGAGGTGGACAGGACTCTCACGGGCGGTGCCGGCTCCGGGCCCTTCAAACCGATCAGCGGCCAGCCCAGCGCACCGAACGCGTTCGAGGGCGCGGCCAGCGTCATCCTGACCCCGGATCTACGGTTCCTGTTCGCCACCAACGGCGGCGACAATTCCGTCTCCAGTTTCGGTGTCGGCGCGGATGGCAGTCTCACGCTGCTGGATGTCAAGCCGACCGGCAACGCGGTGACCGGACGGAGTGGTACCGCCAAGTCCCTGGCCTATTCCCCGTCGAGCGGCACCTTGTTCGTTCTGCACGCGTTCGGGCCGGATCATCTGCGGCTGATGTCGGTCGACGACAACGGTAAGCTGGCGGTGCGCCTGGAACGCTACTCGGTGAATACGTCGGACAAAGCCGATCGCGTGGCCACCATGGTCAAGCTTGCGCCGGAGGGCCGGTTCCTCTTCGTCGGCACCACGTTCGACCAGCCACCCACCGCGAATCCGGACGGCTCGGCGATCCTCTGGGTACGAGGACCGGACGGTGCTCCGAAGTCGATCGCCTCGAACGAACCGGACCCGGACGGACTGGTCACCTTTCCCGTGACCGGGGACGGCACGCTCGGCGCGCCGTCGTTCCACGACGCGAACGGCGGCTCCCCTTTCTATATCGCCTTCTTGCAGAGCAGGCCGGACACCTTCATCGTCGGAGAGGCGGTCGGCGACGGGGTCGCCATGGGCAGCATCGACTCGGCCGGGCGGGTCGACATCGGTCCGGTCGTGGAGATCGACACGAGCGCGGGGAAGCCCTCCGAGCTCTGCTGGCTGGCGATCTCGCCGGACGACCGAATGGTGTTCGCCACGAACTTCGGCTACAGCAACATCAGCAGCTTCCACATCGACGGCACCGAACTCTCCATCGCGCGGGACCCCGCCTGCCCGAGGGTTCCCGGCGACGGCACCTTCAGGGCGCTCAACGGCACCGTGAGCAGCGGTCCGAGTGACAACTGGATCACGCCGGACGGCGCGTACCTCTACCAGATCTACGGGAACGCCGCCAAGCTGGTCGGCTATGCCGTCCAACCCGACGGCGCCCTCCATCCGGTCTCCAGCGCGAGCATCCCGTACAACAGCCCGCAGGGTCTGGCCGGCATCTGATCCGGTCCACTCGACTCTTCGCGCCACCCGCTCGGCGAATCTCGAGGGGGATTTACCGCTATTAGCCCCTCATGGCCGGTTTGGCGGCTTATCGTGGGACGAACCCACTCCCCCACCGTGCCCCGTCATCGCCACGTGGCAATCGGCCCCGAAAGGACGGGCGACATGTACCTGACTCCGCGGGAGTTGGACAAGCTGACCATTCTTTCCATGGCCCAGATCGCCACGGCACGCAAGAACAGGGGCCTCAAGCTCAATCACCCGGAGGCGGTCGCCATCGTCGCCGCCGCAGCCCTGGAAGGCGCCCGGGAGGGCAAGACCCTCGAGGAGGTGCTGCATGACGCGAGCAACGTCCTCACCAAGAGCGACGTCATGGAGGGGGTGGCCGACCTGGTGCCGATGATCCAGGTCGAAGCGGTGTTCACCGACGGCAGCCGCCTCGTCAGCGTACATTCGCCCATCCGGTAGCAGGACGAGCCGCCCGACCCGAATGCGAGGCAGAAGTGCCGGACCCCCAGGGCCAACCCGGCCCCGATCCCGAAGGACCGGGACCGGTGGGCGGTTACGTCCTCTCGAGCGCGCCGGTGGAGCTGAACGCCGGGCGCCCGACCCTCCGAATCGAGGTGTGCAACACCGGGGACCGCCCGATCCAGGTGGGCTCGCACTTCCACTTCTACGAGACGAATCGTTGCCTCACCTTCGACCGCGAGGCAACCTTCGGCTGGCGTCTGGACATACCAGCCGCCACCTCGGTCCGTTTCGAGCCAGGTGACAAGAAGACGGTCCAGCTCGTCCCGTACGGGGGACGACAGCGGGTGTACGGCTTCAACGGCCTGGTGAACGGTTGGACCGGCGGCGGTCCGGCCGGGTATCAGCCCGCGCGGGCAGAGGCGATGGTTCGCGCCCGGATCCGGGGCTTCGGGTCGGACGGCACCCACGATGAGCGGTAGGCCGGATCGACGGGACGCCGACAGCGGGCCCGGGAGCAGGCGATGAGTCAGATATCCAGGCAGGAGTACGCCGGACTGTACGGGCCGACGACCGGAGACAAGATCCGGTTGGGCGACACGGAACTCTACATCGAGATCGAGAAGGACCTGCGCAGCCTCGGCGACGAGGCCGTGTACGGCGGGGGGAAGACCCTGCGGGACGGCATGGGCGCGAACGCCGAGCTGACCAACGCCAACGGGGCATTGGACCTGGTCATAACGAACGTGACCATCCTCGACGCGCAGGTCGGCGTGGTGAAGGCCGACGTGGGGATCAAGGACGGAAGGATCGTCGGGATCGGCAAGGCCGGCAACCCCGACATCATGAACGGTGTCAGTCCCAGCCTGGTGATCGGAACGGGCACCGACGCCATAGCCGGCGAGCACCTCATCCTGACCGCCGGCGGCATCGACTCGCACGCCCACCTGATCGCGCCGCAGCAGGCGTACGCCGCGCTCAGTAACGGCATCACCACCATCTGGGGTGGAGGCACCGGCCCGACCGACAGCTCGAACGGCGTGAACTGCACCCCGGGCCCCTGGAACCTGCACGCCATGATGCGCGCGTTCGAGGGCATTCCGATCAACATCGGGCTCCTGGCCAAGGGCAGCAGTTCCGGCGCGGGTCCGCTGGAGGAGCAGGCGCTCGCGGGTGCCGCCGGTTACAAGATCCACGAGGACTGGGGTGCGACGCCGGAGGCGATCCGTACGGTGCTGGCGGCGGCCGAGCGGTTCGACGTCCAGGTCGCCATCCACACGGACACGTTCAACGAGAGCGGCTACATCGAGGACAGCATCGCCGCGTTCGAGGGTCGAACCATCCACACGTACCACACCGAGGGTGCCGGTGGCGGCCATGCGCCGGACATCATCAAGGTGGCCGGCGAGATGAACTGCCTGCCGAGTTCCACCACGCCCACCAACCCCTACGGGGTGAACAGCCAGGCAGAGCTGTTCGACATGACGATGGTGACCCACAACTTCAACCCGAAGGTCCCGTCCGACGTGGCGCTCGTGGAGAGCCGGGTCCGCCCGGAGACGATCGCCGCCGAGGACGTCCTGCACGATCTGGGCGTCATCTCGATGATGTCCAGCGACTCCCAGGCGATGGGCCGGATCGGGGAGAACTGGCTGCGGATCATGCAACTGGCCAGCGTCATGAAGGTGGCCCGCGGCAAGCTCGCGGAGGACTCACCGGACAACGACAACTTCCGGGTGCTCCGGTACGTGGCGAAGATAACCATCAATCCCGCGATCACCCAGGGTATCGCCGACGTACTCGGGTCCATCGCGCCCGGCAAGATCGCCGACCTGGTGCTGTGGGAGCCGGCCTTCTTCGGCGCCAAGCCGAAAATGATCATCAAGAACGGCCAGATCCTCTGGTCGATCATGGGCGATCCCAACGCCTCCATACCCACCCCGCAGCCCGTCCTCTACCGACCGATGTTCGGCGCGTACGGCACGGCGCTGAGTGAGAACTGCGTGACCTTCCTGTCGAAGGCGGGTTACGAGGCCGGCGTCGGAGAGAAACTCGGCCTACGCCGTCAGGTCCTGCCCGTACGCGGAACGCGGGGTCTGACCAAGCTCGACATGGTACGCAATGACGTCCTGCCGCGGATCGAGGTGGACCCGGAGACCTTCGCGGTGAAGGTCGACGGCGTACATGCCACCGTCCCACCGGCCAGGAACCTCCCGCTCAGCCAGCTGTACTTCTTCAGCTGACGGCCGGCGCAGGCAACAGAGGAGTTCGACGTGCTCGTGGAATCGGTGCTGGGCAATGCGAGCGACCCCGGATGGAAGATCCGGCTCGACGCGGCCCGGGTGGACGACCTCCTGCTCGACCAGTGGGAGGCGCAGAAGAACCGGCTGCGCAAGCGCACCGTGGACGGCGACGAGGTGGCGCTTTCCCTGGGGCGGGGGCACCGGCTCCGCGACGGCGACATCCTCCGCTGGGACGAGACGACGCGGACCGCGGTCGTGGCCCGGATCCAGCTCGGCGAGGTGATGGTCATCGACCTGAGCGGGCTGGGCAAGGAACCGGCAGAGCTGGGACTGCGCGCCGCGATCGAGCTCGGCCATGCCATCGGCAACCAGCACTGGCCGGCGGTGGTGAAGGACAACAGGATGTACGTCCCGCTCACCGTCGACCGGAAGGTGATGGACTCGGTGATGCGGACCCACGACCTCACCGGCATCTCCCACGATTTCGTTCCCGGCACCGAGGTCATCGCCTACCTCGCCCCACACGAGTCCCGCCGGCTCTTCGGCGGCGCCGGCTCGACCCCGCACTCACACGCTCCCCAACCCGTCGACTGATGGAGCCGCCCGCGTCGACGATCCCGGCGACCCTGAAGATCCTCCAGTTCGGGGACTCAATGTTCCCCGTCGGCGCCTTCTCCTTCTCCGGCGGGCTGGAGATGGCGGTGCAACAGGGCGTGGTCCGGGACCGCGCGGGGCTGGAGGAGTTCACCCGTACCCTGGTCCACCTCGCCGCCACCGGCGACGGCGTGGCGGTTCTCGCCGGGCACCGCGCCGCCGCCCTGGGCGACCTGGACCGGATCCGCCAGGCGGACGAGGCGGTGCACGTCCGCAAGCTCTCCGAAGAGACCAGGACCATGACCGTACGGATGGGTCGCAAGCTGGCGCAGGCGGCGGCACACGTCGTCGGGGACTCGATGCTGGACAAGCGGCTCCGGGACGCGGCCACCGATCCGGTCCCCGTGACCTACCCCGTCGCGCTCGGGGCGCTCTTCGCCGCCCTCGAACTCACCGAGGAGGACGCCTTCGCCACGCACCAGTACGGGGTCGCGGTGATGGTGCTCAGCGCCGCCGTACGGCTGATGCGGGTCGACCACCTCGACACCCAGGCGATCCTCTACCGGGTCAACGCGACCGCCGCCGACGAGTACCAGCGGGTGAGGGCGGCGGGTCTCGACGACATGTCCACCTTCGGGCCCGTGATCGACGTGCTGGCGGCGGCCCACGTCCACGCGCACGTCCGCATGTTCATGAACTGACAGCAGAGTTTCGGGAGTGGGTATGAAAACGGTCAGCCGGATTGGTGTCGGAGGCCCGGTCGGCAGCGGCAAGACGGCGATCATCGAGGCGGTCGTCCCCAGGTTCGTCGCCGACGGGCTACGGGTGCTCGTGGTGACCAACGACGTCGTCACCACCGAGGACGCCAAGCACGTACGGCGGGCACTCACCGGAGTGCTGGTGGCGGAGCGGATCATCGGTGTGGAAACAGGGGCGTGCCCGCACACCGCGGTCCGGGAAGACCCGAGCATGAACCTGGCCGCCGTGGAAGACATGGAGGAACGGTTCCCGGACAGCGACCTGCTGCTCATCGAGAGCGGGGGCGACAACCTGACCCTCACCTTCAGCCCCGCCCTGGTGGACTACTTCATCTACGTCATCGACGTCGCCGCGGGCGACAAGATCCCGCGCAAGAACGGTCCGGGCATCTCCCAGTCCGACATCCTCGTGGTCAACAAGATTGACCTCGCACCGTACGTCGACGCCGACCTCGACCTGATGGCCCGCGACGCGGCCGACATGCGCAACGGGAAGCCGGTCGTCTTCACCAACTGCAGGACCGGCGCGGGTATCGACGAGCTGATCTCACTCATCCGACACAACGCCCTTTTCGATCTTGCGCAGCCGATCGACCCCGACGCACCGCAGGCCCGTCAACCAGCCGCCGCGCTGGACGTACCCGCATGATCTCGGTTGACGACGCGCCCGAACTCGCGCCCTACCTCGACGAGCCGGCCCAGCTACCCAGCGGCGCACCGGGCAAGGTCGGCCTGCTGCGCCTGGCGTTCGAACACCGGGACCGGCGGACGGTGCTGGCCGACCTGTTCAGGCAGGCCCCCCTGCTCGCTCAACAGGCGTTGTACTGGGACACCGCGATGCCCGAGATGGCGTGCGTCTTCATCATCACCACCTCCGGCGGGATGCTCCAGGGCGATCGGCAGCGGATCGACGTGTCGCTCGGCGTCAACGCCCGCGCCCACCTCACCACTCAGGCGGCAAACAAGATCCAACAGATGGACGCGAACCACGCCGCCCAGATCCAGCAGATCACCCTCGCCGACAACGCCTACCTGGAATACCTCCCCGAGCCCGTCATCCCCTACCGGAACAGCCGGTTCATCACCCGTACGGGCGTCACGCTGCCGGAATCCGCCACCCTGCTCTACACCGAAATTCTGTTGCCCGGCCGGAAGTACCACCGAGACGGGGAGATTTTCCAGTACGACCTCTTCTCCTCGACCGTCCGGGCCGCCCGACCCGGCGGCCCGGACCTGTTCGTCGAGAAGTTCGTCGTCGAGCCCGCCTCGTTCGGAGTGGCCCGGTCCGGCGTACTCGACGACTTCCACGTCTTCGGCAACGTCGTCCTGCTGACCTCGCCCGAGCGCGCCACCAGGGTGTACGAACGGACTCCTCCGATGTGGGACCACGGCACCCCGCTAATCGCGGGAGTCAGCCGGCTACCGAACGGCGTCGGCCTGATCTACAAGGTGCTCGGCCGGGAGACGGAACCGGTGCGGGCCCAGGTGCGCGAATTCTGCGGCACAGCACGCATGGAGACCGTCGGCCGGGCCGTTCCGCCGGCCTTCGGATGGCGCTGACAAAAGCCGCACGTCACAGCTGTTCTCCGAGGCGGGGCAGACCCTCCTGCTGTTCCTGGCGCTCTGGCTGGTGTGGTCGTTCACCGCGCTGATCACCAGCCGACTGGACCCGGACCGGCCGAGATCCAGTTCCTCGTCATCGCAAGCATGTTGGGCGCCATGGTGATGTCCGTCGCCGTTCCCCGGGGCTTCAACGAGCACGCGGTCGTGTTAGCCGGGGCATACGTGGCGGTCCAACTCGGCCGGTCGGTGTTCCTTGCGATGGTCCACCGGCCGGAGCGGATCGTCTCCCTGCGGGTGATCTTCTGGCTCGGTACGAGCGGAATGCTCTGGCTGCTCGGCGGCGTGACCGCGAGCCACGGCGTACGCGGCGTGCTGTGGACCCTGTCGGTCGGGCTCGACTTCGCCGGTGCGGCGTTCGGCTGGCCGACCCCCAGACTCGGCCGAGCCCGCGTCGCCGAGTGGTCGATCGCCGGGGAACACCTGGCCGAGCGGTACCTCGCTCGTGGCCGTAGTCAACGGAAGAAGAGGCTCGGGTCAGCCTGGGGCAAGAAGGCAGAACTCGTTACCTTCCGGGTCGGCGAGGACCGTCCACGGGACGTCGTCTTGACCTAGGTCGATGGAGGTGGCGCCGAGATTCCGCAGCCTGGCCGCCTCGGCCTCCGGGTCGTCACTCGGGTATGGACGGACGTCGAGATGGACGCGGTTCCACCCGGTCTTCGCGTCGGGTGTGCGAAGGAACTGCAGATATGGGCCGACGCCCTTGGCGGAGCGCAGTACCGCGTCGTGATCGGTCACCTCGTGCAGGGTCCAGTCCATGGCACTGCCCCAGAAGCGGGCCATCGCCCGCGGATCCGCGCAGTCGACCACCACCGCGGCTATCGGCCCGGTGTCCCGGTAGAGCGGTCGGGGGTCCAGCACACAGAACTCGTTGCCCTCCGGGTCGGCCATGACCGTCCATGGGACGTCGCCCTGGCCTACGTCGGCGGGTGTCGCGCCGAGATCCTTCAGCCGCGTGACCACCTCCGCCTGCTGGGCTGCCGAGGTGGTGGCGAGGTCGACGTGCACGCGGTTCTTCACCGTCTTGGGTTCCGGGGAGACGACCAGGTCGAGGCAGACGGCAACGGGGTCGGGGTAGACGAAGCCCTCGGGTTCGAGGTTGGTCACGCCGGGTCCCTCGCTGGAGACTTCCCAACCGAGCGCCGCCGCCCAGAAAGCGCCCAACGCGGAGTCGTCCCGAGCCTTCATGTTGACCTGAACAAGCCGCGTTGCCATGCCGGCGATGCTACCGAGTCGAAAGGTTGAAGTTCGGGTCGTCACGGTCGTTCGGGGTCGAGGGTCATGCCGGTGTCGGCGAGGAGGTCGGTCCGTTGCTGGCGGGCTCGCAGCCGTTGTCTGACCAGGTGCCGTCTGGCCGGATGTGGCGAGCGGGATTCCCGGTGTGTTCGTCGGCGCGAGCAGGGCCCTGCTTGCCGGTGGTCCGGCGCCGGCGTTGCCCAGCCACCCCTCGTGCCTCCAGCAAACCGACCGAGCCGTGAACGTGGGGGGCAACCCGGCGCGGACACGACGGTGGACGTCGTGCGGTGCCTCGGTCTCGTTCAGGGAGGTGGTGCTCGACCTGCCGGCGCGCGGCTTCGGTGTCTACGTGCAGGTCAAGCAGATCGGCGACGCCGACCTGACCGACGAGATACTGGCCGGCCTGCGGTTGTCCAATTCGCTGGCACCGCAGGCGATCCCATGCGCCCGCCGCAGCCTGGCGCATGGGTCACCATCACCGTAACGGACCGCCACACAGCGGGCCACCGTCTTCTCATCGGCCCGGTCAACCACGCCGTCGAATGCGCGCAGCAGGTCAGATTCCAGACCGTGTCACGGCAGAAACGCCGGCAACTACAAGGCAGCCGTGGTCTTTCCCAGGATGCTGGCGAGCGCGCCGTAGTCGACGTCCTGCCCCTCCGTGATATCGACGGTTTTCCGTTCACCGTTGCCCATTGCCCGGAGGAATCCCTTGACCTCGGGGATGTCCGTTGCGTTGAAGACCATGAACGAGACCTTGGACTTCGCTACCGCGATGACGGCCGCGTAGTGGCCGTTCTTGGTGTAGTGCGGCTTGCCGTACTGAAGCCGCTCCTCGACGCCTGGCACGGTTTGGTCGATCATCGCGCGTAATTTCTCACATACGTCGATCTGCCACGGCTGGGTCTTGTTGATGTACTGGGTGACGTCGTCGTTCACGGTCTTTTCCTCCGTCACTGTTCATGGGAAAGCACGGGTCTATGAAACGTGTCGTAGCGAAGGGTCGAGTGCCGCCCCGCTCCTACCCTTCACCACCCAGGGCGCCGGGCTCCTGCCCCCCACCCGACGAGCTTGTCCTCCGGTGGGGGCGTAGGTCAGCACGACCACGCCCGAGTCGAACGGCTGCGCGCCGATCAGCCGGAGGACCGCCGGCTCGTCCGACTCCTCGAAGAGGCGCACGCCACCGCCATCACAACGGAATAGGTGGCCAGGCGCAGTTCGTCGACGAGTTCGTTGTACAGCAGCCATCCCGACCAGTGCGACGCTACCGTAGATGAGGATGTCGCCGCTCACCCTCGGCCTTCAGGGCTCCCCCTGTGGTCGCCTCGGCCCGGGAATGTTTCCAGTCCCGCACACGCGCTCACGGCAGCTTTGGTTTCGGGTCATGGCGCGGACTCCGGTAGGTAGCCAGCGGCCTGCAGGTCGAACAGTTCACGGTAGAGCCCGTCCTGGGCCATCAGGTCGTCGTGGTTGCCCTGTTGGACGAGTCTGCCCTCGCGCATGACGTAGATCTGGTCGGCGTGGCGGACGTTGGCGAGCCGGTGGGTGATCAGGACGATCAGACGGTCGGGGTGGCGGCGCAGGTGCTGGAACATCGCGTGTTCGGCGCGGGCGTCGAGGGCGGCGGAGGGTTCGTCGCAGACCAGCAGTCGGGCGTCGCGGTAGAGGCTGCGGGCCGCGACGAGGCGTTGCCACTGGCCACCGGACAGGTCATGGCCGTTCTTGAACTCGCGGTCGAGCAGGGTGTCGTAGCCGTAGGGCAGGTCGAGGATCATGTCGTGCGCAGCCGCGGCTCGAGCGGCGTCCTCCATACTCGGGCCCGGCCTGTTCACCGGCCCGTCATGCCGCCCGATGAGGATGTTCTGCCTCGCTGTGAAGGGAAACTTCCACCAGTCCTGGGTCATCACCGCGACGTGTGAGGCGAGGCTGTGGTGGTCGAGATCTGTGGTGTCGGTGCCGTCCCAGCGGATCACGCCGGAACTGGGGTGGTACAGACCGGCGATGAGCTTGGCCAGGGTGGTCTTGCCGGAGCCGTTCTCGCCGACCAGGGCGACCACCTGGCCGCGCCGGACAGTCAGGCTGACCTCGTCCACGGCCGGGGTGTCGGTGTCCGGATAGCTCAGGCTGACCCGGTCGAGTTCGATGGTGTCGAACCCGTCGACGGGCTGGCCGTCTGATGGCCGGGTGCGGCCGTGGGCGCGGGCGAGAAAATCGCGGTAGTCCTGGTAGTAGAGGGCGTCCTCGTACAGCGAGTTCGTCGCGAACACCGCGATGCCCAGACTGGAGTGGGCGGTCTGCAACGCCAGCAGCGCGGTCGCGGCGGCGGCGAGGGCGACCCAGCCGACGAGAAGCAGCCCACCGAGGACGCCGTACACCGCGAAGCTGGCCAGTCCCGCGACGGAGGCTCCGAAAAGGCGGGTGGTGGTCTGGGAACGGACCAGGTCGAGATCGGCGCGGGTTTCGGCGTTCATCATCCGTCGGTACTCGCCGAGAAGGAACTCCCGCATCTGGTACGAGCGAATCTCGGCGGCGGTGTGCCGGTTGGCCATCAGGGTGGCGAGCATCCACATCCGCCGGCGTCGGGTGATCCGGGCCAGCAGGTTCAGGTACTGGCGGCGGGCGATCCGCACCGCGGTGACCGCCTCTGGCACGGCCGCGAGCAGGAGGCAGGGCAGCAGAATCGGTTGGATGACGGCGACCGCGACGGCGGTCGCGAGCACACCGACCACACCGGTGATGAGGTTGACGGTGTTGTCGACGATCGAAGCGGCCTCACGCATACCCCGGTCCCGTGCCCGGTCCATCTCCTCGGCGAAACCGGCATCGTCGAACGCGGCCAGGTCAACCGCCGTGGTCGCCTCGAACATCCGCAGCTCCACCCGGTAGTTGATCTGCGGCATCAGCCGGGCCTGAGCCCACCCTGCGGCGATCGTCAGACCACCCTTCGCCATCACCGCCGCCGCGGCGACCAGGAGCGCCGGAAGGGCGGCGCGTACCCGGTCGGGGGTGGGGCCGGCGGCGAACAGTTGGGTCAGCACGCTCGTCGTGGCCAGCAGCCCGAAGGTGGTCATCACCCCGGCGGCGATATTCAGCCCGATCGAGGCGATCGTGTCCCGACGGCTGGTCGCCCACGCCACCCCGATCGCCTCCCGGACCAGGTGGGGCAGGCGGCGGGCCACCGCCCAGAAGCTCGTATGGGCGACCTCACGGGCGTGATGCATCCAGTCGGGATCCTCCAGTTCGGGCAACACCAACTCGTCGGTATCGCTGGTCCTCCCGTCCTGGTCCGAGGACTGATGAGGGCGGATCACAGTCTCCACACGACCTCCTTGAGCAGCAGCGGGACTCGGGGGCAGCACGGGCGGCAACAACCTCGGGCAGCGTGAATCACCCGGCACATCGCCGGAAAAAACCGGCATTGGCGGAGGGGCGGGGCTCCGGCCTCAGCGAGGGGAGCCATGCCAGGAAGCCTACGTTCAGCAGTCAGATCGAGTCACGCAGTTACCGGCGTGTCGAACGCGTGTGTCAACGGACGTCCAGCAGTGCCGCGTCCGGACGGCGACCGCTGGTCCGAGATGACCCCGAGGCAGCTCGACGCGCGTACCACGCAGTCAGCCCGAGGCGTGCGAGTCACCGCGTCGACACGAACACCACCCCCGTGGAGCGCCACCTCTTCCGGATCCCCTCCTCGACCTCGCCGCGACAGGACTCCAGCTCATAACCGCGATCGACTGGCGGACGGCGGGTGCCTGGCCCATCATTGACGGGTCGTCCAGTCAAAGGTATTCCGTCCATCATGGACGGTTGGTAGCATCGCCCCTGACCATGATCAACTAGATGTACAGGGGATCTCATGAAGTCTCGACGTCAGACAATCACCCTGGTCATCGGCGCAACGGTGGCCGCGATGGCCGTGCCGATCCTCACGCCGACAATCCAGGCGCAGGCCGGCCCGGCGAGCTACTGCAGCAGCCTGCCACAGTGGACCGGCAGCGTCTGGTACTACATTGACAACTTTGTCCAATTCGGCGGAAACATCTACCGGGCGAAGGTCTCGCACCTTTCGTCCGGCGGGCTCGCTCCGGCCTACGCGCCCGAGAAGTGGGCGCCCGCCGGTAGTTGCTCGTCCGGCCAACCCACGCCGAGCGGGAACCCGACCTTCTACCCGACCGACAACCCGTTCCCGTCGACCAGCCCGTCCAGGTCCTCGTCGCCCTCCGCCTCGCCGTCGCGTACGCCCACCCCCACACCCACCGCCTCGGGTAAGACCCCGACCCCGAAGCCGTCGCAGAGCTGACCGGCGCCAGCGGGGCGTGACCGCGCCCCGCTGGATCAGCAGATCTCGGCGGCGTACTGCGCGCTGTGCCGTTCGCAAACCCGGTTCTGGACACGCTGCCCGCGCATATTCGCTGATCATGCCCCGGCGGAGCTCTCCTCGGCGTACCCGGCTCGTGGTTGGATCGGCCATCGGCGCCGGAGGCGTCTCGCGGTTGGGCGGGCGTTGCGACCGGCCCGGGTGGGGCCCGACGACGTTCTCCGGCCCCTGCGTCGGAGCAGGATTCTGGCGACGAAGCGAGGATTGGGCAAGGAGTCGCGAGGATTCCCCTAACACATCGGTGGGCTGTCGCGTTTTGCTATAAGCATGAACACAACGACAGCCAGTCAAGCAGTAACCGTGGTGACCGGGGCGAGCGCCGGCATCGGGCGCAGTGCCGCGATCGAGATCGCGGCACGCGGTATGGGAGTGGTCGTTACCTACAACTCCCGTCCCGATGGCGCAGCAGAAACGGTCTCCAGGATTCGAGACAACGGCGGCCGGGGAGTCGCGTTGCCTCTCGACATCGGACAGAGCGAAACCTTTCCCGCGTTCCGGAGCGAGCTCGCGCGTGTCCTCCGTGACGAATGGGGCACCGACAAGATCCACGCGCTCGTCAACAACGCCGGTTTCGGTGGCGGTCGCGCATTCGAGGACATGAGCGAGGAGGCGTTCGACCAGTATTACCGCGTGCTCCTACGCGGGCCGTACTTCCTCACGCAGACGCTCCTGCCGCTGATCCACAACGGGGGCTCGATCATCAACACCTCAAGCAGCTCGGTACGTCCCGGTGACACCGAGGCCGGCTACTCGGGGTACGCGGCGATGAAGGGCGGTCTGGTGATCGCCACCCGATTCCTCGCGAAAGAGCTGAGCCCCCGGGGCATCCGCGTCAACTCGATCGCCCCCGGACCGACTCGCACCCGCATCGGCGACGACGCGTTCGAGAAGTACCCCGAGATCATCGAGGGCATGGCCGCCAGGACCGCACTCGGCCGCGTGGGCGAGCCCGAGGACATCGGCAGGGTCATCGCGTTCCTCGCCTCGGACGACTCCGCGTGGATCACCGGGCAGGACATCCAGGTCTCAGGGGGATACGCGCTGTGAAGACTCCCCGGGAGCGGTTCGGCACGGTCGTGCTCACCGGCGCCACGAGCGGCATCGGCGAAGCGGCAGCCCACCGGCTCGCGGCAAGCTCCGAGACGCTCATCGTGCTCGGGCCCGAGCCGGAAGAACGGGTGCGACAGGTTCTCACGCAGATCCGCAGGTCCGGCCCTGCCGAGGTCCACTACGTCGAGGCCGACTTCGCCGACCTCTCCCAGGTCGTCGAGGCTGCCCGCTCGATCAGGTCGCTCGTGTCGACGATCAACCTGTTGATCAACGATGCCGGGGTCCCAGGCGCCCCGCAGCGCATCGTCACGACGGCTGGATACGAGCGGACGCTGCAGGTCAACGCACTCGCGCCCGCGCTGCTGACGCGGCTGCTCGTTCCTTCGCTGGCCGAGGGCGCACGAATCGTGAACGTGGGGTCGTCAGCGCACCGCGTCGAGCGGTTCCACTTCGACGACATCGACCTGGCGCACGGTTACTCGCCGGTGGCCGCGTACGCACGAGCGAAGCTCGCGATGGTGACGTGGTCGTCTCTGCTCGCGGAAGAACTCCGGTCGATGCCGGTCAGTGTCGTCGCCCTCTGCCCCGGGCTCAACGACACGCCGCTCAGCGCCGCGATGATGGGCCGGATCGGCGGTCCCCCCACCCGGGGCGCGGCCCGGGTGCTCCACGCCGCAGTCGCCGACGTCCCCTCCGGTTCCTACCTGGAGGACGACCGTGTCGTGTCGCCGAGCGGGGACGCCGCCGATCCTTCGAGCCGGAAACGGCTCGCCGACCTCTACTGGGAGCGGCTCCTGCCGTTGGCGCTCGCGGGAAGCGAACGATGAGCGAGCGCAGCGCGACCACAGGCGAACGCTGCCGCCTCGCGCGACCAGCGACGTTCGGGACGGACGCACCCCGGTCGTCATCCTTCCAGTGCGCGGCGAAGATGTCCTGGGGGCGTAGCACGGCCGCCGCGTCCAGGTCATCGATCACCGCCTCGCGAGCACCGGGCGGCTGACGAGCCGCACGGAGCACGGTCGCGCTGCGCATCAACGCCTCGGTCGGCATGACCAGTAGGAGCACTCACCACCGACCAGTTCCCGCTCGACTACGGCGGCGGTCGGAGCACCGTGCACGACTCGATCGGCGACGTTCTCCCCGACCGTCCCGCGCCGATGACGATGGCGTCGTACGTGGTGTTTTCCATGTCAGTTCCCCCTCGCTGCGCGGCCGAGTCGGATGGCCGCGATGAGGAAGAAGATGGCTCCGGGGATGGCGTAGCCGATCGCGTTGGTCAACACCGGGTTGTCCGCGGAGGCAGCGGCCAAGAACGACCCACCGGCAAGCACGGAGATGCCACCACTGATGATCATCGGCCACTGGCCGCCCATCTTGCGGCGGGTGACGCCCACGATCAGCTGGACCAAACCGGCCACGACCGCCCAGGCGCCCCACACGCGCAGGACCGCCGGGATGCCGGAGGCACCTGCGATGGCCAGGCCGACCGCGGCGAGCAGGCTGACCGCAACGTTCACGTACAGCAGGGTGGGTGATCCGGTGGCTCGCGACACGCGGACGTCGACGATGGCGGCAGCCACGTCGAACAGCGGGTAGATCACGAGCAGCGTGACGGTGAGCGGATTGAGGTGTTTGGCGAGCGGGAGCGTCACGAGGGCCCAGACGATGGCGAACGCGAAGCGACCGAAGTACAGCCGCCGCAGGGCGGACGCCGTCGTCGAGATGCCGGAAGCGGCAAGGGTGGTCATGGTCAACCTTTCGGTGGTTGCTGAGGGACTGGGTCCAGCGGGTGCCGCGATCGGAACATCACTCAGGAAGAACGAACGTTCTGCCTGATCCCGACTATGACAACCCCGCTTCGAGATGTCAAGACGGAACGTTCTATCTACGGCGCACCTCACACGGAGCGCGAAACTCCGGACGGTTCGGCGCCCGCAACCCTCCGAACGGTGACCATGTGCGCCAACTCCGTGGCCGCGTGCCCGAGAGATCGCCGTTCCTGTCGAGTTGTCGGATTCAGTCCGAGCCCACGTGGCCTGTACGGCGATGCTCGTTGACCCTGTGGATCAGGAACGTGACGCAACAAACGGCAAGACCGAACGTTCTGTCGCTACACTCGTCACCATGGCGCGTACCGAGACCGAAGCCCGGCCGTCCGAGGCGCGGCTCCGGCTCCTGACCACGGCGAGCAGGATTTTCTACGCGGAGGGGATCCACTCGGTCGGCGTCGACCGGGTCATCGCCGAGGCGAAGGTGACCCGGGCCACCTTCTATCGGCACTTCCCCGGCAAGGAAGACCTTGTCCTCGCCTACCTCCAGGCCGCCGACCATGGCATCCGTAGCCAGGTGGAAACGGCCATCGACGCAGGCACATCGGCGAGCGACACGGTCCGGGCCGTTGCGGCGTCGATCGCCGCAGGCATCCAGTCCCCCGGCTTCCGCGGATGCGCCTTCCTGAACGCCGTCGCCGAGTACCCCGACCCCGCCCATCCCGTGCATCAAGCCGTACTCGGCCATCGGCGATGGTTCCTCGAGACGATCAGCACCCTGATGGCGAGCATCGAGGAGACCGAGGCTGAGCGGGCCGCGCAGCACTTCGTCATGCTTCGGGACGGCGCCATGGCGGCCGGCTGCCTGTTCGACTCGGTCCTGATCTGCGAGACCTTCCTCCGCGGTGTCGACGGACTCGTCCAGATTCACGGCTCGCGACAGCCAACCTGACCGCCGCGACAGAGCCTCGGGCCGCCGACCGAGCAGCCCATCAGCTCAAGCCGTCCTCATGGCCGGTGAGCTGGTTCAGGGCGATCGAGGATCACCTTGCTTATGGGAGGATGTCTCGCCATAGACGTTCAACGGGTCGGGGGAACAAGCCGTGGAAGATCGTCGGGCAGAGCAGGAACTGGACACTTCCGTGCCGCACTCGGCACGGTTGTGGAACTACTGGCTCGGCGGCAAGGACAATTTCGCCTCTGATCGAGCAGCCGGTGACGAGATCGCCAGGCGCCTACCGCAGATCATCGACCTGGCCGTCGAAGACCGCGCCTTCCTACGCCGGATGGTTCATCACCTCGTCGCGGAGCAGGGAGTCCGCCAGATCCTGGACATCGGCACCGGCCTGCCCACGGCGGACAACACCCACCAGGTCGCTCAGTCCATCGCCCCGGAATCCCGCATCGTCTACGTCGACAACGACCCACTCGTACTCGTGCACGCTCGTGCCCTGCTGACCGGCTCTGACGAGGGCGCCACCGACTACGTCGAGGCCGACCTGCGCGACCCGGACACGATCCTGCGCGAAGCCCGTCGCACCCTGGACTTCGACCAGCCGGTAGCGATCACCCTGTTGGGGATCCTGCACTTCATCCTCGACGACGACGAGGCACGGAAGGTTGTGCAGCGGCTCGTCGACGCGGTGCCGTCGGGCAGCTACCTGGCCATCGCACACGGGTGTCACGACATCAACCGGGCCGAGGCCGACGACATCGTGGGGTTCTGGAACGAGCACGGCACACCGAAGATCGGCTACCGCAGCTCCACCCGGATCGCACGCTTCTTCGACGGCCTCGAGCTGCTCCCACCCGGCGTTGTGCCCTGCTCACGATGGCGTCCCGGACCAGACACCCCCGACATCGACGTGAACCAGTACTGCGGTGTGGCGCGCAAGCCGTAGAACGTCCACGGCGAGCTGAAGAGCCTTTCCGGCGTACCCGTAGCGCCTTATCACCTGCGCGAACATGCCGTCCGGGCAGCGACCTCTGACGGGCGTCCTCACCCTCCGGACGCGGTGGCGCGGTTTCACGTCGAGCGCCACGGGACCGGAGATGTCCCGGCGCGGGTAGATGATCGGCGGGGGTGACCGGAGTCGATGACGTGGCGGTCCCGGCGACGAGAAATACAGGCAGGGTAGGCCTTCGGCGAAGCTGCGGGCTATTCACCTTCGCTCGTACCGAAACTCTTTTCGTATCGGACGACCGCCCGCGGTCCGGCCGCATGACGTATTTTCAGCAAGTATCCACGGAGCACTTGGAGGTGCGGTGATCGACACGTCCACCTATTTGAATGCTGTTGTCGAACAGACGAGCACGTTCGCCGACTGGGTACACGGCAGGGACGCGGCGACCCCGGTACCGACATGCCCGAAGTGGACCCTGGCCGATCTGGTCGACCATGTCGGCGCGACACAGCACATGGTGACAATGCTCGTGGGTGAGCGATTGACCGAGCCGAGCAGGGCCTTCGCCGGCTACGTTCCAGCCCCGACCGATTCGGCCCAGTGGCGCGTCTGGCTGACCGACGCCGCGGCCGAAGCGAAGCAGGCGTTCGAATCGGTCGCCGACGACACACCGGTGTGGGATCCGTCAGGCGGCGGCGCGGGCGTGCCGTTCTGGTCACGTCGACTGCTCGGCGAGGCTTGCGTGCATCGCGCCGACGCGGCGGCGGCGCTCGGCATGCGGTACGAACTGGCGCCGGAGCCCGCCGTCGCGGCAATCGAGGACTGGCTGGACACGATGACGTCCCGCGGCTACTGGGAGAACAGGCCGGACTTCGCCGATGCGATGCGCGGCGAGGGACAGACCCTGCACTTTCACGCAACCGATGCACCCGGGGAGTGGCTGGCGCGCCGGGAACCGGACATGGTCGTCCTGGAGCGCACGCACACCAGGGCGGACATCGCGGTACGCGGCTCAGCCGCCGAGCTACTGCTCGTGCTCAGCAGGCGTCGCCCGCTGGATGCGGCTCCCACCCTGGAGCTGCAGGGCGATCGGGCGCTACTCGACCACTGGATCGAGCACATGAACTGGGTCACCGACTGACCCGCGCTTGACCGGCCTGATGCTGGCCGGCGAACTGGCCCTCGGCGGCGCCCGAGTCGTGGTGCTGGAACGGCTGGTCGCCCGCACCGGTCAGTCCAAGGCGCTGAACCATTAGGTCGTCGAACAGCCCGGGCCATCGTTGGGTGCGGTGTCTGCCCGTGCAACGGACAGACACCGATGTGGACCGCGCGGTCGGTCAACGGCGGAGCGTACGGACCCTCAGCGCCGGGTCGCTGGTGATCTCGGCCAGGGTGAACCGTTCGGTGATCCACCGCTTTGCCGCATACCGGCGGGCCTGGTCCGTGCGGTACGGCGAGCCCACGTTGCTGGACTGGCCGTACGTGAGCAGCGTACGGGTACGCGGCCCGGTCGCGGTGAGCTCGACGGCCATGATGAAGGTCGACCCGTGCGCCACGTCCGGCAGCGACTCACCCGGAGTCGGCTCCCACGTCATGCCGGAACGGTCGCATGAGGTGCTATGGCGGCACGTCAATCCGGGGAATCGAATCCGCCACCGGCCAGCATCCCGCGGACGTACGCCCACAGGATGGGCAGCGGGCCGAATCCGGCCCCGATCCCGCCAGGACGGAGTTTCCGGCCGTCGCTTTCGGTTTTCTTTCTCGGTACTTTCGGTAGGGTCGGAAGCATGATCGACCTCGAGGTGAGCGGCTCTGCGGCGGCAGAGCCGGTCCGCGAAGGGAGCACGACCGACCAGCCACGCAAACGACGGGAACGTACGCGGCGACACGTGTTCGTCGCGGCCGGAGTGCTCTGGGCGGTGGCGATCACCGTCGCGGTGCTGTGGCGTGGCGGTGTCGGTGTGTCACCGCCGCCCGTCGCGGCGCCCTCGGCCTCCCCGTCCATGTCGGACGCACCGCTGAGCAACGCCGACATCTACCAGACGCTGCTGCCGTCGGTCGTACGGATAGAAACCACCCGCCGACCGAGCGCGTCCAGCGGGTCACGCATGACGGAATCGGCCGTCGGCACCGGCGTGATCGCCAACTCGGACGGGACCATATTGACTGCGGCGCACGTCGTCGCCTCCGCCACCACCATCCAGATCAGCTACGCCGACGGCAGCCGGACGACCGCGACGGTGGCGGACGCGGACGAGGCGACCGACATTGCCACGCTCACGCCACGGGAGCTTCCCGAGACGTTGGTGCCCGCCGTGCTCGGTGGCGCAACGGCTGTCGGTGACGAGGTGGTCGCGATCGGCAACCCGCTCGGGCTGTCCATGAGCACCAGCGCCGGTGTCGTCTCCGGCCTGAACCGGCAGGTGGCCGGCACACCGGGCCTCATCCAGTTCGACGCGGCGGTCAACCCGGGCAGTTCCGGCGGGCCGCTGATCAACAACCAGGGTCAGGTCGTCGGCATCGTCGTCTCCCTGGCGAACCCGACCGACGCCGGCACGTTCATCGGCATCGGCTTCGCCGTTCCGATCGGCACCGCAATCGCTGCCGGCCGAGAGGGCAACGGCCCTGCCGTCCCACCGTTGTAGAGAAGGATGCTCGTATGAACGGCAATGACGCCCTACCTGCTTCGGCCGGCCCGATCGAGAAGGTGCTGTACGAGGTCAAGAAGACCGTCGTGGGCCAGGACCCGCTGCTCGAGCGGATGATCGTGGCTCTGCTGGCGCGCGGGCACATCCTGGTCGAGGGCGTACCCGGCCTCGCCAAGACGCTCGCGGTGAAATCCCTCGCCGAGGCGATCGGCGGGCAGTTCCATCGGGTGCAGTTCACCCCCGACCTCGTGCCCGCGGACATCGTCGGCACCCGGATCTACCACCAGCCGACCGGTGAGTTCCAGGTCCAGATCGGACCGGTCTTCACCAACCTGCTGCTCGCGGACGAGATCAACCGGGCACCCGCCAAGGTACAGAGCGCCCTGCTGGAGGTGATGCAGGAACGCCAGGTCACCATCGGCCGTGAGACCCACCGGGTGCCCGACCCCTTCCTGGTCATGGCGACCCAGAACCCGATCGAGAACGAAGGCGTCTACCCACTGCCCGAGGCGCAGGTCGACCGGTTCATGATGAAGGTGCTGGTCGGCTACCCGACGCCGAGTGAGGAGTTCGTGGTCGTCGAGCGGGCACTCGCCCCGGGCGCGGCGCTCCAGCGGATCATCGACCCGGAGACGCTGTCCGGCCTTCAGCAGGCCGCGGACCGGGTGTACGTGGATCCGTCACTGATCGAGTTCGCGGTGAGCCTGGCCCACGCCACCCGTGATCCCGCCCGGGTCGGCCTGAGCGACCTGACGCGCTACATCACGTTCGGTGCCAGCCCGCGCGCGTCGATCAGCCTGGTGCTCGCCGCACGAGCGCTCGCGTACGTCCGCGGCCGGGAGTACGCCGTCCCGCAGGACCTGACCGACCTCGCCCTGGACGTGTTACGGCACCGGCTGGTGCTGTCCTACGAGGCGCTGTCCGACGACCTCACTCCGGACGACATCCTGGCGAAGATCCTGGCGAACACGCCGGTACCCGAGCCGGTCGGTCGAGGTCGCTGACCCATGGCCGGGGCACCCGAACGCCTGCTGCGGCGTCTGGAATGGCGGCTCAGCCGTCGTCTCGACGGGCGGCTACAGGGTAATTACCGTACGGTTTGGCACGGTGCGGGGATCGACTTCACCGACCTGCGTCTGTACACCCCGCAGGACGACGTCCGGCACATCGACTGGAACGTCACCGCGCGCCTCGACGAGCCCTTCGTCCGGCAGTACACCGAGGACCGGGAGATGACCGCCTGGCTGGTCGTCGACCGATCCGCCTCGATGCGTACCGGACGCGACACCGGAAAGGCCGGCACTGCCACCGAACTCGCGGTCAGTCTCGCCCGGCTGATCACCACGGGTGGCAACCGGATCGGCGCGATTCTGTTCGACAACCACGTGCACCGGGTCGTGCCCGCGCGTACCGGGAGAAACCAGGTGCTGCGCATCGCGCGCGACCTGTTGGAGCCGCCGCCGCAGGCCGGCGGCGGGTCCACCACCGACCTGTCGGCGATGCTGCGGCTGGCCGCGGCCACCACCGCCAAGCGGCGCAGCCTGATTTTCGTGATTTCCGACTTTTTCGGCAATCCAGGGTGGGAACGCCCCCTGGGCATGCTCTCCCATCGGCATGAGGTCGTGGTGCTCCGCATCGCCGACCTCGCCGAGCTGGACCTGCCCGACCTGGGCCTGATACTGGTCGAGGACGCCGAGACCGGCGAGCAGCTCCTGGTCGACACCAGCGACCCACTGCTGCGCGGCCGCCTCAACGAGCAGGTCGGTGCGCGCGAAACCGAGCTGGCCGAGCGGATGCGCCAGGCCGGCGTCGACGCCCACCGGATCACCACCGACCAGGACCTGCCCGCGACGCTGCTCGACCTGGTCCGTCGATCCGGAAGGAGGTCCCGGTGAGCTTCGGCCATCCCCTCGTGCTGATCCCGGCCGTACTGTTCACCGCGGCGGCGGTCGCCGGCTACGTCCTGCTCCAGCGGCGGCGCACGGCCGCCCTCGCCGCGGCGGGTTTCGGCCGGCTCGCCGGCGGCGGCATCCGACGCCACCTCCCGTACGTTCTGCTGCTCGCCGCGCTGCCGATCCTGCTCACCGGCCTGGCCCGACCCTCGGCCGAACTCTCCGTGCCGCACGTCTCCGGCACCGTCATTCTCGCCTTCGACGTGTCCAACAGCATGAAAGCCACCGACGTCACCCCCAGCCGGCTCGGCGCCGCGCAGACCGCCGCAAAGCAGTTCGTGGAGGGGCAACCCGATTCGGTCGACATCGGCGTACTCCTCTTCGGCGATCAGGCGCTGCTCACCCAGGCTCCCACCGACGACCGACCCGCCACACAGGCCGCGATCGACCGGGCCACCACGAGCGGGGGCACCTCCCTCGGCCAGGCCATCCTGGTCGGACTGGGTGCCGTCACCGGCAAGCCGGTCAGCCTGCCCACCGGCGGCGACGCCGACCCGGACACCGCCGCACCGGCCAACGAACTCGGCTACTGGCCGTCCGCCACCATCGTGATCTTCTCCGACGGGCAGGAGACCGGCGGCCCCGACGTGACGCAGGCCGCGGAACTCGCGGCGGGTGCCGGCGTACGCGTGCAGACGGTCGGCGTCGGCACCGCCAAGGGTGCGACCGTGGAGGTGGACGGCTATCAGCTCGGCACCGCCCTGGACGAATCGCTGCTGACCATGGTCGCGCAGACCACCGGCGGCACGTACCAGAAGGCCGGCAACACGCAGGCGCTGGTCGACACCACCAGGTCGATCGACCTGCGGCTGACCACCAGGACGGAACCGATCGAGCTGACCGCGCCGTTCGCCGCGGCCGCGCTGCTGCTACTGGCGATCGGCAGCCTCCTGAACACCCGCTGGCACGGAAGGATCGTCTGATGTCCCTCAGCTGGCCGTGGGCGCTGCTCGCGCTACTGACCGTGCCGTTGATCCTCGCGGCGCGTTGGTGGCTCAACCGACGTCGTAAGCGCACCGCGGTCACCGTCTCCAGCATCGCGTTGATCCGCGCCGCCGTTCCGGGCCGCAGTGCATGGCGACGCAGGATTCCCGTCGCGCTCTTCCTCGCCGGCCTGCTCGTCCTCGCCGTGGGCCTGGCTCGCCCGCACGCGGAGATTGCCGTACCCCGCGCCGACTCCTCCATCCTGCTGGCAATCGACGTGTCCGGGTCGATGTGTGCCACCGACGTCGCACCCAACCGGCTGTCGGCCGCCAGCGACGCCGCCCGCGCGTTCATCGAGGACAGCGACGACGACACCCGGATCGGGCTGGTCGCGTTCTCCGGCATCGCCGCCCTGATCGTCGCGCCCACCACGGAGAAGCAGCGGCTGACCAACGCGATCGACGGCTTCCGTACCTCTCGTGGCACGGCCATCGGTCAGGCGATACTCACCTCGATCGACGCGATCGCCGAGGACAATCCGGACGTCGCGAAGACCGGCGTGGACCTGGGCCCCGCCGCCCCGGCCGACTTCCAACCGGACACCATCGTCGTGCTCACCGACGGTTCGAACACCACCGGCGTCGACCCGGTCACCGCCGCCCAGCAGGCCGCCGCCCGCCACCTGCGGGTCTTCACCATCGGCTTCGGCACGACCGAGCCGACACGCATGGTCTGCCGACCCGACCAGATCACCGGCGACCTGTACCGCGGCGGTCCGGAGCCGGGATTCTCCGGGCGCGGCGGTTTCCGCGACCCCTCCGGTTTCCGCCAGTTCCTGCAGATGGACGAGGAGGCGCTGACCGAGGTCGCGGATACCACCGGCGGCAGGTACTTCCGGGCCGAGGACGCCGACCAGCTCGCCGAGGTGCTCTCCGGCCTGCCCAGCGCGATCGGCCTGCACCGGCAGGAGACCGAGACCACGGTCTGGTTCGTGCTCGCCGGAACGCTGCTGGCGTTCGCCGGCGCCGGTCTGTCCCTGTGGTGGAACCGCGGGCGCCCGGCGAGGATCCGATGACCGGATGAGGCGTCCCGACCAGGAGATGGGCAAGCCGCGACCGCGCAGGCTCTGGGGCATCCGCCGCGGTGACGGCAATCGTCCTGGTCCCGGCCCGGCGCCGGACCTCTCGCGCGGGGCAGCTCGCAAAAAGGTAGTCCTCGCCGAACGGGGTACTGCCAGAACCTCTCAGCCGCCGGAAGGCATGCCTACCTTTGAATGGTGGACGGCCGGAGTGGGATCAGGAGTTCCGCACGTCTCTCCGCGTAAAACCCTTGAATCGGGAGAAATGCGGTTTACACATGCGGTTACTGGTGGTGGAGGACGAGGAAGACCTGGCCGAGGGTCTACGGCTGGGACTGACCAGGACCGGGTACGCGGTCGACGTCGCCGGCGACGCCGCCCAGGCGTACGACCGGCTGACCGTCAACGAGTACGACCTGATGCTGCTCGACGTCAACCTGCCCGACGGTGACGGGTTCACCCTGTGCCGTTCGGTACGCCGGGGCGAGGTCAGCACTCCGGGTAGGGGCGATCTGCGGGTACTGATGCTGACGGCACGGGGTGGTCTCGACGATCGGGTACGCGGTCTCGACGAGGGCGCCGACGACTATCTGGTGAAGCCCTTCGCCCTGGCAGAGCTGCTCGCCCGGGTACGGGCGCTGCTGCGCCGGGACACGGCCGGCACGTCGGCGCGACTGGTCGTCGGGGACCTCGTCCTCGACTCGGCCCGGCATCTGGTGGCGCGGGGCGACGAGCGGTTGGGATTGACCCGCAAGGAGTTCGGTGTCCTGGAGTACCTGATGATCCGTCCCGGCCACGTGGTGTCGAGCGAGGAGTTGCTCGAGCACGTGTGGGACGCCAACGCTGATCCGTTCACCCAGACTGTACGGGTCACCGTCGGCACGTTGCGCCGCAAGCTCGGGCAGGGCGCGATCGAGACGGTCGTCGGCCGTGGTTACCGGCTGCGCGAGGCGGTGCGGTGAAGGGCCCCGAGGTGTTCCGGTCGATCCGGTTCCGGTTGACCGTGGCGTATTCGACACTGCTCTTCGCTCTCGCCGGTGGTGCCCTGGCCATCACCTACGTGGCGGTGGCCCAGACCACCTCGCCGCAGCCGATCACCCAGCGCACGGCGAAGGTCTACAGCGACAGCCGCCAGTACGTCCGTACCACGACCGTCGCCGAGGTCAGTGAGATCGAGGCTGCGGTCAACTTCAACACCCTGCAGACGCTGCGGAAATATTCGCTGATCGCCGTCGGCGGGCTCTTCGTCGCCAGCCTCGGAATCGGCTGGGTGCTGTCCGGGCGGGCACTGAGGCCGGTCGGGGCGATCGCGAGGACCGCGCGCGAGATCCAGGCGACCGACCTGTCCCGGCGAATCCAGCTGGCCGGGCCGCGTGACGAACTGCGCGACCTCGCGGACACCATCGACTCGATGCTGGATCGGGTCGACAACGCGTTTCAGGCGCAGCGGCAGTTGATCGACGACACCTCGCACGAGCTGCGCAGCCCGCTGGCCATCATCCGTACCCATATCGATGCCTCCCTGACCCTGCCCGGTGCCTCGGCCGAGGAACGCGAACGGGCCATCGCGGTCGTCGACCGGGCAACGACGCGGATGTCGCTGCTCGTCGAGGATCTCCTGGCCACCGCGCGACGTGACACCGATGCGCTGGCCGACACAGACATCGACCTGGCGATCCTCGCTCGCGAGGCCGCCGAGGAGTCCTTCGTCACCGATCGTCTGCTGCATCTGCATCTGCGTCAGGTCGGTGACGAGGGACTGCATCTCATCGGTGATCCTGACGCCCTACGCAGGGCGGCGGGGAACCTCCTGTCCAACGCCGTACGGCTGGCACCTGCGTCCTCGACGGTGACCGTTGCGACCGGTCGCCGCGGGTCGTGGTTGTGGCTCGCGGTCGCCGATGAGGGGCCGGGTATCGCCCCGGAGGACCTGTCCCGCGTGTTCGACCGCTTCTGGCGGGGCGTACCCGGCAACAACGGCTCGGTCCTGCGGGAACGGCGTACCGGCCTTGGCCTGGCGATCGTCCGGCAGATCGTCGAGTCGCACGGCGGTCAGGTGGCGGCGTTCTCGCGTCTCGGGGTAGGCAGCACCTTCGTGCTGTGGTTACCGGCCGTCGACTGCAGCGGTGAGGATCCACCGCCACCGTTCAACCCCTGGCCCTGATAACGGCATCGCCGAGACGTCCCCTTCGGGCGACACGGAAGGCCGAAGGGCCATCGGTGTCCGCCCCGGGGGAGCGGCCGGCGGTGTCCCCCGAAGAGACTTCCGCCGGCCGTCACCAGGGCTGCCAGTACGTAGGCGTGCCATCTCGGGCAGCCTGCTGGCACCTTCGGATCACCAGTACGGCGTGAGCTTCTTCATGGCCACCTCCTCAGGGTCATCAGTGCTGAGGCATAGCCAACCATCGACGAGTTGACAGGCACTGAACCCGGAGCCCTCCGTGAAGGAAGAGGCGATTCAGTGCGCGGTGGCAGTGTCTGGGCGACATCGTGTCGAACCGGGACCCGGACCGGAAGGGACGCCGCGCCATGAGAACGCTGCTGCGCAATCGAGAGTTCCGCGCCATCGCCGTGACCGAGCTGCTGTCGGTGCTCGGAGACCAACTCGCCCGGGTGGCGTTGGCCCTGCTGGTCTTCGGACGTACCGGATCCGCCGGGCTCAGCGGGCTGACCTACGCGCTGACGTACCTGCCCACCGTCGTGGGCGGGATCCTGCTCTCGTCGGTGGCCGACCGTCGGCCCCGCCGTGAGGTTCTGGTGGTGATCGACGCGATCCGGGCGGTGGTCGTACTTGCCATGGCGGTTCCCGGCGCCCCGCTGCCGCTGCTGTGCGGGCTGGTGGCGACGTCGGCGTTGCTGAGCGGCCCCTACCAGGCCGCTCGCCTCGCGCTGCTGCGCGACATCCTGCCGCAGGAGCAGTACGGCGCCGGGATGGCACTGCGGCAGTCGTTGAACCAGGGCGCGACGCTGGCCGGATTCGCCTCCGGTGGTTTCCTCGCCACCGCCTTCGCCCCCACCACCTGTCTGATCATCGACGGCATCACCTTCGCCTTGTCGGCGATCATTGTCCTACTGTTCGTCCGTCGCCGCCCGGCCGCCGCAGCGGCCGGCGAGCGGACGGCCGTCTCATCGACGTTCCGCCTGGTCTGGCACTCGCCGGCCCTGCGCGCGATCTTCCTGATGACCTTCTCCGCCCTGTTCCTCATCGCCCCGGAGGCGCTCGCCGTGGCGCTCGCCGCCGAGGTGGGCCTCAGCCCCCGGTGGGTCGGACTGTTCATGGCCTCGGCCGGGCTGTTCGCCGTGGTGGTCCTGTGGCTCTTCGCCACATACGTCACCGCGGCCCAGTACCCGAAGGCGTTCCCGGTGGCGTGCATCGCACCCGGTCTGCCGCTGCTGGCCGTCGTGACGCTCGACAACCCGTACCTGATCATGCTGGTCTTCGGTCTCAGCGGCGCCGCGTGGGCGGTGCTCATCGTCATCTCGGTGTCCACGTTCGCGGAACTGCTCACCGCCGACCAAAGGGCCCGTGGAATGGGCATCGCGGCGTCCACGAACCTCACCGCGCACGGACTCGGCGCCGCCCTCGCCGGGCTGATCGCCGATGTGACCGGCGTCGCCGCGGCCATCAGCCTTCTCGGGCTCGCGAGCATTCTCTTCGCTGTCCTGCCCATTGTCCTCTGGCGTCGCGCACAGAGCGCCAGTGCCCGTTCCTGCTCGGGGCTCAGCGTCGCGTAGTGCCCGGCCAGAAATCCCGCACCGACCACGGCCAGGCGCCGGCCCGGCCCGGCCCGGCCCGGCCCGAGACGTTTGCGCAGCTCGACGGCGTCGTGCAGGGTCCGCAGCACGTGGCCGCCTCGACCGGGCAGCCGACGAGGACGAACCCCGGTGGCGACGATCAGGCCGTCGTACCCGACGTATCCGCCGTCGGCCAGGCGCATGAGGCTGTTCGGCCGTTTGTCCACGCCGGGCCCCCACGACGCGGTGGACGCCGGCAGCAGCTCCGCGGCCGGAGCCTCGTCGCCTCCGCTCCCCGTCACCCGAACAATTGACCACAGCCGAACATGAACCCGCACCGGCTTCGCAGCACTGGTTCGTGTCGGAGCGACCCATCAGGGGGCCGCCCTGCCGCTACGTTGCGGCGGTCAAGGAACCGATCATGGTGATGCCCTCCGCCGACACGCCGACGGTCGTCATCGACCAGCAGCCAGAGCACCGCGTGCACGGATGACGGTTGCCGTGCCCGATCAGGCAGATGCGGGCCTGCGGCGCAACTCTCGGATGACGCCGTGCCGCTTCAGCGCCCAAACCAGCCGGCGGGCGGGCCGGTGCCGGAGGAGCAGCAACGTCGCCTCCCCGACCAGCGTCAGTCGACGGCCGCGGAACTCATCCTCCGCCACCTTCCACACCAGTGTCCGCAACCCCTGCGACTCGAGGGCGTCGCGGATCTCGGCGCGGACAGCGGGATCGTCCAGAGCCGCTCGGATCGACGACGCGAGACCCGGGCGGTCGGTAAGGTTGTCCGAGATCGCGTCCGCGAGGCTGCGCCGGATGTCGTCGGTCTCTATCAGCAGCAGGACCGCACCACGGATCTCCGCTGTCTCCAGCGCCGACCGCAGCAGCTCCATCGCCCGATGCCGCACCTCGTCGTCGTGATCGTCGACGGCCAGCGCGGCAAGCAGAGACGTCACCTCGTCAAGGTCGATCAGGTGCCGCAGGCCAGCCCGGAAGTCGGGTCGTTCCCAAGCGGCGAGCACCACCTTGACCACGTTGCGATCCATGCCCTCACCTACCCGACCGACACCCGGGACGAAACGAGTAGGACACGTCGAAGATTCCGCTCCGTCGGTCGGACACCGGGCTCGAGTCGTGCTCGTCGCACGTTGATCGCGGGCGTCCGCGCGTCGCCACAGTTCGGCATCTCCGGCTCCGGCACGGGACCCATCGACCAGGCACTCATCGGTGACAGCACGAACATGTACCTGTTCTTCGCCGGGGACAACGGCAAGATCTACCGCGCCAGCATGCCCATCGGGAACTTCCCGGGCAGCTTCGGCTCCACCTCGACGGTGATCATGAGCGACACGACGAACAACCTGTTCGAAGCCGTTCAGGTCTACAAGATCCAGGGCCAGAACCAATACCTCATGATCGTCGGGGCGATCGGCTCGCAGGGTCACTACTTCCGCTCGTTCACCGCCACCAGTCTCGGTGGTTCGTGGACCCCGCAGGCCGCGACCGAGAGCAATCCCTTCGCCGGCAAGGCCAACAGCGGCGCCACCTGGACCAACGACATCAGCCACGGCGAACTGATCCGCACCAACGCCGATCAGACCATGACCATCAATCCCTGCAACTTGCAGTTGCTCTACCAGGGCCGATCCCCCAGCTCCGGCGGCGACTACGGACTCCTGCCCTACCGGCCAGGACTGCTCACACGGCAGCGCTAGATCCGTCCCACGGCCATAAATCTCGTTCGTGAAACCGTTCGCGTTGGGCGCGAATCACGGTGGGCTGTGCCGGCGCCGATGCTGCCGGCACAGCCCACCCGGGGCCTCGCCTGAGCCCGGCGACCGCCACGTTCTTGAGGCCGATTCCTATCCTGAAGGGAGACGACGACTGCGGGGAGAGCCATGCTCGGGGACATTGCGGAGTCGGTAAGCGCGATTGCGGTAGTGGTCTCCCTGCTCCTGCTCGCGCGGCAGACCAGCAAGTTGCGGGAGCAGACGCAAATCACCAACCTGATGGGACGGTATGAGGCGCTGAACTCCGCGAGCGAGCGGTACGACCAGGCCCTGATGATGATCTTCGAGCATCCTTAACTCCGGTCGTACGTGCTGGAAGGCCGTCCCCTCGCCGACGACGACCCTAACCGTGATCGAGCGCTGCTGGTGGCCGACATCATGGCCGGGGCGATTGACCATGCAAACCGGGTGGCCAAGCGGTTTCCGGACCCGCATCACGATCAAGGGTGGCAGCGAATCGCCGTCGCGGTCTCCCGCCGCCCGGTCTTCCAAGCGCTGTTCTCCAAGTCGCCACACGAGTTTCCCGACCTGATGGCAGCCCTGGCCGCCTCCGGACAACAGTTTGCGGTCGAACCGACCCCTGAAGCAGGTCGTGGCGAGAAGTAGCCGAATCCCCCGGAGTTCGCCCCGACGGGCGTTGGTCCGGAGCGGAGGCGGGCCGGCGACGGCGGTCGCCGGCCCGTCCCCACGGCTCAGCCGATGGTCAGGTCGAGCTGCTCGCGGCCGTTCGCGGGCACCCGCACCGGGTTGCCGTCGTGCCAGCCGGTCGACTTGGTCACCGGGTCGGCCAAGTACCACTCCAGGTTGACCGGGCCACCGCCGATCACTCGGAATTCGTAGGTGCCGCCCTGACCTGCCACATCACCGACGGCGAGTAGGTCGCCGGTGTTCACGCCGCGTGCCTTCAGCCGGCCGCCGCTCCAGGCGGTGTCGCCGGGTGCGATGGTAACCGTGCCAGTGACCTTGGCACCCGCCGACAGCGTGGCGTCATAGGTGCTGGTCGCGCCACTGGTGACCGGCACCGCCTCGGCCTGGAACCGGTTGCCGGTCGCACCGGACCACTGCCGCGGCAGATCGGCGATCGGTGTGAAGAGCAGGGGCCACGCGTACGGCCCGAGGTTCCTGACCGTGTATCTGCCCTCGTTGTCCGTGCCCTCAGGGAAGAGTTCCGACCGGGGGATCTCGAAGGCCGTGACCCCGACCTCGACGTGCTCCACCGGCTGGCCGTCCGGGTCGCGCACCACGCCGGTGACCGACCCTGCGGGGTCCAACTGGATCGTGCCGAGCCGAGTGGTCTTGCCCGCCTTGATATTGATTTTGGCAGCCTGCCTCTGGTCGCCGGTGCCGCCCTCCGGGGTGAACCACTGCGCCCCGTACGCGCTGCCGTCCGGCGGCTTGACGAACAGTTGGTAGGTGCCCGGCGCCAGAGTGCCGCTGGTGCCCATGCCCTGCTTGTTGGTGCAGGCGGATGCGCGCTCGCTGGTGCCACCCGCACCCGGCAGTACGGCGTAGAAGCACACGCTCTCACCCGCCGTCGTCCCCGTCGCACGGTCGACCACTCGCGCGTTGAACCGGCCGCCGATCTCGACCGGGATGGTCAGCGTGGCCCGCCCGTCGGCCGGGATGGTGACCGGCACGTCCTTCTTGCCGAGGTAGTCACTGCCGTCCAGCATGTTCAGCGTGACCAGGGTGGGGCCCGCGGCGAGTCCCGCTACGGTCACCGTCGAGCCCTGGGTGCAGAAGTCGTCGAACTTCGCGACCACCGCGACGCAGTAGTTGCCGACCGGGGCGCCCGTGGTGGCGTCCACCGCGCTGACGACGAGCGAGCCACCGGTGTGCCACGTCGAGTTCACCGACGCAGAACCCCCCGCTGCCACGGTTACCTCGCCGCCGTCCTGGGAGAGCTCACGGGACGAGTTGGCGAGCGTGATCCGGTACGACTCCGGGAACACACCGGTCATCTGCCACTCGCCGTCCGTACCCGTCTGGACGGTGTGGCGCTGGTGCACGCCGTCAGCGATCACGTCGGCCTGCACGGAGAGCGCGGGCGCCGGCTCCCCGGTGGGCAGGGTCACCCGGCCCGAGAGCGTGGACCGCGCCGGGTGCGTCACCTCCAGCGTCCTGGTCCGTCCGGCCCGGACCTTGACCGGGACGGCGTCCTCGATCCGGAGCGTGCCGGGGGCGAAGTAATCGTCGTAGCTGAACAGGTAGTCGCCCGGCAGGAGGTCCTCGAAGGTACGGGAGCCAACGTTGGTGCCGTTCGCGAACGCGACCTTCGTGCCGCCATGCCAGAGGGCAAACGAATACTGGTCGACCCTGGTGCTGCCGTCCCGCAACTCGACACGGAGCGCACCGGTCGGCCGGAGCGAGTCGTTCACCTCGACGGACTGCCCCACGGCGACCCGGAAGATCTTGCCCGCCGCCTCGTCGATCTTTCCGGGCACCCATTGGCGGGCGTTGAGCGAGACCCGCCAGCGTCCGGCGGGCACGGTGAGCGAGAACCGACCGTCCGCCCCGGTGCTGGTGTTGTAGTTGCCGTCGCCGTCGACCTCGTATGCCACGACGCTGGTCTGGGCCGGGTTGCCCTCCGCGTCGGTGATCAGCCCGGTCAGGGTGCCGGTCGGCAGGAGGCTTTCATCCACGGTCAGCGTCTGGTTGCCGCGCAGGGTGAACCTCTTGGCGGCGGCCTGGCCGTGCTCCTGGTGTGCCCACACGCGGAACGGAAACTTCACGAACTGCAGGGTGACCTCGCCGGCCGGCACGTGCGTGATGGAGTAGCGGCCGTCGGCGTCGGTCGTGGCGCCCGGCGCGAAATACGAGTACGGCTTGGCGTCGAGATAGACCGACGCCTGCGCCACCGGGTTGCCGGCCTGGTCGGTGAGCCGGCCCTGGACCGTGCCGGTCGGTACCTGCCGCTCGTCGACCACCGTGGCCAGGCCCGGCACCACGGTGTAGCGCTGGGCGTCGTCCGCGTTCGGCTTGCCGGGGGCGTACTGCGAGATGGTGCCGTCCGAGAATCGGACCGTGACCGGGCCGGCCGGCACGTCATCCATCTCGTAGCGCCCCTGCGCGTCCGTGTAGGCCGAACGCTGCCAGTGGTTGTAGGTCAGGCTGCTGGTGGAAATCGACGCGTGGACGATCGGGTTGCCGGATCGGTCGGTGAAGACGCCCCGGACCGTGCCGGTCTGCGGCTCGAGCGGCCCGGAGATCTGCGCGGCCGACGCCGGTGTGGCCGGGACGACGAGGATCAGACCGACGGCGACGAGGCCGGCGGAAAAGAGTCTTTTGAGCATGCGTGTCAAACTCCGCTGCGTGTTGATCCACTAAGGACCTGAGCCTATGCGGAGATCAGGCCTGCCGGGGGGTCTCTGGATGAACGGGAAACGATCGCGGGTAGGGGTGCCGGTCACGATGCGACGATGACTTCCTTCCCGGCGTGGTAGCCACGGGTGTCGACGCCGGACCAACTCGGCCGTAGCTCTCGCCTCCCCGACGGCTTCACGGGGCGGCGGCCGACACACCACCGAGATGACCGGATGTACCGAATTAGGTGCGGTCAACGTGTTTGGGTCTCCCAGACCGGCTGATGGGGCTCGTCGTTGTGCACGACGATGTTGGCGTGATGGGTCGGGCGGACCGTGGCGAAGTAGAACTCTTGCGAGGGTATGTAACGTTCACGCCAGCGCCGTTCGACTTCGGCGCGAGATGACACCCCGCGCTCTCGGATCACGGCACGATCCACGGTCTTTTCGAGCGCGGTCGACACGAAGATGGCCAGATCCCATCGAACAATCAATTCCGGGCGCATGAGGAAGACGCCGTCGAAGACCAGCACGGCGTCGGCGGTGGCAGTCGTGACCGGCGGGGACAGCGCAGTATCCGCGGTGCGGTCGTAAACCGCGTGTTGGAAACGTCGATCTCCGCCCGGGCCGAGCGGATCGAGCAGAACCCGGTTCAACGCGTCGTAGTCGTGGGCATCGAAGTAGCAGCCTTCGGCCGAGTACTCTCCGCGCGGATAGCGCTGCGCCCGGGGGAAGAGAAAATCGTCGATCGTCGCGCGAATGACGTCGCGGCCCTGTTCGCGCAGGACGACGGCCAGCTCGTCGGCGAGCGTGGTCTTGCCGGCAGCGGGCGGTCCGTCGACGGCCACCCGCGTCGGGTGTGCGACCGTGACGGACCGGACTGCCTCAGCCAGGCGGCCGAGCATCTCGTCGCGGGTGCCCTGGTCCATGTCCTGCCCCGTCCTAGTCTCGCGAAGGTCGCCAGGTCGAGCCGACCTTATGCGCCGGCCTTTCGCAGGTCGTGGCGGCGATCAGCGCCGGTTCAATGGTCTTCCCAGCCGGAATACAGGAGACTTGACCCAGGTTGTTTCGGGCAGACAACGGCTGGCACCTTCCTACGCCGTGACCTCCGGACGGCGGTCAACGACCCGGGCGGGAGCTGCGGCTGGTTGACCTCCCTGCGATCCGCCGGATGGAGCCCGCGTGATACCCAGGGCGTTGAGCAGTTCTTCCAGGGTGTCCTCCACGAACACGTTCTGTGCGTCGAGCGCCGCGCCGATGGCACTCTCGGACGATGTGAGGTGCGCTTCGGCGGACCAGGCAAGCGCCCTCCGGACCACCTCGTCGAGCGGCTGTTCTATCGGCGGTGCACCATATTCGATCGCCGTCCGCTCGTGGAGGTAGGCGTGCCACGAGACTCCGGCCGGCGTGAGCGCCTCTACATCCGCCAGGTCGCTGTCCATGACATAGGCTGACAGCACAGGCGCCCCGGTCTCGGTCACCAATCCCCGAAGTGCACCCCGGGCATCGCCGTCCAGGGTGGCCGACCGCCAGCCGTTTGCGAAGACGCTCTCCTCCAGGGCGTCCACGCCCCGCACCGCTGTCAACTCCGACAGCGGCCGATCCGAACGCGCGACCACGATCCGCCCGGTGTACCCCATTTGGTTAACCCTTCAATTCCGCCGCGTTGCGACAAGAGATGTAACACTGGGGGTCCCCAGGGAAGCCAGGGTACGCATCGCCGGCCCGCATCTCCGGCGCCAACACCGGAAAGATCCATTCCGTCCCCTCCCGGTCGAGGTCCCGGAGATCCTCAGTGGCAAGCACCCCATAACCGCCCCTGGCAGACTTTGTCCACTCGACGAACGTCCCGGTGACACGCAGGCCATCCACACCACCGAGCCGGTCACCGGCCTCTTCCGGTCAAGTCGTCAACCAGGGATAGCCGCCCGCGACGTCCGCCGACTCTCCAAAACGGTTCTGTTCGGCCGGCCGTCAACAACATTCTCGAACGGCGTCCGACCACTTCCCCGGTCGTAGGGAACCTCGCCGGACGCGGGATTACAGCCGTTGGCGACGTAAAAACAAGGGTCAACGTCCCCTTTCGGTACGCCGGATCGGCTCACGAGGGTCGAGAACAGGCTGCCAGAGCCGTCCTCGGCCCTCGTCGGCTTGAAGCCCACCTGCCGGACCTACCTCCGGCGGCAGGGTCGGCCCGACCAAGTCCTTCCCGGGTCCGGTCCACCACCGGCGAAGCCACAGCTTCGACTCGTCGGTCGAGGACTGGCTGGCTGAGATCTTGAAGGTTGCCGAGGCTCCGCACTGGGTAGTGGTCCGCTGATTCACCACTGTCCATCACCAAGCCCGGAGGCCCGCCGTGACCCTTTCGCTATTCCTCTACATCCTCGGCACCATCGCCCTCGCGCTCGAAGCGATCGGTGTCCGGGCCCCCAGGGTCTCGCTCGGCTGGCTCGGCCTGACCCTCATCGCCTTCACCGCGCTGATCCTGCCCGAAATCGACTGATACTCAGTGCCCGTCGGAGCCGCGACTCTCCGGCATCGCTCTGACCCGCCGAGCACGCCCTGCCGCGGGCCGGCGAGCCTCCGTGGGCTCCCGTAGGCGAGGTCGCCGGGCTGCTTTGGCCGCCCATCAATCAAGCCGCCTGACCTGTATCCCTCAGGTCAGGCGGCGTCGGCTGCGAAAATCGCTGTCCGGCCGTCGGAGCACACTGGTAGAAAGCCGGAGTGCAAAAGACTTTGACGTTCTCTGAGCAGCTGCGGCTCATTGACGAACGGTCGACCGCCTTCCGCGCCGCGGTCGCCGCGGCACCCAGCCTCGACATGCAGGTGCCAACCCATCCCGAGCGGACGCTGTTCGATCTCGTGCAACACGTCGGTATGGGCCGCCGCAAAGCAGCCGCCGTCGTCGCCGCTGGGCCTGCAGACGGTCCCCCGGAGAAGTCTGTCTGGGAGGGCGGCGCGGGTGCGCCTCGGGAACGCGACGCTCTGCTGGCCTGGTGGACCGAGTCCATCGAGCAACTGGCGAGCGTGCTCCGCGAGGCCGGCCCGGAGCGCGATTGTTGGACGTGGTGGGGTGACTCGCAGTCCCCGCAAACCTCTGGCGCCTGGGCCCGGCGCCAAATTCACGAGATCGCGGTGTACACGTACGACGCCCAGCTCACCGTGGGTGTCCCGCAGCCGCTACCGGAGGAGGTCGCCCTCGACGGTTTCGACGACTGCCAGTTCACCCTCTGCTCAACAACGGTCGCCTGGCCGCACGAACCCGCCGTCGTCGAATACCACGCCACCGAGGGCCCCTCCTGGCGCCTTCGGCTTTCCCAGGACGGCGCATGGGCCGCCCGCCTGCCCAGGCCCGATGCCGGCGAGGGCCCGGACACCCCCGACGCCTCCGCCCAGGGCACGGCCAGTGACCTGGTCCTGGTCTTCTACAACCGCATACCGCTGGATTCCCTGAGGCTAAAAGGCGACCGCCGCATCTTCGACCAGCTCATCGCGTGGGACCCGTCCGTGTAACAACCTTTCGTCATAGGCTGGACCCAAGTGCCCTTGCACGCCGGCCGCTGGACCCTCTCCTGGGGCATGCCGCGCCGGGGCGTTGGCGGCGTTTGCGTCATCGACCCGGATCAGGGCCACCGGATCGCCGAGGGCGGTGCTCCGGAGGTGGTCGTACTCGCGCCCGCCGCAGATCCTCGATGGATCTCGGCAGTGCGGCAGCCGCTCCTGCCTGCGTGCGACGGGCGCATCGTGGCAAGCGTCCGGATCTGCCGCAGACCGCGCGCTCGGGCAAGGCGTGCCGGTCGCGCTGCGTCGGTCGGCCCCGGTGCAGTCCCCATCAGGGTACGGCGAGGGGCGGGCGTAAGTCGTGCTCGCGTGGAGTAGCCTTCGCACTAGCCGCAGCCGGCACCGGCAGGCGCTGGAGGCGGTTCAGGTGACGCTCGATGAGGTGTTGCGCCATGTCGATACGCTCGACGGCGATCCATGGCCAGCGGTCGAGGAGTTGGCCGGAAGCGGCGACCATTCGTTAGTGCCGCCCGTGCAGGCCGCGTTGGAGCGCTATCTCGACGAGCACAACTGGTACGGCCGGGACTTGATGGTTTATATCCTGGCCGAGCTGCGCGGCACCGCGGCGTTCCCGCTGCTGCTACGCGCGTTCGCTCGTCCCCTGCCCGGCGATGACCGCGATGACCTCTGCGCCTGGCTGGCTAACATCATGAAAGCCGATCCGGCGGGCTGCCGGCCTACCGCACTGTCGTTCATCGCCGCCGAGCATCGTGACCTACGAGGCGCCGGGTTGTGGGCCCTTGGCTACCTCATCCGGCCCAGCGACGTCGACGTGCTGCAACAGGCGCTGACTGACGCTGACCCTCAGATCCGGCGGACCGTGCTGGGTTCTCTGACAAGCCTCAAGGGCGACAGGCGCGCGTACGAGTTGATGCTGTCCGCCTTACACGACCCGGACGACCGGACCCGGCGATCCGCAGTCTTGCATCTGCGCTGGTTCGCTGACCCGGACGCCGTCGATCATCTCCTACCCCTGACTCGCGATCCCGCCGCGCACGTCCGCGCCGCGCTGGGCGAGACCATCGGCCACCTGCCCATCGCCCCAGACCATCGGCCAGCTGCGACGGCCGCCCTCCTGTTACTGCTCGGAGACGCCGAGCCCGAGGTACGCGCTGGCGCGGCCAGTGGGCTCGGGAGCCTGGGTGGACCAGTCGATGCTCTGCAAGACCGCGCCGGCGACCCCGACCAGCACGTGCGCGCCGCCATCGCCGTGGCCCTCGCCAAGAACGCCGACCCGAGCCTGACCTGAACACTGTGGATTTTGGCCTCGGACACCTCCGCCGCCGTACGCGCCGACCTGGCAACCGCGCTGGGAGGCTGCACCTGGACCGGTGCACGACCACTGATCACCACCCTCACCCAGGACCCGGACCACGCCGTACGAGCCCGCGCCACCGTCGCCCTCACTCGAATCTCATAGCGCCCGGCACCCAGCCCTCGAGGAGTCCGGATACCGGTAGCGTCTGATCAAGGAACATCGCCAGCAGTTGATCTACGCGAGAGCTGCGGGGGCCGTCGGGAAAGAGCGACCGGCGACCGGACTGCTAGCGTTCGCCGCCATGTGGACCGAGGAGATCGTGGCCGGGCGCCCGGCGTGGCGGCACGCCCCGTCGGGCGTGGTGTTCCGGAAGGTGCCGGGCGGCACGTTCCGGATGGGCTTGTCCGACGCGGAGCTGGACGCGGTACGCGTCATCGAGCACAGCGGCGGGGTCGAGGACACCCTGGAGCCGTTCTTCGCCGGCGCCGGGGACGCACAGCCGGTGCGCGAGGTCCGGGTCGAGCCCTTCCTGATCGCCCGGCACCCGCTGACGGTGGCGCAGGTCCGGCATTGGCTGCCCGAGTACGAGGACTCCTACACCGAGTCGGACACTGCCACCGCCCGACTCGAAGACGACTTGGACGACCTGCTCAAGCTGCTGCCGTTCCGGCTGCCCAGCGAGGCGCAGTGGGAATACGCCGCCCGAGCTGGCACCACCACGCTGACCTTCCGCGGCGACGGGAAGCCCGGCGAGGAGCATCTGCTCGACGACTTCGGGGACGAGATACGGACAGCAGCCGGGGAGAACGCGTTCGGGCTGGCGGCGATGGGGTCGGCGAACGAGCTCTGCACCGACGTCTGGATCCCCGGGTTCGCGGGCGCGCCGGTAGACGCGCGCCCACGGACGGGCGACGGGCCCCGGACCGTACGTGGCGGAGCCGCCGACCTCTACCCGTGGCAGGGCTGCGACGAGTGGCTGCTGCTCCTCGCAGCCACCCGGTACGAGCACGCCGATTTCACCTCGGTTCGCCCGGTCGCACCACTGCCACCCCGCTGAAGCCGTCTTGGCGAATCCGGAAAGGTATCGGTATTTGCACTTGAAACGACGCTGAAAATGCCGATGCGCGGATGCCACCGAAGCGCCTTGCAGGACCGAGCCGCAACGAAATTTCTCGCGGGCCCTCAATGCGTGTGGGAGAGGGCTGTCGGGCGGGGCGTCGGTGAGTGCGGGTCCTTCGGTGATCCGGGTATAGACGGGCGCAACGCTGGATGCCGGTGGCGTGCAGCACCATGGGCGCGGGCCTCAACTGACGTCGGTGACCTTCAGCGCCACCGCTCCGATAATCCTGCTGCCCTTCGGTTAGCATCCCGCAGTGTCTCTCACTGATGCTGCCGTCGCAGCGGACCTCGCCCCGGCTGGACTCGTGCTCCTGGGCCGCGTACGCGAAGACGTCACCCTGCCGCTGCCGCCGCCACCGCCTCATTACTCACCGGCAAATTGCGGGCCGGAGCACGGGAGGTTCGACTCCCATCCGGACGAGGTGGTCGACGTTGACGATCCCGAGATGCCAGCGAGGGTCAACACCGGTTGGTGGCGGATGGCCACGGAATACGGCCTCATCGACCACCGGCAAGAACTTCTCCTCGCCGTCAACTACAGCGACCCTGACGGGGTCGAACCCGAGTACGCCTGGGTCAGGGTCCGCCTGTCCGATGCATGGGACCTGGCAGGGAGTGGCTCGACCACGCTGAGAAGCGGTTTCGCGGGACTCTTCACTGACCGGTTCGTACCTGAATTCTCCATGCTCTCTCTGGATCACCGGGCAATGCTCAACACAACGGTGTGGGGAGACGGGACCATCAGCACGATCGTCATTCGTCCCGATCGGCTCGCCGAACAGGCCAAGTAGTTGGGTCGACTCCCGACCCAGATGTCCCCTTGGACCTGTTGGAAGCTACCGAGCGTAGTGCCTGATGAGAGGCCTGTCAGTCGGGCTGATGGAGGGTGCGTCGTTGCTGTCGCCGGGCTGGGTCTCCTCGGGTGAGTCGGCGGATCATCTGGTTGATCGCGGCCCACCGGATCAGGGCTTCAGACACCGCCGGGTCACGTTCGTAGGGTTCGACGCCATGGTCGAGGACGTAGACGACCTCCGAGCGCCGGCACCACCGGCATGGCCGGCGCCGGTTGCCGCCTCGCCTAGACGAGTAAGTCCTAACTATCCCTGAGTCGCGGGAATGACGAAGGGTGTCGATGATCCGTTTGTGACGACAGACATCAACACCCTTCTGAC